>NZ_CP109502.1:300000-600000 GCF_036231985.1 Streptomyces sp. NBC_01426
CGCCCTCTACGAAGTCGCCCGCTCCGGTCGCATCCACCTCCGCCCCGGCCGGCCCGCCGCGAACCTCGCGCTGGACACACTGCGCCGGGTCCTGGCCGAGCTCGCCGCCGAGCAGGGCCCGGCGGGGGAAGACCTCACGGTCGCGGAGCAGATCGCCGACCGGTCGCCCGGCCCGTACGAGATCGCCCGCGCCCGCAGCGTCCGCGCGGCCGCCGCCCAAGCCGGCCTCCACGCCGGCCCGGCAGACGACGCCGCGAGTGCCCCGGCCCGGCTGGAGCTCCTGGAGCTCCTCCTCGACGCGGTGCGCGACGGCGCGCTGTCGACCGCGGACGCGCAGGCGCTGGCCTGGCACCACATCAGCGGCGGCATCCCGGACGCCGAGGCCGCCGCCCTCGCCGGAACCACGGCCGTCGCCTGGCAGCGCCGGCGCGCTCGCGGGCCCTGGCCCGCCTCACAGCATCCCTGCAGCCCGAGGCCGCGGCATGACCTGGACCACCGCCGAGGCCACCGTCCGCTCCCCCCTTTGGAGATGCGCCTTGACCACACCCGCCGCCGCGACGTCGCTGGACGCGGACGAGGAGCGCGTCACCCGCGCCCAGCGTCTGCTCGTCCACCTCGGCGCCGCACTCGTCGCCCGCCCCTTCGACCCCGGCACCCACGAGCGCCTCCGCGCCTTCCTCGACGAGGACGCCGACGCGGTCCTCGCCTCGCTCGCCGCGCTGCGCCGCCGACCGGAAGCGGAACTCCGCAACCGCATCGCCGAGCTGGCCGGTCACACCCTGCGCTCGGTCGGAGGTACGGCATGAGCCCCGCCCTCACCGGCCGCCGGAAGCCGGCCCCACCGGCCGACCCGCAGACGCCGGCCGCACAGGAGACCGAGGCCATCGAGGAGGCCGGCTGGGTCGGCGGATGGTCGACCGGCGCCCAGGCCAACTCGGCCGCGCTGCTGCGCTGGATCGTCTGGGGCCTGATCGCGCTCGGCCCCCTGCTGGGCGCGCTCGCCTACCTCTCGGTGCCCGCCACGTCCGCGTCCTCGGCGCCGAAGGCCGCCCCGCCCACACCGACCGCGAGCGGCGGCCAGGGCGCGGCCGGCTTCGCGAGCCTCTTCGTCGCCGCCTACCTGTCTGCCGGCCGCGGCGACGAGCCCAAGCTCGCCGTCTACTACCCGCAGGCCGCGAGCATGCAGCTCGACGGTGTCTCCGGCCGGCACCGGGGCGAGCAGTTGACCGTCGTCCGGCTCCGCCAGACGGACACTTCCGTCTGGGCGGTCACGGTCGCGGCCCGCGTCACCGGCGCGCAGCCGTCGCCGGCTCCGTCCACGCAACCGGGCGCAGACCCGTCGCAGTCGGCCGACGCGGTCCGCTACTTCCAGGTACCCGTGGCCACGGCGCCCGGCGCCGGGGGAGCGACCGCGTACATCGCGCTCGCGCTGCCGGCCGAGGTCGCCGCCCCCGAGCGGGCCAAGACTCCGGAGCTGGTCTACGGCGCGATGCGTCCGGCGCTGCCGACCGACCCGCGCACCCAGGCGGTCACCAGCTTCCTTAGCGCCTACCTCACGAAGGCCGGCGCCGAGCTCGACCGCTATCTGGCCCCCGGTACCCGCCTGGCAGCGCCGTCCCCGGCCCCGTACTCGGGTGTCGCGGTGGACCAGTTCGCGGTCGAGGGCGAGACCGGCGGCGAACCGGTCGTCTCCGTCCCCGGCGACGGCACCACCCTGCGCCTGCTCGTCACCCTCCGGGCGACCGGCCAGGACGGGGTGCGGCTCCCGCTCACCTACGCCCTCACCCTCAAGGCCCGCGCCGGCCGCTGGGAGACCGCCAGCCTCGACGGCGCCCCCGCCCTCACCTCACCGACTCCGGCCGCCTCCGGCGCCCCCGGTTCGACACCCACCCCCACCGCATAAGAGGAGCACGTCATGCAGGACACCATCACGCTGGCCGCGGGCTGGATCCAGACCGGCACCGGCATCGGCACCGACATCAAGGGCCTCATCTTCGACGTGGCCATCCCGGTTCTCTGCGGCATCTTCGTCGTGGTTGTGGGCTGGAAGACCAAGGCACCCGGGCCGACGATCATGGCCGTCATCTTCGCGGCGATCGTCTGGGGCCTGTCCGCCAACATGGGCGCCCTGAAAAACAAGACAACCGAGGACATCGTCCAGTACCAGAGCGGCCCCAACGCCGCCCGGAGTGACCAGTGAACGAGGCCACCGCCACTGGCGGCGAGGTGGACTTCGAGCTGATCGGCCGCTGCTACACCAAAGCCCGGCGCGCGCCGCTCGTTCACGGGGTGATCCGGGACGTCAACGGTGGCCGGGGGATCAGGCTGCCCGGCGGCCCCTACACCCTGACCCAGCTCGCCGGGATCGTCGCCACCGTCGGCGCCCTGATCCTGACCCGCCCCGTTTGGGGTGGCAACGGCTGGCTCGACGTCGCCGCCCTCCTGGCCCTGCCCGCCGCGGTGGCGTTCGTGCTGCGCCACCTGCACATCGACGGCCGCAACCCCGCGGCCGCCCTGCTGAGCATCGCCCTGATGCTGGCCACGCCCCGGCGCGGCCGGCTCCGCGATGCGCCTACCGGCCGACCCGGCCCACCCGCGGCGACACCCGCATCACCTGCCCCCCGACGACGGCCAGCCGAAGCCCCCGCCCCCGCACCGGAGCTCCGGCATCCCAGGCCCGACCGGCCCCGGCCCGCAGTACCCGCCGCCGAGCCTTCGGCACCCGCCGCGCCAGTGGCCTCGGGGGTGCAAGCCCTCCTCGCCCGCCGCGCCCCCACGAACCGCACCTGACCGCAGACCTGACGATGCGCCTGCCGATCCGACACGTCCAGAACAATTTGATCTTCACCACCCACGGCACTGTCTGGCCCGTCTGGCGCGTCACCGCGACCAACTATTCCCACGCCCCCGCCGTCGTGAAGCGACGTCGCCTCAAGGCCCTGGAAGGCCTGTTCAAGGCCATGACGGGCGAGCCGATGCTCATGTCGCTCTGCCCGCAGATCGACCCGACCGCCGTGGTGCGCGCCATGGTCGACGACATCGACCTGGAGCGCGCACCGCTACGAGCAGCTCGGGCACGCGGTCTTGGACCAGTTGGAGGACCTGGAGCTGACCGGCCGCACCGACTGGCTCGCCCTCCCGCTGCCCCCGCTGAACCAGAAGGACGCTCTCCTGTCGGCGTTCCGGGACTGCGCGGGCGGAAGTGTCCCTGCAGCTCGGCCTGATGCCCGCGGTCGTCACCGACGCGGAGGTGCGCCGGCGCCTGGAGCAGGCCGAGCGGATCCAGGCCCAGTGGCCGTCCGGGGTGTCGATGCGGCCGGCGTCCGAGGCGGAGATCCTGTGGATCTACGGCCACAGCGCGCGCCGGGGGCTCGCCGAGCCGTTCCTCCCGGACGGCACCGAGACCCCGGTTCGCGGCCGCGGCCGCACCGTCGCGGCGCTCGGGGAGATTCTCGTCGGCGAGGGCGGCGCCGACTTCACCGGCGGCCCCGCCCTGCCGGCCAACCCCTTCACCCGCCGGTTTCTTCAGGTGTCCAGTGAGTGGGGCGACTCCTACCAGGCCCTCCTGGCCCTCTCCGAGATGCCCGAGGCGTTCGCGCTGCCCGGCGCGGCCTACCTCCAGCAGCTCGACGACCTGGCCTACCCCGTCGACTGGACCGCCCGCCTGGTCATCGTCCCCGGCTCGAAGGCCGAACCGAAGGTCCGCAAGCGCGCCCGCCACCTCAAGGCGCAGGCGGCCGAGTACGAGGGCGACCCGGCCGGCCCGCCCGCGGCCGTCGCCCGGAACCAGGCCGACAACGAGGAGTACCACGAGCGGCTGACCGCGAACCGGCGCGAGGTGGAGATCCGCGCCATGGTCACCCTGGCCGTGTGGGGCAACAGCCCCGAGGACGCCATGGACCGGGCCGCCGCCCTCGCGAGCGACTTCGGCTCCACCGACTACACGTTCTCCCGTCCGGCCGGCGAACAGGCCAGCCTGTGGCAGGCGATGCTGCCCGGTTGCCGCACCCCCCGCGTCATGGCCGGCTACGCGCAGATCCTCCTCGCGCGGGACTTCGCGATGGCCATGCCCTGGTGCGGCTCCCAGCTCGGCGACGACCGCGGCGGCCTCTACGGTCTCCAGGTCGCCTCCGGCGGCGCCCGGCCCGTCCTGATCGATCCCGCCCGCGGCCCCCGCGAGAACGCGTCCGCGTCGATGGCCTGGCTCGGCGAGCTCGGCGCCGGCAAGTCGGTGGGCATGAAGGGCGCCGTCTACAACGTCCTCGCCCGCGGCCACCAGCTCGGCCGGCCGGGCTCCCGCGGCCGCGCCGTCATCGTCGACCGCACCACCGACCAGGAATGGGCCCGCTTCGCCAAGGCCTGCCCCGGCACCACCCAGCTCATCCGCATCGACCACACCGCCGAGGTCTCCCTCGACCCCCTGCGCCTCTACGAGAAGACCAGCCCCCAGGTCGCGGCCCGCTTCACCGAGAGCTTCCTCACGCTGCTCCTCGGCGTACGCCCGATGGACCTCGAAGGCGTCGCACTCTCCGAGGCCGTCCAGGCCGTACTGGCCCGGCCCGAACCGTCGATGCGCGCCCTGATGGACGAGCTCACCGCGCGCGGCGCAGGCGACGCCTCCGCCCAGGGCCTGGCCCGCAAGCTCGCCTCGGTCGCCCGCAAGGACCTCGCCCGCGTCGTGTTCGACGCGACCCTGCCCGTCGTCGACACCCACCGCGCGGACTCCGTCGTCTTCCTCGTCAGCGCGCTTCAGCTGCCGAAGAAGTCCGAGCTCGCCTCCGAGCACCGCATCCAGCGCCTGGAGTTCGAGAAAGTCCTGGGCCGTGCCCTGATGTACCTGATCGCCGCGGTCTCCCGCGAGACCGCGATGCGCTCCCGGGACGAATTCGCGGTCACCGTCTTCGACGAGTGCTGGTGGCTCACCTCCAGCGACGAGGGCCTGGAGCTCCTCCTGGAGCTGCTGCGCGACGGCCGCAAGCGCAACGCCGCCGCGTACGTCGGCAGCCACGACGCCAACGACATCGGCCCGTCCGACAGCGAGAAGGGCGTGATCGTCCGCGGACTCATCCCGCACCGCTTCGTCTTCCGGCAGACCAGCCGCACCCTGGCAGCCCGCTCCCTGGAGTTCCTCGGAGTGGACGCCACCGACACCGACCTCCTGGACCTGGTCACCGGCGGCCTCTCCCCGCTCGGCCTGCCCGACGACCAGCGCCGGGCACGCGCGGGGGAGTGCCTCTACCGCGACCTCGCCGGCCGCATCGGTCTCATGCGGGTCCTCATCCCCTTCGACCGGGCGATCGAGCGCGTCATCCACACCACCCCGACCAGCCGGCAGGCCGCGGCATGAAAACCCCTCCCGCCCCGTGGAAGCGGCTGCGCCTGCTCGGCACGGCCCGCCTGCGCCTCGCGCTGCTCGTGGCGGCGTTCGCCGCCACCGCCCTCACCCTGCTCACCTCCCTGCCGGCCCTCGCCGAACCGAGCCCGACACCGACCTCCTCTCCGACTCCCACTCCGGCTCCCTCCAGCGCGCCGCTCACCCCCCTGACGCCGACCACGCCCGGGGGTCGTACGCCCACCGCGGAAGAGCTCGCCGAGATCGAAAAGATCCTCGCGGACCTCCACACGTCGTTCTCGGACTCCGTGAAGGAAGGCTTCCTCAAAGCCGAGGAGGAACGGCTGCGCAAGCTCCTGCCCGACGAGGGCGGCGTCCTCGCCGTCTTCAACGTCACCGACCGCAACCGCATGCCGATCTCGGCCTACACGGTGAAATCAGACACCGGCGACCTGATGGACTGGGACCTCGGCATCGAGAACCTGATCACCGAACTGTGCTTCATGGTCACCAAGTGGGTCGTGGCGTTCTGCTGCTGGCTCATCGCCTGGGCGCTCGGATTCGGCCTCGCCAAGCTGCTCCTGACACCCGTCCTGTCCGTCGCCACCTCCCTGCACACCCAGGTCATCCTGCAGATGGGCCTCCCCAGCCTCTTCCTGTCGGTGTGCGCGCTCGTCTGCGTCGCGCGGATCTTCTTCGGCGACCGCGCCAAGGGGTGGGGGGACGCCGCCCTGTCCCTCCTCATCGCCGGCCTGACCGCCACACTCCTGTCCTCGCCCCCGCAACTCCTCCTGGGCGAGAAGGACGGCGCCGTCGCGGTCGCCCGCGGCCTGTCCCTCGAAGTCGCCGACATCATCCTCGACGCCAACCCGAACCAACGTGAAAAGAGCCTGGAGAAATCCGCCAGCAGCCGAGCCCTCTCACGCCCGCTCACCGACGCCCTCACCGACGCCTTCATCGTCAAGCCCGCCATGCTGCTCCAGTACGGGCGGATCTTCAAAGGCGACTGCGCCCAGAAGTACTCCGACACCAAACTGCGGCAGCTCGCCTACGACCGGGCGATCCAGGAACACACGCAACGTCTGAAGAAGTACGACGACTTCCGCACCTACATCGACCCCAACAGCAGCCCCGTCACGGGGTGGATGATGCCGATCGTCAACCGGTGGGCGATCGACCACTTCGGATATCAGCCGATGGATCAGTTCGAGAAGGAGTGCGTCAAGGGCGACGTCCAGAGCGCCAAGCGCGCCTCGATGGACAAGGTCGGCGGTGCGATCTTCCTCCTCATCGCCGCACTCATCGTCACCGTTCTGATCACCGGTCTCGCCGGCAGCTTCCTCGTCGCGCAGTGCCGCATCGCCTGGGACGCCGTGCGCGCCGAACCCGCCCTCGTGGCCGGCACCATCCCCGGGGCCGGACGTGCCTTCCTTTGGGACTGGGCAGCGTCAGTGCTGCACTCCCTCGGTCAGCTCCTCGCCTCGATCGTCGGCCTCGCTGTCCTCATCCTGATCATCCAGGCCGTCCTCGATCCCGTGCAGCAGGGCTGGGGCAACGAGCTCACCCTCCGATTCCTTGCCGTGGACATCGTGTGCATCGGCGCGATCAAGAAGCGCAAGGCCCTCACAGTCCGCTCCAAGCAAGTCGCGGCGAACTGGCGCGCGAAGATGTCCGCAGCCCGCGTCGGCGGGACCCACGGCTCCGCCTTCACCCCGTCCTCCACCCCGGTCGCGAAGAACCAGAGCATCGCCCGAAAGATCACGCGCGGAGCGGTCCGCACCGCGATGGTCGGCGTATCCCTCGCCACGGGAAACCCGATCGCGGCCCTCGGCTACGCCACGTCCTCCAGCGTCTCCACCGTCGCCCTCATGAACAGGATCCAGGGCAGGGCCAACCGGCCGGCCAGGCCCGCAGGCCACCAGCCCAACCCGCCTCAGCCTCCCAACCCGCCTCACCTCCCACCGAATCCGCCGAACCCTCCGCAGCCCCCCAATCCGCCGCAGCCGCCGACGATCCCGCCGCAGCCGCCCCACCCTCCGCGGCCGCCGCACCCGCCGCGGCCGACCAACCCGCCCGGGGGACCCGGCGCCCACCCCCACCGGCAGCACGGCGCCCACCATCTCCAATCAGCTGCCCGGCGGTCCGATGCACCAGCGGTCCGCCGGCAACCAGGCCACCACCATCCCGAACCAGCCCAGTCCGCAGGCCGCTCCGTCGACTCAAGCCACGGCGCAGCAGTCCCGGCCCCGCCACCCGGTGCCGACTCAGCCGGCGGCCTCGCCGCGCCAGCAGCAGCTGCGACAGCGCCTGGACCGAGGCAGCCAGCGCCAACCCGCCACCCGCCGCGTCACCAACGTGACCCCGCCACGGCCCAGTGACTCCACCCTCAACCGCAACGAGGAGCGCGAGCTGAGGCGCCGTCGCCGCCAGCGGGGCCGTTCATGAAGAAGGGAATCAAACGGTGGCTGGCCGTCACCGCCGGGCTGATGGGGCTGGGGCTCCTGATGCTCGCGGGGATCGCCGCCCCACGTCGCCGGCCTCGGCCAGAGCGAGGCCGAGGCCGCGGCCACCCGCTGCACGCCCGGGCAAGGCGGCGCCGACGCCGACACCGCCCACATGGCACGCCAGGTCACGGCCATGCTCAACGGAGGCGGCAACGTCACGGTCTCCGGCCTGTCCCTGCCCAGGGAGCAGCTCCCCAACGCGAAGATCATCGTCGCCACGGGAGTACAGAAGAAGTTCCCCGCCCGCGGGCAGATCGTCGCACTCGCCACCGCCCTGCAGGAATCAGACCTGCGCAACCTCGACCACGGAGACCGCGACTCCCTGGGCCTGTTCCAACAACGCCCCTCACAGGGCTGGGGAACCCGCGAGCAGATCCTGAACCCGGTCTACGCCTCCGAACGGTTCTACGACGCGCTGGCCCAGCTCACCGACTGGCAGAACATGCCGATAACCGTCGCCGCGCAAAAGGTCCAGCGCTCCGGCTACCCCGACGCCTACGCGAAACACGAGCCCCTCGCCACCGCTCTGCAGCAGGCCATCGCCCCAACCCTCGGCGGGACCACCGGCGTAGCCGCCCCCACCATCCCCGGGGCTGGCGGCCTCGCGCCGGCCGCGTGCACCGTCCAGGCGGCAGTCGACTTCGGGGACATCCCGCCCGGCACCGTGCCCGAGGGATACCAGATTCCGGCGAGCGCCCCACCCCAGGTACAAACCGCGATCCGCTGGGCGCTCGGCCAGGTCGGCACCATGTACCAGTGGGGAGGCAGCTGCACCAACCCCCACGGCGACAACCCCGCCGAACGCTGCGACTGCTCATCCCTGACTCAGCGGTCCTACGGCGTCGCCGGAATGGAGATCACTCGCACCACCTACACCCAGATCCACGACGGACGCGCCGTCCCGGCCGACGCCATCGCCCCCGGAGACCTGCTCTTCGCCCGCGGCTCGGCATCCGCCCCCGAACACGTCGCCATGGCCATCGGCTACGGCTACGTCGTCCACGCACCCAGAACCGGCCGTCCCGTGACGGTGGTCAAGCAAACCGACCTGGGACCAATCCTCGTCGTCCGGCGCATCGTTTCATGACCTCCCCCTTCGACCACGTACCCATCTCCGCTGGAGTAGTGCGTCGCGCCCAGCATTCGCGGCAGGATCGGGAACGTGATTGTCTTTCTCAGGGACTCTGGTGCGTAATTCCTTCAGGCGGAGAGTCGGTAGCTGAGTTGCTCGAGTCGGCTGGTGCGGCGGGTTCGGTCGAGGGGTCCGGTGGTCCACCAAGCATCGAGGCGGACGATGTTGAGGGCGGTGGCGGAGAAGGCGTGTTGGATGCGGACCTTGGGCAGGCCGCGGTAGCGGGCCCGGCGGATGCCGGTGATGTCCAGGGCCTGGTTGATGGTGCCTTCGACGCCGGCGCGGATCTTGTATTTGTTCTTCCAGGTGTCGGTCTTCTGCTCGGCGCGGGCCCGGGCGAGATTCTCGTGGAGCTCCTTCGGCCGCAGGGTGAGCATGCGGCGGCCGAGCTTCGAGGCGGTGCACTGGAGCTGGAAGGGGCAGTCGCGGCAGGTCAGGACGCTGAAGGTGATCACGATGGCGTCCTTGCCATGCTGCTTGACGGGGTTCCAGTGGGAGCTGGTCTTCCCGGCGGGGCAGCGGACCTGACGGGTCTTCCAGTTGATGGCGAAGGCGGTCTTGTCGAAGCCGTCGGCGGCCTTGGCCTGGGCGGAGCGGTCCAGGAGAACCGGGGTGACCATGCGGATGTCCTGCTTCTTGGCCCTGGTGATCAACTCGGCCGACGGGCAGCCGGAGTCGAGGTAGTGCTCGGCCGGCTTCACGCCGTGCTCGGCGAGCTTGGCCTGGATCGGCGCGGTGGCCTTCACGTCGGGCACGGTCGCGTCGGTGGTGTGCACGTCGGTGATCAGGTTCGGCGGTCCCTGCCACTCCGGCTCGGTGTCGGTGTCGGTGTCGGTGGGGAGGGTGGTGCACGTTTCGGTGAGGTGGATCTTGTAGCCGCACCAGAAGAGATCGTCGCCCTTGGCCGCCCAGCGTGCGTCGCTGTCGTAGGGGGAGGCCAGGCGGAGTTGGCCGGGCGGGACCCCGTCACTGTCGGCGTCCCGCTTCCTGATCACCTGCCGTCCCCGCGAGTCGGAGCCGATGAGGTAGGTCTGCACCAGGACCTGCCGCAGCAGGGCCACGGACTCGATCTGTCGGATCCATGCCGGGGAGTCCTTCGCCCAGGCCCCCTGACACAGGGCGAGAGCGTCCTGGCCGAAGACCTGGGCGAGACGATCGCGCTTGACCTGGGAGGACGGCATCTTCCAGCTGTCGATCCGGGGCCCGTACCGTGTCGCGAACTCCGTCACGTCAACCACGCCGGCCAGCCAGGACGGGGCCGCGACCGCGAGGGCCTCCAGCGCCGCCCGAACGCTCTCCCCGGCCAGCTCAAGCCGGTTCAGGTTCCGCACCGAGCTGATCACATGGGTGGCATCGGTGCGCTGCTTGCCCCCGGCCGCCACCAGGCCGGCCTCCTTGCAGTGCTCAAGGAGCCGGTCGAAGACCACCCGCTCCATGCCGTGGTCCGCGAGCCGGGCCCGGAAACGGGGCAGCACCGTGTGGTCGAAGCCGGCATCGGTCAGCTCCGCCCCAACAGCGTACTTCCAGGTCAAGCGGTCCCGCACGGCCTCTGCGGCCTGCCGGTCGGTGAGGTCCTCGGAGAACTGCAGCACCGTCACCAGCGCGAGCACGCCGGGCGAGTACCCCCGGGCCCCACGCACCCCGAACGCCTCGGCGAACGGCTCGTCCGCGAAGACCTCGGCGAGGTGATCCCGAACCCGCATCGGCAGACTCCCCTTCGGGAAGGCGGCACGGGCCGTCCTCGCGGTCTGCTCCGGCACCGGCGGCAGGCCCTTGGGCTGCAACGACTGTCAGTCTTTTCGCACCGGATCCCGCAAGGATCGGGTAGTCCCGGCCGAGGCGGTCTGACTCTTGCTTACGACTGACCCCGCGGGTGTCCTGGCGTTGATCTGTCGACCGCCCGGCCGGGCACGCAGCAAGCGCTGCCGCCGGACGGACGTGACCTGATAAGAGCCTGGAGCCGACTCCACCAAAGCGTCCCCGTGACAGTCCTGTCCGTCCGACCGGCGACAGCGTGACCTCCCACGCTTCCGGCCGGAAGGAACACCGTGCAGAGTATCGAGCAGCCCAGGTCCGGGCATGTCGTGATCGGCGTCGACACGCACAAGCACGTCCACGTTGCGGCGGTGATGGACACGATCGGTGGGATCCTGGCCACCTTGACCATTCCCACCGACACCGGCGGTTTCCAGCAATTACAGGACTGGGCGGCCTCGTTCGGCCGAGTCCTTGCGTTCGGGATCGAGGGCACCGGCTCCTACGGCGCCACACTGACATCGTTTCTGCGCAGGAGTGGCCACAAGGTGGTTGAGGCCGGCCGCCCGGACCGGCGGCTGCGGCGCATGAATGGCAAGTCCGACACCCTGGACGCCGAGAACGCCGCCCGCGCCGTCCTCGCCGGGTTCGCAACCGCCACACCGAAGAGCGCCGACGGCGAAGCGGAGATGATCCGCCGGCTCAAGGTCGCGCACGACCAGGCTGTTGAACAGCGCGCCGCGGCCATGGTCACGATGAAGGCGATGCTGGTCCACGCCCCCGACACCCTGCGCCGGGAGACCGCGGGAAAGACACAGATCAGCCTGGCACGGCAGCTGGCAGCCCTGCGTCCTCGCCGCCTGGAAGGACCCGAGGACGCACTGCGTCACACACTGCGGACGCTCGCCAAGCGGTGGCAGTACCTCGACGCCGAGGCCAAGGAACTGACGAAGATGATCGGCGACCTGGTCCAACGGACCGCCCCACAGCTGCTCGAGCCGTTCGGCATCGGGGTGGACACCGCCGCGGAGATCCTCGTCGTCGCCGGCGACAACCCCGAGCGGATCAAGTCCGAGGCCGCTCTCGCCAAACTCGCGGGCATCGCGCCCGTTCCCACCGGCTCCGGCATGACCAGCGGCAGGCACAGGATCAACCACGGCGGCCACCGACAGCTGAACGCCGCGATCTACCGAACCGTCATCGTCCGGATGCAATACCACCAGCCCACGATCGCCTACGTCGCCCGCCGCACCACCGAAGGCAAGACCAAACGCGAGATCATCCGCTGCCTCAAACGCTACGTCATCCGCGAGGTCTACCACCTGCTCCGACCCGCCCCACAGACACCCCATACGGCCAGTTGACAGCTATAGGAGCGTCAACGCAGATCACCCCCCGCGGACGCACGACAGGGAAGCGACCGCACCCACGATCATCCCGCAGCCAGCAGCTTCAGCATCGGGAAATGCGCACCAGAGTCCTCAGGGAACACAAAGATCTCCTACTCATCGTTCTCCCGCTGGTCGCGGCCTTCCTCGGCACGTGCCTGGGCGCATACATCCAGGCCAAAGCCGGCATCGCTCAGGCACAAGCGGCCAGGGAGGCCGCCGCGACCGCCGCCTCCGCAACGCTGGGAGCGGTTCGGGAGCAAGCTGACCGTGCGGCAGAAGCCGCTCACATCACGGCTCTCCGCGATCAACGGACTGCAGCGATAACCGGCTTCCTCCGCACCGTTCGCGAGCTCACCCGCGCCCTCGACAAGCAGTACGAGCGGGCGGACGTCGGCGCCGTGGTCGACCAGACCCACACCGACTTCATCCACGCCCTGGGTGTCATCGAGCTCGTCGCGACGGCCGAACTGTCCGCGGCAGCATTCCACGTTGTGGAAACCGTTGCCGACCTTGCCGGTCTGGCCAGCTCGCGCGCTCAGGCCGCGCGGGCACGGGAGCGCCTGACCCCCCTTGACGACGGCGGGCCGGCCACCCGGGCGATAGCCGCCCTCGACGCCCTCCGCGAGGCCTCGGTGGCCGCAGACGACGGGTACCTGCACCAGCCGTACTTAAGGGAAGCGGATGAAGCTCTTGAGCAGGTTCCCGAACTCACATGGGCCGAGAAGGGAGCGCTGATCTTGGACTGCCGCTATCCAGAGCTGGGCGAGCAGCGGCAGCGACTGACCCGCACCCACAACTTTGCCCTTAAGGCCTTCGTCCAGAAAGCACGGACCGCCATGGGCATAGCGAGCTGACAGTCCGTTGCCGTGGATCCGTCGACGAACAGGACGCGCACCGGAGTGATGAGCAGGCTCTCATCCACGCTCCCCGGCGACGTCTCTACTCGTCCCCTTCGTCTTTGCGGCCGTAGTGGTTGATATTCACGGTCTGCGGGGCCCCAACGATGAGGAGCTCAAACGCCGAACGTCCATCCCACATACCCGTTCTTCATCACCTCCTCGTCGTGGAGGAACGCCCAGGACTCATAGCCGTCGGGCCACACTCACCCGCGCGGCCTCGCCCCTCATCACCTGCGGCCAGCGGTCATCAATGACACCCGCCGCATCCTGGCAGCCGCCACAGGCATTCTCCCGCTCCGGCAGCCACCAGTAGTCCGACGGCGACATACCGGCTACCTGGATTCCGCACAGCGTCCTGTCGAAGATACCGAAAGCATGGGAGACGTCGGAGGAAAGGCCCTCAGCAACGGCCCGCTCCCAACGCATCCCCACGGGCAAATACGGCGGCCGCAAGACCTCGAACCACTCACCACCCACATGGGTCGCCGCGTGGCACCAGGAACAGGACCAGATCTCCTCTTCCCACAGACTCGGCAGCATCGGCCATCGCCACATCGCACGTCCACACACATCGCACTCCATGGACGGATCCTCACACGCCTCCGGGATTGCCCGGAATGCTCCTGGCATTGGGCGACTTACCAAACACCCCAGACGGGATGAAACGCTCTTTGAGCGGACTCCGCACGAGCCCGAGCAATGCTCGGAACCTGTGGATCAGTCCGGGGGTGGGGTGCCTCGTGAGATGCGGAGGGCGTACCTTCCCGGGTGATCGACTCAAGGTCACCGAATAGGCCCGCGCTACGAACGCGGGTCGGGAAGGCACGCCCGTGCTCAGCGTAGTCAACGAAGACGGCACCACCGAGAGTGGTACCTCTCTGATCGACGAGATCGTCCGGGAAGGTGCCCGGCGGATGCTCGCGGCAGCCTTGGAGGCGGAGGTTGAGCAGTACATGGCCGAACTCGCAGGCCAGTGCGACGAGGCGGGCCGGCGGCTGGTGGTTCGCAACGGCCGCCACCGGCCCAGGACGGTGACCACCGCGGCCGGGCCCGTGGAGGTGGCGGCGCCGCGGCTCAACGACCGGCGTGTGGATGCCGCAACGGGTGAGCGGGAACGGTTCTCCTCGAAGATCCTCGCGCCGTGGTGCCGGAAGTCCCCGAAGGTCAGCGAGGTCCTGCCGTTGCTCTACCTCCACGGCCTGTCCTCGGGCGACTTCGTGCCCGCGCTCGAGCAGTTCCTGGGCAGTACCGCCGGTCTGTCGCCGGCCACCGTGACCCGGCTGATGAAGCAGTGGACGACTGAGCATGCCGCCTTCCAGGCTCGTGACCTGGCCGGGTCCGACTACGTCTACGTGTGGGCCGACGGCATCCACCCCAAGATCCGGCTCTCCCAGGCGCACTCGTGCCTGCTGGTCCTGATGGGCGTCCGCGTCGACGGAACCAAGGAGCTGATCGCGATCGCCGAGGGATTGTGGGAGTCCACCGAGTCCTGGGCGGATCTGCTGCGGGACTGCCGCCGGCGCGGCATGCGCGACCCGGTCCTCGTGGCCGGCGACGGGGCAAGGGGACTGTGGCGGGCCCTGGCCGAGGTGTTCCCACAGGCCAGGCACCAGAGGTGCTGGGTTCACAAAACCCGTAATGTCATGAACGCGCTACCGAAGTCCGCGCAGCCCGGCGCGAAGAAGGCGCTCCAGGAGATCTACAACGCCGAAGACCGCAACCACGCCGAGAAGGCGGTCACCGCGTTCGAGAAGGCATACGGCGTGAAGTGGCCCAAGGCCGCGGCGAAGATCACCGGCGAGGTCGACGAGCTCCTGGCGTTCTACGACTTCCCCGCCGAGCACTGGATCCACCTGAGGACCACGAACCCCATCGAGTCGACCTTCAGCACGGTCAAGCTCCGGACCAAGGTCACCCGCGGCGCCGGCAGCCCCACCGCCGCCCTCGCCATGGTCTTCAAACTCGTCGAGTCCGCCCAGCAGCGGTGGCGGGCGGTCACCGCACCCCACCTCGTCGCCCTCGTCCGAGCCGGCAACCGGTTCGAGAACGGACACCTCGTCGAACGAGACGAGACCCTCGCGGCATGAACCACCTCAGCTGATCCACAACTCTTGACTATTGCTCCACGAGCCCTCCTGGAACAGGCCGCCGAACAGGACCTTCGATGAAATCTGCTCGACCCGGACGCACCGTGAAGGGAATCATGGGTGTGTGACGTCGACCGAAGCAGCAGCAATCGCTCTCCAGGACCATGCCGCCCTCTGGAGCATGGGGGAATCCGCGCGAGCGACGTGGTGAATGCCGCCTGCGATGCGCTCGTCGCCGGACTCGACACCCCCGGCCTTCGAATCCTCGCCGCCTGCACGCGCGCCGAGGCGGACTACGACGTCCACCACCTGCTTCCCGAAGCACTCGACGAACTCGGCCTCACCTTCTATCCGGTCGCCAGCGAAGCCGGCCAGGAAGCCGCCGCCCGATCCCTCGCACGCCGCATGCTCGCCGGAGAGCTCACGCCTCGGGAGTTCACCTTCCGGATTCACCAGCGCCACGGACATGAGCTGCCCCTGACCAAGCGCCTGGCTGAACTCGACGACGAGTACGACACCCTCGAATACGGCGATAGAACCGTGGACCAGGTCGATGCCGAGGTCACCGCCGAAGCCCGCCGCCTCGCAGCCCACCCCACGGTTCCCGCCGAACCCACGGATTCGCCCAGCTGATACACACGGACCGACCCGGGAGTTCCCGCTGAACAGACTTCGGTTTCCCTGAACCCACGGACCTCGACGGCCTCGGGACTGGTGGGCTCGCCTATTCAACTGTCGCGTGTTGGCCCGTCCGGCTATGGGCCTGCTACTGACCGTGACGTCTGGCAGGGGCGGGGCTGATGTCAGAGGTATCCGGTTGGATGAGCCCGTGACTGTCTATGACGTAGCCCGCCAGTTTCCCACCATCGCCGACCTGCGGGACCTGTGCCGCTCGCTTGCGATGCTCGATGCGATCCTGAGCCCGGACTGGGAAAGCCGGTATTACTCCTTCAACACCGGTTGGGCTGCAGGCGAGGAGATGGCCTCGATGCGCAACGGGTCAGGAGACGAGTACTCCATAGTGTTCTCGGCGGCGGGAGTCTATGTCCGCGGCTTCAGCCACGAAGCGCCGATGAGCCCATATGGCAACGACGGCGAGCCTTGGCCGGGGTGATCGACGATGTTCCTGAGGCCTTTCGGTCCTTCGTGGAGGAGCCGGCGTTCACCGACGAGGACGGCGTGCCCGTCGCAACAGCCTGCTTGTGGCGGGCGAAGACCGACGATCAGTGGCGCCACGGGACGATCGACTTTCCCGAGAGCTGTGCCGATCCTGATGGGACGACCGGACTGTTCAGCCTCCTGATCGACCGTTCTCCGGAAGCGTTCCAGCGCTTCGCCGAGGACTACTACGAGGCCCCCGTAGACCTGACAGCAGTGAGCAATGTGTATGCCCTGCGACCGCTGGACCAGAAACTCGTATCGTCGCTGAACGCAGAGATCACCTTGGCGGACCTGGCCCGGGACATCTCCGAAATCGGCTATCCGCGGTAGGACCGAGAATCGGTCTGACTGCTGCACGTCTCGGTGAGATCGCCTGTTCAACTGTCATCGGCCTGTCGGGGAGCCCAGTCGGAGCTGGTCGTCGTCGAGGAAGTAGTCGCTGGGCTGGGCCATGCTCACTGGCTCTCCAGGCGGGCGATGTCGCTCTGCCACTGCGCAATGTGCTTCAGCAGCTCGCCGCGGTCGTGCGCCGGGACCCGCCGGGCGGCCGCGCGCACCGCAAGAGCCTGGCTTCGCCATTGCTGTGACTGCTCTGCCTCCGAGGTGGCCTGCCCACGGGCCATGAGCAGGCCGATGAGACGGGAGGCTGTTTCCGCGAAGATGTCGTACACCGTTGCGGTCGGCACGTTTTCGAAGGCCTCTGGGCGGTAGCCGCCTTGTGCGGGGCGCGTCGCGTCAAGGCCGGCCCTTACCTCGCGAGCCAGCGTGGCGTAACGGGCGCGCGCCTCGGCGATCTGCTGATGGTCGGTCGAGCGCAACGCTTCACGTTCGCGAGCGAGGCGCTGCTGCGCGGCCAGAGCGGCATCGATCGCCTCGCGATTGGGCTGAGCCTTGGCCTCTTCGGCGACGATCACCGCGGTGTACGTGCCGACCAGCCCGTTCACCGCTTCGATCGCGGCTTCGTACGCAGCAGTCTCCTCGTTCGACCAACCGTGCGTTCCCAACTCGTGGGTGATGGAAATTCCGTTACCGGGCGTGGGCATGTGGCTCCTTCTTGTAGGTATTCATCATCTGTTAGACGCACTGCGATCAGGGGCAGTTCGCACTGGACCACTTCAACGGACGAGCGACCACGGGGGTGGTCATCAGCGGGGGTGGACGGGCGGCGGGGATCGATGTTGCGGACCTCGCGGACACCGTTTGGTCAGTCTGGCCAGATACCCCGCGGGCTCCAACCTGTCCTCTGCGGGGGACAGGTCGGAGCCCGCGATGTCGTGCGGCTGCACCGTTGTAGCCGATGCTGCGGCTGATCTTGTCGCACGCCGATTGTCAGAGGCTGCTGGCAATATCACCGCTGTGAACGTCACCCGTACCACTTCACCACGGCCGTTCGACGTGGCCGCGGCCTTCCCTCAGCTGGCCCCGCTGGCCCGCACGACGACCCGGCTGCATCCCCGCCCCGGCTCTCCGTCCCCATACGACAGTTCGGTCGGCGGGCCGCTGCTGTGGCCCTCCAGTCAGCCGTGGCTGTACTGCGACAAGTGGCACGAGGGTCCAGTTTCCCCCCTTCTGCCAGTGGCCCAGCTGTACGCGCGCGACGTGCCCCTGCTGCGGCCGCCCGGACGGACCGATCTGCTCCAGGTCCTGTGGTGTCCCTCAGAGCACCCGCCGGAGCACAAGCCTACGACCGAGCTCTTCTGGCGAACCGCCGCCGACGTCACCCACGTCCTCGCCTCGCCGCCCAAGCCGACCGAGGCGCAGTACGGCTACACGCCGGAGCCGTGCGTGCTCGCACCGGAGCAAGTCACCGAGTACCCCAACTTTCTGGAGTTGGGCGAGGGGTTGCAGCAGCAGCTGAGCGACTGGAGCCTGTGGCAGGCGGCCGGAGTCGAGATAGACGATCGCTATGAGGCCGCTCCGCAAGAGTTCTACATGAACGAGCTGTCCGAGGCCCCCGGCTGGAAGGTCGGTGGATGGGCACCTTGGGGCCTCACCGATCCCATCTCCCGGTTCTGCATAAACTGCGGCGCCGCGATGAACCCGCTGCTGACCATCGCATCGGACGAATGCCGCGACTACAGAAGAAGCTGGGGCCCGAACGAGGACCAGCACATTGCCGAGTTCGACGCCGACAACGTGTCGAACCCGCCGGGGATCCAGGTCTCCGGCGGGAACCACCTGCAGCTCTACATCTGCTCGACGTGCTACACGCATACCGACCTGATCCAATAAGCCAGTGTCGGCAGCCCCCTCAACCAATGCGGCGGAGCCGACCTGCCGTTGCAGAACGGGAACGGAAGCGGAGGAGGGTTGACCGGGGCCTCCGGCATTCTCGGCAGAGCAGCGGTCTGGGCTCGGGGGCTGGGGGAATTCCGGCGCTCTGATGCCAATCTCGAATAGAGGTATGGCACAGCTCCTGAGGTCATCGACTCATGCTCGGCCCGGACTGGGTCGGCGTCGGGACGGTGTACGACGTGTGGTCGTACTGCGGGCGCCTGCTGCTGTTGCCCGCGCTCGATCGCGGCGTGGTCCACCAGGCCGTACAGGTCCTGGACCAGATCCGCGTCGTACGAAACGCTGCCGTCCACCCCAAGCCGGGGCCGGAACTCGACGCTGCCCACCATGCACTGGGGCTGAGCTTTCCCGTCCGTGACTTCCCCGCGGCGTGGGACAGCGTGCGCGCGCATGCCGAGCGGGCCTTGAACAACCTGTAGGGAGCCATTCAGAGACCATTCGAATCAGATCGTGGTGGTTGTGCCCGCTTGTGGGGTGGTTCGGTAGGTGGTGATCGCGCTGTTTCCGGTGGCTCTGCGGAGCATGATGCCGGTCATGGTCCAGTAGATTTGGGCTTCGGCGGAGTGGGTGGTGGCCTCGACGTCTTGTGCGAGGCGGCGGGAGCGGGAGAGCCATCCGAAGGTCCGCTCGGACTTCCATCGCTGCGTGAGTGGGGTGAATCCGCTGGTGGCGAGGCCTTTGGTGGTGATCTCGAGCTTGATGTCGAGGCAGACACCCCGGGATCTGAGGCCGCCGTAGGAGCCGTCGGCCCAGGTTTTCACCACCGTGGGGTGTGCGTCGTGGACATCGTCGAGGAGGACCTGCCCGCCGTGGCGGTCGTGGATGTTGGCGGCGGTGACGATCACGGCGAGGAGGAGTCCCATGGTGTCGGCGATGATGTGCCGTTTGCGGCCCTTCACCTTCTTCCCGCCGTCCGTGCCGACCGTTTCCGAGCCGCCGCTGAAGGAGGATTTCACGGACTGGGAGTCCATCACCGCGGCCGTCGGCTCCCTCGCCCGGCCGGCCCTCGAGCGGACCTCGGCCCGCAACAGGTCGTGGATCCGCTTCGTCGTACCGTCCTTGATCCACAGCGAATAGTAGTAGAACACCGAGGTCGCGGGCGGGAGATCGTGAGGCAGCAGGTCCCACTGGACCCCGGTCCGGTTCACGTACAGGATCGTGTTCACGATCTCCCGCAGTGAATGCTTCGGTGAACGGATCTTCAAGCCGGCCGCCGTGCGAGCCTCCCTCCAGGCCGTGAGGACAGGCTCGATCAACTCCCACTGGGCATCGGTCAGATCAGTGCGATACGCACGACGAGGTTCACTCACCCCACCGGTCTACCGCACCCGGGACACCCGCCGCAGACGAACCCGAAAACGCCACCAAACAGCACGCATCTACCAGACAAGACAAACCACATTTGAATGGTCTCTCAGTCCGCCAGGCCCTGACCGCGGCCGTCACAGTCGATGCGAACGGCCGGTGCTCGTCTGCAGCCCGGCCACAGCAACTCGATCAGTAAAGGGCTGGCAAAGCATTCGGGTGCCGTGTCTGATCGGGCCGCCGATTCCTACTTGTTCCAGGTGAAGGGCTTCTTCCCACCATCCTGGAGGAACCGTGCACCACATCGCCCCGGCCCGGCCGACGTCGGTCCGGCCGACATGAATCTGCCGGACCTGCCGGTCGTCGAGCTCCTCGGCCAGCTCCAGTCCGTCCTGCGCGCCGCCACGCCATACTTCGTTGCCCTCGGCGTTGTCGGGGCGGCGGTCTGGGTGTGGTGGACGATCCGTCGCGCGGCGCTCGCCCGGGAAGCGCTCGCCGACAGGGTCCAGGTCGAGGCGATCCCGACCTCCACCTTCGACCCCCGAGATGGGGAAGTCGGCCGGTGGGCCCACCAGCTCGGGCGCGTGCACTATGCCGCCGACGGTGTCCCGGCCCGCGGATCCGCGGTGCGCCTGAAGTACACCGCCGTGGATGGCAAGATGCGCTGCTACCTCGAAGGACCGGCCGCCGCAGCCGCGATCCTGAACATGCCCGGATTCGCAGAAGTCGAGATCCGCACCCAGCACGGCCAAGCCGACATCCGGCCCGTCCACTTCAATGGCCCGGGAGGAACGCCGTGACCGCCGGCATCTCCCTCGCCAAGCCGGCGCAGGCACCCCCCTTCCGGGCGGGCGCGCGCCGCTACGTCCAGCGCGCCGAACTCGCCCTGGGCCTGCCCGACCACAAGGCCCTCGCCTCTCTCGGCCTGAGCCCCGACCCGCTCCAGCAGCTGGCCGCGGCCATGGCCTCCGTGCGCACCGAGGACGGGGAGAAGGCCGAGGTGGTCTTCGACCTGGTCCCGGTCTCCGAGCAGCGTCTGGCCCGCCGCAGGCGCCGCCTGATGGCACGGGCCGCCCGCCGGGGCCCGTCCGCGTACGGCGAGCGTCTGACCGGCGGCCTCGGTGGAGGAGGCTTCTGGGGCTCGATGACTTCCGCCTGGTCCGGTGGCGCCGGCGCTTCCACCCGCTCCGAGCGGATTCCTCGGCAGGCCGACCTGCGCGACGGTGTCGGCAAGCTCGAACCCGCCGCGGGCGCGGTGTTCGCCGTGCAGATCCTGTTGCGTACCGAGGCCGCTCACCCGCAGCTGGCACTGGCGCGGATGCACCAGTTGATGGCCGCGCTGTCGATGACGTCGGGGGAGAACTACCTCAAGGCCCACCGGCCCCGACGGTGGGCGATTGGCCGGTTCGAGCGCCGGTTCGCGAGCGGGGAGTTCGCGCCGCGTCGCCGGCAGTGGCTGACGGTGCCCGAGTTGGCCGGCTGGCTGAAGCCGCCGACGGTGAAGTGCACCGCGTCCAGCGTGGTCAGGACCGGTGGCTTGGTCCCGCCGGCCCCGGCCGACCTTCCCGTCTACACCGGGCAGCGCGACCTGGTCCCGCTGGGCGCCGTGGTCTACCCGGACGGCCGCGAACGGATCGCGGCCGCCCGGGTCGAGGACCTCCTCTTCGGCCTCCAGCTCGGCAAGGCCGGCCACGGCAAAACGGAGGAAGCCCTCGTGCAGTGCATCGCGATGGCGCACTCCGGTTACGGCACGTGGTTCCTCGACCCGCACGGCGAGGGCTGGATGAGGGCGAAGCCGTACCTCGCGCACCCGGAAATCATGGGCCGGCTCTGGGAAATCAACTTGGCCAAGGCCGACCCGGATCAGGCGGTTGTCTCGTGGAACCCTCTGTCGATGGAGGGCCGCAACCTCTCCGACGTCCAGGACATCGTCCGCTCGGTCACCGAGGGCATCGCCGCGGCGCAGGACTGGGGCGACAACGCACCCCGCGCCCGGACCATCCTGGCCCGCGCTTCCCAGGCCCTGGCCCTGCTCAACCTCAAGGCCGTCCAGGCCAAGAAGCCGGAGGCGCAGTGCACGCTCTTCCAGTTGCGTACCTGGCTCACCGACGAGGACTGGCGCGAGCAGCTCCTGCCCAAACTCCCGGCCCGTGTCCGCGCGTACTGGGAGACGACCTTCCCCAAGCTCGGCCCGGACGCGGTGCCGACCGTCACCTACGCGATCGACCGCCTCGACACCAGCCAAAGCCTTCAGGGCTTCTTCGGCAGCCCGCGCTCCGCGTACGACGTCCGGCACGCCATGGACACCGGCAAGATCGTCTTCGTCTGCCCGTCCGGCAGCGAGAGCGACGCCCTCGTCAGCTGCCTGCTCATCCACGACCTGCACCGAGCCGGCCTCTCCCGACAGGACACGCCGCGCGAGCAGCGCAACACCTTCTGGGCCTGGGGCGATGAGCTCACCGCGCTCGACAGCAGCAGTAAGGGCTTCCTCGCCGCCATCGCCGAGCAGCTGCGGAAGTACGAGGTGCGCTTCATCGGCATGACGCAGATGGCACTGCGTCTTTCCGCCATCACCCGCCAGGCCCTGCTACAGAACCAGAGCTGGTTGAGCACCTGCGCCGCGGACTACGACGAGGCCGCGTTCGTCGCGAAGCGCTGGAACGGGCACGTCAGTGCGGAGACGATCACCGAACTCCCGAAGTACCACTACGTGATGTCCGTGAACCTGCACGGCGCCCGGACCACGCCTTTCCGGGTTCGCGGCCTGCCCGTCGACGAGATCTTCGCGCACTACGACAACCCGGCCGGCGTCCCCGTCCTCGACCAGGCGATCGACAGCAACCTCAACCGCCGCCCGCTCGGCGACATCCTCGCCGACCTGGAGGAGCTCGACGCCGTCGTCCTCACCCACCACACCGGCCGACGCCTCGGCGGCCCCAGCTCCGGCGACCCCACCAGTGTCACCGACTAGAACGGAAATACTCATGCCCTACCCGCAGTCCACCCCCACCGGGCTTGGCCAGGTCGCCCAGCAGGCTGCTCAGGTCCTCTACGCACACCGCCTGGTCTCCACCCGCCAACTCCACCGGCTCGTCACCCCGCATCACACCCGCACCGAGTACCTGCGCCGCCAACTCCACACCCTCCGCGAAGCCGGCTTCGCCGAGGCTGTAGGCCGGCGCAGCACCGGCCAGACCGAACTCCTGTGGTGGCTCACCGAGAAGGGAGCCCAAGCCGTCGAAGCCGTCGGCCTGCTCCAGCCCCGCGCCTACCGGATGAGCCCCGAGGCAGCACTGGGCCCCCTCCAGGAGCACACCCTTGCCGTCGTCGAGACCGGAGCCGCCTTCGTAGAACACGCGCGCCGCCTCGGCCACGAATGCGGTCCCCTGGACTGGTCACCCGAGGTCGCCCACTACTACCGCGACGACTCCCGGCCGGGAGAGGAGCTCTGCCTCATCCCCGACGCCGTCCTCAGCTACGTCCACACCGCTGGCAAACAGCGCACCCTGCTCACGTTCTTCGTCGAGATCGACCGCACCCAGATGACGATCGCCCGCCTCGCCCAGAAACTGCACGCGTACGCCGCCTACCACGAGTACGCGCCCCAGCCTCAGACGGGCAAGAGCAACCGCGGGCCCCGGCGCCAGGCCGGGATGCCGGCCTGGCGCTACCGATACCCGGCGTTCCCTCGGCTCTTGCTCGTACTGACCGGTGCCTCCGAAGAGCGTCTTGCCCGCCGCATCGCTGATCTGCGGAGCCTCGCTGCCAGCGATCCCGCACTCTCGTCCACCCCGCTCCGGGCCGGTGTGACCACCCTTGAGCAACTGCGGACCCACGGTCCGTTCGAGAAAGTCTTCACCCCGGTACTGGGAGGGGTTACTGAACCTGTTGACGCATGGATCTCAGGTCCTCTTGCACGCGCTGCCTAGTCCTGCGGGTACAGAAACGAGGGATCGGGGTCGCAGCCGTGTCTCAAGTGCGGACCAGGGTGCGAGCGCTCCGTGGCTTGAGCATCAACTTGTCCACTGGAAGTTCGCTGGCTGGTGTCTTCGGGGGCAGCCCCCGAACCCCCGGCTCGGCATGTTCCCGCCCCGCCCTAGGGGGCGTGTCGGGCCCACGCGGAGCTGTGGACCTGCGGGACGGTGAGAACGAGAGCGAACCATGTGGCTGATGAGCGTGTCGTTCCTTTGGTGGCGTGGCTGGGGTCTGAGGTGGTGCAGGTGGCCCCTGATCGTAGTCGTTCAAGGAACTCGCCACAGGGGCGCGCATTCGGTGGTGCAGGTTCGAACGGGGCTGAGGGGCAGCAATGTTGTAGTCAGTGATCCGGCCCGGAGGACCTGGTGGGGGAGCGGACGCCTGCCGCACCGTCACGAGGGCTGTCACCGCGAGCTGTGAAGTGACGACTGGCCTGCTGGTTGCTGCCTCTAAGTAAAGAGAGCGCCGAATCTGCACCTCGCTGACCTGCAGCTTCTCGTGATCTGACGTTCCTGGCGGACACACTTGGGGGTCGAATCTGTTAACCCAGCGGTGACACTTGCCTTCGAAACTTAACCTGAGGGAAAGCAACCAGCCCAGATGCGGCCCGTGTGGAACGCCCAGGTCAGAGCGGTGCACGCGCCCTCGAAACCGCCTGGTGATGGTTGCGGAGAGACCACTCAGATCGAGCATGTGTGTCGCGGCAACTCACGAAACTTAACTTGACAGCAAGTTTCGGGTCCGAACCACGCCGAAACTTTCACTGAAGGAAAGTTCCGGTGCGGATCGTTGGCTCCTCGCGTAAACGCCGTCAAGGAAGGCCCGCAAGACTTAACCTGCCGGAAAGTTCTGGCTTCGGAGAGGCGCCGAAACTTTCCCTGCTGGAAAGTCTCGGCACCACTCCACAGGCGCGGCCCGCAACTTGCGCAGGCGACGCGCCGTCAAAACTTAAGCTGACGGAAACTTTTGGGATAGGCTCCCCTCTGCCTGAACAGCAGAGGAGGGCTCAGTGACGCCTGAACCGCCGGCGCGAGCACAGCGCCGGCCCAACCACACCCCACCCGCCGAGGGGCCCAAGAACGGCGACGGCGTCCTTGACGACATCGTCAGCCTGCTGGCCGGCCACATCGGGCACACACAGAACGTCGCCCCCGCACCCACCGGGCGCAGGGCGACCCGTGGAGGACCCAAGGTCCAGATCCACATCGACTACAGCGACACCGACCCTCGCAGCATCCACACCATGGCCGGCGAGATCGGCTACAGCATCACCTCCAATTGGTTCGCCCAGTGGATGGCCAAGCTGCTTGTGGCCGGAGTCCTCTCTCGATCCCGAGCCGCGGTCTTCCTGTTCGTCGCCGGCGGACAGAAGAAGGGCACCGGCATCGCCTCGTACACGCAGCAACAGATCACCGATGGCCTCAATGAGTTGCTGACCGACATGCCCGGCGCGAAGAGGATCACGCGTCCGACCGTCAACAAGGCCGTCAAGACGCTCATCGAGTGGGGCTGGTTGGAGAGTGCCGGCTACGGTCGCATCCGACTGAACGTGACGCTCTGGTTCTCCGGCAACAGCGGCGAGCAGAAGACCGTTCTGGAGGAGATCGCCTCCGACCACGGGGATGAGACCACAGACTTCCCCCACAAGGTCGGCCCGAAGAACCTGCCGGGCCAGCAGATGCTTGACTTCGAGGAATCGCCCGCCAGAGGAGCGACAGGGTGACGGGCGCCTGTATACCGCGACGACACGACCAAGGAGATCCCACCTGATGCCCAAGCCTGTGATGTCCCCACTCGTGACTGAACGCATCTGGGCGCTTCCGATCGGGGCGGCCGCGGTGAAGTTCCTGTCCTACCTCGTCTTCCGCAGTGAGATGGGCACGGGCAACTTGCCCTCGCAGCAGGCGATGTCGGCCGAGTACAAAGTCAGCCCGGCTGCCGTGAGCAAGCTTCTTGATCCGCTGTTCGAGCTGAACGTGGTGCTGCGTACACCCAGTGAGCGCAGCCGACGCGCCAACAGCTACAGCCTGCACCCGCTCGCCGGGCGATACGAGAGCGCAGAAGCCATGGACGAGGCTTTTGCGCAAGCCCTGGAGGACATGCGCGCGGGCAGGCTCTTGCCCCTCAAGCTGCCTGAGTATCAGACGGTGCCCCCCTCGCAGGGGACCCCCAAGCTCCGCAGCGTTGCCTAGCCAGCGCCAATGGAAGAAGGCCCTCACCTTGTGGTGAGGGCCTTCTTCTGCCTGAACTGCAGATTGGTACCAGCATACGTCGATGCTGCGATCCCGTACAGCACGCCCCAGGACCCGACCGCGCCTGGAGCTGAGGAACAGCCCGATCACGCATTCGTCTGTCGCCGGGTCGGCTGCTGCGCTCCAACGACCAACCTGGCTGAGACCGAAGTCCGGCGGAGGTGCCCCTCACCCGTACGCCGGGGTGTGGTCCCGGACTCGGGTTGGCGCCAGGGCCTGGGAGGGACCTCAATGATCGATTGCTTCGGCAGCGGCCACATCGTGCCGCATTGGCCGGCGCGCGATAGCGGCATCAATGAATGACGTGGTGCGTACTCCTGTCCTTCTAGGAATGGCCCGTACCAATGCGGAGGCAGGGCGCTCACAACCAGAGGAACCTCGGTAGGTTGCGTAGAGTTTCAGTCATTCTGATTGCAGTTCGAGCCAACCCTTTGGCGTAAATCGTAAGGGCAGATCAATACATGCCCGGGGTCATCAGCGGCGTCAGACAGACGCTGCTCGGCTTGGATCGGCGGCACCCATCGGACTCAGGTCCGAGGTAGTCACGCCAAGGTGCGAGAACGTGGTGGTTTGTCCTCGCGCACGGCCCTGAACTGCACTATCGGCTTTCGATGTTGGCCATCTCTGCGTAACGTATGGGAACAGTCCGGTCGATCGTGACGGTTGAGGTTTTTGCGCCGTCGGCGGCAGCGCCAATGCGCCTGCGACAGTCGACCGCTTTCTGTACTACGGGGAGGCAGCGATACCCATGGCACGATCTGATCTGAGTCGACAGTCCGGACGGGCCTCTAGCCCTGGATTTCGCACGTGTGGAATCACTCCGTCGTCCAGCGAGGTTGGCTTGGATCGATCTTGAGTAGTTCGAGCAGGTGGACCTGGATCTGGTCGGGGATGAGGATCTTGGGCGGTGACCCGTTGTGTCCGGGCTGGTAGCGGATGCGGCTGAGTGCGTGGAGGATCAGGCGTCCGGTGGGTTTCACGGTCCGGTTGTCGAAGGCGTAGAAGCCGATGAGGCCGGTGGCAGGGAGGAGGGCTCGCCTCACTTCCCGTTCGATCAGGCAGAAGATCAGCAGGGCCAGGCAGATCACGGTGATCAGTGCGGCGATGCGCCGGTTGTGGTGCAGGAACATCGGGGTTACCGCGAGGGGGCCCTTGAAGTCGCTGTAGCGGCGCTCGACGGTGGGCTGGCCCTTGTAGCGGATGAGGACCTCGGCGGCGTCGGCTTCCTTGGGGTCGAGATTGCTCAGCAGTGCGTACCAGCCGTCGGTGGCGGCTTCCGCGTCAATGGCCTGCTGGTCGAAGAACCAGGCCAGGGTGGGTTTCGCGGTGTCGGGGCCGATGGTGACCTCGGTGCGGAGGTAGGCGGTGACCTTCCGTTTGCTGATGATTTGGGTGATCTTTCGGGTGACCGCGTCGCCGTCGGGGTAGTACCGGGAGCCTGCGGTCCGGGTCAGCTTGTCCAGTTCCTCGGCGGTGCGTTTCAGTTTCAGGGCACGCGCGTTCGCGGCGGCCGTCGCGTTGGCGCTGGAGTGCACCAGGATCCGGCGCAGGCGGTGGGCCCGGTCGCGCTTGCGGGGCCCGGTCAGCTCCATGGTGTCCTCCAGGACCCGGTAGGAACATCGCTGATCTGCGGGTTTGTTGGCATCGCGCTGGGCGGCGTACTCCACAGGGCGGGCGGTGTTCTGATCGAGGGAGGCGAACAGGCCGGCTGGGACACGGGCTGCGGCCAGTGGGGCGATGAAGCCCACCCCCGCGTCGGTCATCGCGCCGACGTTGTTCCAGGAGATCAGCTTGGAGTCTCCGACCAGCAGGAAGTTTCGTTCGCCGGCCATCGCGGACAGGTTCGTCATGGCGGTGGTGACCTGGGAGACCTCTGCCGCCCCGCCGTCGTAGGCGCGGTGGAAGACCGGCACGCCGCCGTCCCCGGTGACAGCGAGTCCGGCCTGGATCTGTTTCAGGTCCGTGCGCCGGTCCTTGGGGTGGCCGTAGGCCGGGGTGGGATAGTCATCTTCGTTCTCCTCGTAGGCGCCGTGCAGGGACATTGAGGTCATGTCCCAGTGCATGCGCGCGACATCGAGGCCGAACACATCGATGGCCCGGGCCCCGACCGATCCCACGATGCCCTCCAGGTTCGGGGCGATCGCATCCAGCGCGCGGGCGAGCCGATCGTCGTTGAGGATGTCCGCGGACAGCCCGAGCACCTCTTCCACTGCCCAGTCCCGCGCCCAGTGGGCCACGTGCTGCAGTGGAAGAGGGCTGGTCAGCCGGTTGGCGATCAGCGCCTCGACGATCTGGCCATGGGTGGACAGGGCTCTCTCCCCAATCGGGCAAGCCCGATCGACCGTCCCCGCCACATCCAGCCGGCGCAGGAAACCCGCGACTACCGGAAGCGCACCCAGACGCTTCTCCACCACACGCGACACCGCCACCTCTGTCCTCGGACGCAGAGCCGAACGACGAGGCACACCGGATGAGTTGCTCATACCAGGAGAGAACCCGAGAGCCACCGGTCATTACGCGACTACCGGCACATTCGAGTTGCGTCCTTTCCGCGGGATCGCCCGGGTGGTCGAGCTGCCGGCATTTTGGCCCTGCGACCCTGGCGGCGGCCGTAGGGTGGGGGCTGTGGATGAACGGCTTGTAGCACAGGTGCAAAACCTTGACCAGCAGGGTCGGTCAGCGAAGGCGATCGCCAGGACCCTGGGGGTGGGTCTCGCGGATGTCGTCGGAGTGCTCAACACTGCCGTGCAGGTCACGGCGCCAGGTCGCGGCGAGCCGCGTTGCTGGGTGAACGCCGGCTGGAGCCGCAGTGTGGATCTTGAGGGCGCGCCGCAGTGGACCGGCTTGGACTCCGGAGCTTCCGACGCCGAGGAGGGACAGGGCCTTGTCACCGTGCTCGTCGCCGCGGACAGCACACGCTCCACGAAGGCGCAGGTCGCCGGGTTTCTGCTGGATGTATGGTGCCTGGGGGTGAAGAACGCGCTGCCTCCGGAAGCGATGACCCAGAGTCGGCTGGCCGCGTACCGGCAGGCCTACTTCAGCGCCTACGAGAGGCACGTGCAGGTTCCCGCCGAGCTTGTCCGTGCCCTGGTGTTCGGCGCTGCCGTCTACGCTCACGAACTCGGGTTCGCTCCCCAGACGGACTTCGAGGCCGCCGCCGCTGTGCTCGGCGAGCCCGCTGGTCCCTGCCCGATTCGCTTCGGCCGTGACGGCAAGCCCTTCTACATCAACGGCCCCTACGACGATCCCGGGGCGATCGTGCGAACGTTGCGACGCACCGTCGGCGACGACGGCTTCCACTCCGCCCTCGCCTTCCCCGAGCAGCCACGGCGCAGACTGTTCCGATCACGCCGGTAGCCACCCGGGATGCGTGACCGGCCGACGATCACCCCGACGGACGACAGACCGGCCGGTTCAGGCCGTCCACAGGCCAGACGTCGAAAGCACATCGGCACGTGCGAAATCCAGGTCTAGAAGTGGCCCACTCGCTCGGGTCCGAAGTCCGCGACGTCCCGTGCGCGTTGTACCCGTTCCTGAAGCAGGCGGCGGAAGCCCGCCACCGCGTACCGCTCCCCGGTGGCCGAGCCCGCCCCGCGGATACCCGCGACCTCTGCCATGAGCTGCTGCGGCTGGGACTGCCAGCCGACTGCCACGACACGCAGCCCAGGCACTCCGCGCGCCGGTGCAGGTCCAGAAGGTTGAGCAGGCCGCCGGAGTCCATGAACACCACACCGTGCAGGTCGAGCATGCGGTCCCGTGCACCGGCAGTGACGTCGTCGAGTGCCTGCTGGAGCGCACCGTCGGAGTCCTCTGTGAGTCTCCCGCTGGCGCTGACCACGACCGAGCTGCCGCAGCGCTGAACGTCCATGGTGATCAATACCGGCTCCTTCTCGTTGCCCGTGGCAGGCATGTCTGGCGGCCCATCATCCTGGTGCAGTGCTCAGGACTCCGGATCCACGAAGAGGTGTGCCAGCAGTCTGAGGGATGCCGGTAGCCCAGGTAGGGAGCCGTGCGGCGGGTCCGGTCAGGCTTGGCCGGGACGACGGGTAGTTCAGCTCGTCCAGGTCTTGATGCGAGCGGCTACTTCCCGCACCGGCAGCCCGTCCCGGGCTTCGCGGGCCAGAGGCAGAACGGTGTCCAGGTCGGGGACGACCGGGAGGCTGCACGCCGACAAGTAGGCCACGGTCACCGCGGCGGCGAACAGCAGGTTGCGTACTTCCAGGCTGGGGCTCCTGGCCAGCTCACACAGCAGTGCCGCGGCCTTGTGATGGGGCTCGGGGTAGACCTCTTGGTCCAGGACCTCCACACGGTGGCGTGCCTCTGCGGCCACCGGCACCCCGTAATCGACTACCAGGGGGTCGCCTGGGATCTGCTGGGCCACTGCCAGGATCCAGGCGAGGTCGATCTTTAGATTCACGCGGCGTCCCTCGGCGCGGACTGGGGCAGCCCGTCCGGGAGGCCGGGGTACCGGTCCTCACCGAGCTCCGCCTCGAATTCGTCCGTGTACGCAGCCAGGAACGCCGAGGCGCCGGCCATGAAGGCCGCGCGGCACTGGTTCACGTCCTGCTCGATCAGATCGGCCACATATCCCTGCAGGCTCAAACCCCGGCCCTGGGCCCGGGCCTCTGCAGCCGCCTTGATGTCCTCGTCCAGCCGGATGTTCGTCTGTTTCGCCATACCCACCAGGAAAGCTAGCAGGCGATACCGGCCGCTAGCAGACTGCTACATTCGAAGTATCCCCACGCCGCGGGGGCCGGTGCGCGCCGCTGCTCACTGCCGGTGTCCCTCCGAGCTTGGGTGAGGGCAGCAGCGCGCCGCCATGCTGCTCGCGATCCAGCTACCGATGCCCGCCGCGATGATGCCCGCAGCCGGGATCTGGGACCCGGTGGCGACGAGCGTGCAGCACAGGGCACCGCTGAGCAGACCGGCGGTGGAGGCGAGCTCGGCCTCCTGGACGCCGCGATGCAGCACCTGCTCGACTAGTCTTCTGAGTCAGGAATTCTGTTCAGATAGCTGGCGAGGCGTTCGAGGATCTCGTCTGCGGTCTTGGTCCAGACGTAGGGCTTGGGGTCGGTGTTCCATGTGGCGATCCAGGTTCGGATGTCCTTCTCCAGGGCCTGGACGGATCTGTGGACGCCTCGCCGTATCTGCTTGTTTGTCAGCTCGGCGAACCATCGCTCCACCAGGTTGAGCCAGGACGCTCCGGTGGTGTGAAGTGCCGGTGGAACCGGGGGTGTGCCAGGAGCCAGGTTTTGATGGCAGGGGTCTTGTGGGTGGCGTAGTTGTCCAGCACCAGGTGGATTTCGAGGCCGGCCGGGACTTCCTTGTCGAGCTTGATGAGGAACTTCTTGAACTCCTCGGCCCGGTGGCGCCGATGCAGGGAACCGATCACCTTGCCGGTGGCCACCTCCAGAGCAGCGAACAGAGTGGTGGTGCCGGCCCGGACGTAGTCGTGGGTGGTCCGCTGCGGAACTCCGGGCATCATCGGCAGCACCGGCTGTGAGCGATCCAGGGCTTGGATCTGCGACTTTTCGTCGACATAGAACACCAGAGCCCGCTCCGGCGGGTCCAGATAGAGACCGACTACATCGTGGACCTTGTCGACGAAGTACGGGTCTGTCGACAGTTTGAACGACTCCGAGCGGTGCGGCTGCAGGCCGAACGCCCGCCAGATCCGCGACACGGTCGACTGCGACAGGCCCAGCTCCTTCGCCATCGAACGCGTCGACCAGTGGGTCGCGTTCTTCGGGGTGGACTCCAGCGTCCTGGAAACCAGCGCGGCCACCTGTTCGTCCGTCACCGTCCGCGGGCCGCCCGGACGCGGCATGTCACCCAGACCGGCGATCCGATACCGCACGAACCGCGCACGCCAGCGGCCCACCGCATGGGGAGTCGAGCCGAGTCGAGCCGCCACGTCTTTGTTCGAAGCGCCTTCGGCGCAGGCCAGGATGATCCGACATCTCAGGGCCCACGCCTGCGGCGTGGAACGGCGCCGCACCCACCCCTCGAGTGCGGCCCGCTCCTCGTCCGACAACGTCAACTCGGCCTTCGGCCGCCCCGTCCGCGCCATACCGCAGCGTTGACCGATGTAATCCCCACCGCGAAGGCCCAGAGGTGGGACCCCGCGGAAGTCGTACGCGTCCTGCTTTCCGAAGAGGCCGCCGGCCGCGACCGCGCGAATCTGCACACCCGCCGCAAGCGGGCCGGGTTCCCCGCGGGCAAGACCTTCGGCGACTGGGACGAGCAAGCGTCCTCCATACTCCGCGCCACCCAGGACTCCATCAAGACCCTCTAATGGGTCCAATGCAGGGAGAATCTCTGCGTGGTCGGGCCCTCGGGAACCGGGAAAAGCCACGGGTGCGAGGTCCTGGGACAGGCCGCCGTCGAGGCCGGGATGGCCGTCGCCTGGTTCTCCATCGAAGACCTCGGCGCCCTCGTCGCCACCGGGCCGACGATTCCATCGCCAAGGCCCTGACCCGGGTGATCCGATCCGACCTGATCATCGTCGACGACATCGGCCTGCTGCCCGTCAGCCCCGACGCCGCCGAGGGCTTCTACCGCCTGGTCGACGCGGGTCTGTCCAGTAGACGGTGTAACCGTGGTCGGTTTGTAGGTCAGATTCGGTTGTTGGTGAGGCGTCCGTCGAAGGCAATGTCGAAGGCCTGGAGGGCTCGCTTCCAGCGGGTGGTCCAGCGTTTGCGGCCGGCGCCTGTCGGGTCGAGGGACATCACCGCGAGGTAGACGCACTTCATGGCCGCGTTCTCCGAGGGGAAGTGGCCGCGGGCCCGGACCGCCCGGCGGATGCGGGCGTTGACAGACTCGATCGCGTTCGTGGTGCAGACGATCCGGCGGATCTCTGCGTCGAACTGCAGGAACGGGACGAACTCGGCCCAGGCGTTCTCCCACAACCGGACGATCGCCGGGTACTTTTGGCCCCATTCCTCGCAGAATTCCAGGAATCGGCTGGTGGCAGCGTCCTCGGTCGGAGCGGTGTAGACGGGCTTGAGTGCTTTGGCGATCTTGTCCCAGTCCTGGCGGCCGGCATAACGGAACGAGGCCCGCAGCAGGTGAACGACGCAGGTCTGGACGACGGTCTGGGGCCAGACCTCGCCGACCGCGTCGGGCAGGCCCTTCAAGCCGTCACAGACCAGCATCAGGACGTCCTCAACGCCGCGGTTCTTCAGCTCGGTCAGGACCCGGAGCCAGTGCTTGGCGCCTTCCCCGCCTTCGCCGCCGGCCCACAGTCCGAGGATGTCGCGGTGGCCTTCGGCCGTGACCGCGAGGGCCACGTAGATGGGGCGGTTGGCGACCCGGCCGTCGCGGATCTTCACGTTGATGCAGTCGATGAACACGACCGGATAGACACGATCGAGCGGGCGGGCCTGCCACTCGGCCATGCCCTCCATCACCGAATCGGTGATCGTCGAGATCGTCTGCTTGGAAACCTCGGCTCCGTAGACCTCCGCCAGATGGGCTGAGATCTCGCCATGGGTCAGGCCCTTCGCCGACAGTGACAGGACCATCTCGTCGACGCCGGTCAGCCGGCGCTGACGCTTCTTGACGATCTGCGGCTCGAACGCTCCCTCGCGGTCCCGCGGCACCTCGATCTCCACCGGGCCGACGTCCGTGACGACGGTCTTGGAGCGTTTCCCGTTCCTTGAGTTGCCGCCGTTCTTGCCCGCGGGATCGTGCCGGTCATAGCCGAGATGGTCCGTCATCTCGCCCTCGAGAGCGGACTCCAGCAGCCGCTTCGTCAGCTGCTGGAGCAGCCCACCCTCGCCCGTCAGCTGCAGGCCCTCGGCCTGAGCCCGGGCCACGAGCTCGTTCAGGAACCGGTCATCGACAGCCGCCGCCGGGGCCCCAGCCTCAGGCGCTATAGCTATGTTCTCGCTGGTCACAGGTGCAATCCTCATGATCGGAGTTACACCGTTCCTTTTACAGGCCCCGTCGCTGCTCATCTGCTGCCAGAGTGGGCTGGCTATTGATTCCCAATGAGCTTCTTCGAGTTGGCCACCGATCGGGTGACAGGCAGGGGCTCGTAACGGACAAGGCTCCCGGACGGTTGAGCGAGATGTCTCACGTCTCAACTCGTTCATCAGGGAGCCTTGTTGGTTACCTATCCTGCCGCACTGGGCCTTCCGCATGCCCTCGTGGAGTGGGTCACGATGCTGATCGTCACCCGTGAGGGTGACCGCCGGTGCAAGCTGCCGGCCTCTCAGCGGGCCCTGATCGCACTCGTATACCTGCGCAAGCACGACACCCTCGCCCAGATCGCCGCCGGATTCCGGATCAGCGAGAGCACCGCCCACGCCTATGTGCACAGCGTGATCACACACCTCGCCGCCCGCGCGCCCTCACTCATCCGCGCACTGCGGCGGGCACGCCCCGAGTACGTCCTCGTGGACGGCACGCTCGCCGAGTGCGACCGCGTCGGCAACGGCCAGGACGACTATTCAGGCAAGCACCGCAAGCACGGCGTGAACATCCAGGCGGTCACCGGCCCGGCCGGTGAGCTCCTCTGGTACTCACCTGCCCTGCCGGGACGGACCGCGGACATCACCGCCGCCCGCACCCACAGCATCGTCACCATCTGTGACCGGCTGAAGATCCCCGCCCTCGCGGACAAGGCATACCAGGGCGCCGGCGGAACCTTCGCGACACCCGTCAAGAAGCACCGAAGCCGTGAGCTCACCGTCAAGGAGAAGGCCGTCAACCGGACACACGCCCGACTCCGCTCACCCGTTGAACGAGCCTTCGCCCGCCTCAAGGCCTGGCGGATCTTCCGCAGGGCCCGCGTCAGCCCCAACACGCTCACGTCAATGACCAAGGCCGTCCTCACCCTGGAGAAGCAACGCTGAAGAAGCTCAATGAAGTTATCAAGCCGGTACTACAGGAGTGCTTCCGTGTCTGTTGGTGGGGGGGGAGTCGTTGTTCTGTCTGTGGAGACGTTGCGTGATGTGGAGCGGTGGGCGGAGTGGTTCGAGGATTTCTTCGGCACGCTCGGGGGTTTGTTCGGCCGGAAGGACCTGCGCGGGAACGCGTGTGTGCGTATGTGAAGGCGTTGCTGGGGCCGGTGGAGCGGGAGAATTCCTGGCAGATCGCCGTGCATGCGGGGTATGTGACGCCGGACCGGGTGAAGGACCTGCTGCGGCGGACGAGGTGGAGCTGGAGCGGGTTGCGGGACGGGGTGCGTGCCTTCGTGGTGGAACACCTCGGTGATCCGGGGGCGGTGCTGGTCCTGGACGAGACCGCGTTCCTGAAGAAGGGGACGAAGTCGGCGGGTGTCGCGAGGCAGTACGCGGGGATCACCGGGCAGGTGGAGAACTGCCAGGTCGCGGTGTTCGCCGTGTATGTCACCTCGGCCGGGCGGGCGTTGATCGACTTCGCGCTCTACCTGGGCAAGACGTGGGCCGGGGATGCGGAGCGGTGCCGGGAGGCCGGAGTGCCGGCCGATCGGGCGTAGGCCGTGGTCACCAAGGCAGAACTGGGCCGGCGTCTGGTGGAGCGCACCCGCTGCGCGGGAGTGCCGTTCGCGTGGGTGGCCGCCGACAGCCTCTACGGGCGGGACCGCGGCCTGCGGTCGGCCCTCGAGCGCCGCGGCAAGGGCTATGTGATGGCGGTGCCCTGTGATGAGACCGTCCTCACGACGGGGACCGGGCTGGTGCGGGTCGATGCCCTGGCCGTGAGCGTACCGCTGGTGTTCGAGCGGCGTTCGTGCGGAAGCGGGTCGAGGGGCGAGCGGTACTACGACTGGGCGCTGGCCGAGGTGGCGTGGCCGTCGGATGCCGGGCCGGCCCGTAAGGGGTGGCAGCACCTGCTGCGGGTGCGGCGTTCGATCGTCGACCCGTCCGACCTCGCCTTCTTCGCCGTCCACGCCCGCGAGAGCACCACCTTGTCCACGCTCGTGAACGTCGCCGGGATGCGCTGGGGCGTGGAGGACTGCTTCGAGACCGCCAAGTCCGACTGCGGCCTGGACCAGTACGAGGTCCGCCACTGGGAGCCCTGGCACCGCCACATCGCCCTGGCCATGGCCGCGTTCGCTTTCCTCTCGGTCACCGCCACCCGCACCGCCCGGCTCAAGCAGGCCGACGAACCCTCCACTACGGACATGTCCGACCAACCCGCCATAACCTGGCCACCGCTGAACCTCCCCGTCCTGCCCTCCGGCTGATCGACTACACCGCCGAGGAGATCCGCCGACTCCTGCACCAGACCCTCTGGCACGTCCAGCACGACCCCCTCCTCATCGCCGCCCAATCCCTATGGCGCCGAACCCACCAGACCATCGCAAAACGGCTCCACCACGCGAGACGCAGACAACGAGCCCCCGAACCACTCCTGTAGTACAGGGCAGAGTACGGCGCCGGTTTCAGAAGTCTTTCCGGCGGATGGGAGCTTGCATCTTCTGGAGATTGGGCTTCAAGCAATCCAGTCTTCGCCATATCGCGCGGGCCGCCCAGTACACCGTCTCTGACAACTGGGCCCGGTTACTGGTTTCCTGACATGCTGTTGTCCCCTTCACCTTTCGGATCCAGGTAAGTCATTCGGCCCAAAAACCTCCTTCCGAGTTCCTCCCGGCTCAGCCGGGGATACAAACAGGGCGCCTCGTGGCGCACAAGGTCCGCTCTACGACCCATCGGGTCTTGCCCAAGCCGGAGCCATGCTGGGCACCACGGCGGGCGATCTTCGGGGTTATCCCTCGGCGCCGGAGGAGTCGGCGGTACTTGTCGAAGTCGTAGCCGCGGTCGGCGTACAGGCGTCGTGAGCGATTTCGTGGGCGGCCACGCAGGCCACGCAGGCCACGCAGGCCACGAATCCGCGGGATGGCATCGACGAGCGGCATGAGCTGGGTGACATCGTGCCGGTTGCCGCCGGTCAGTGACACTGCGAGCGGTGTGCCGTGCCGGTCGACGATGACGTGATGCTTGCTGCCGGGGCGGCCTCGATCAACCGGAGATGGTCCAGTGTGAGCGCCTCCTTTGAGGGCGCGGATGTGTGAGCCGTCGATGGCACAGTCGTCCATCTCCAGCAGCCTGGCCGTCCGTAGTTCGGTGAGGATCGCGGCGTGCAGTCGTGGCCAGACGCCGGCTTCGGTCCAGTTCCCGTAGGCGGCGCCAGACCGTGACTCCCGAGCAACCCACATCTTGGCGTGGCACGTCGCGCCAGGTCACACCTGTGCGCAGGACGAATATGATGCCGCCCAACGCGATGCGGTCGCATGTTCGGTGTCGTCCTGCGTATCGATGCCGCCGCTGAGGGTGAGGCGGCAGCATCGGGGCAATGCGGTCCCACAGGTCACCGGGCACAAGATGGCTGATCATGTCCGGAAGAGTGGAAAAAGATCCCCGTTGAGGTGGGGTCCATTGAGGCGGCAAGCCCGGTGAGCCAGACCAGGCAGCTGCGCTCAGCGTTGACTGGTGAGCTTGCCTGCTGAGCTGTCACGAGTTCCCTGCGGCCGGCTGGCGGTGATCGGGTGTGATCTGTGCGGGGTGACCCCCCGTTTCCGTCGGCGGAAACGGGGGTCAGGAGGCAACGAAGGCTTGCACGGCGGCGGTCATCGCGGCGCGGTGATGGCGCAGTCGCTCAGGGGACCAGGGGGCTTCGGGAGCCAGTGATTGCAGGGCGGGTGAGGCGCCGGCCCAGGCTGTGGTCAACCCGAGGACGAGGGCGAGGACGTCCGTGGGGGCGATTTCTTTGGTGACGGAGTTGCTGTGCTGGGCGGAGACGATGGCATCGATCTTGGGGCGGTAGGCGTCCACCTCGGCTGCCGTGGGTTCGGGCCGTTCCAACCGAGCCCAGCCTGTCAGGCGTAGTACCTGGGGGTGTTCCAGCAGGTAGTCGAACAGGTCGCCCGCGTAGCGGGAGAGGTCGTCGGCGTCGAAGGGGACGGCCTCTGCGAGGTCGGCCAGGCTCTTGGCGACCACGATGTCGAAGAGGTCGGCCTTGTTGCCGAAGTGGACGTAGATCAGACGCTTGTTGACCTGCGCAATTTCGCCGATGCGTTCCACGCGGGCGCCGGCAAGCCCGTACTGGGCGAACTCGCTGTAGGCGGCGTCCAGCAGGCGTCTCTTCGTAGCGGTGGCGTCGGGCGGCATAGGGGAAGGATAGTGCCCCCACACGGGCGTAACTACACAGTTACTGATAATGCCGTCCGCCCGCTGCGGAGCTGCCGACGCAAAGCGGCCAAACCGGGTACGCGCCGCTCATAGGCCTGGCGTTTTGCCGATCCGGCTGACATGCGGGGTGCTCGATGGGCCGACACACTGGACATCGCGGACGCCAGAGGAGCCTCGCGGCGCCACCGATGGCGCACTTCGCGTTACCGCCCGTACCTCGAGGCGTGAGCATCAAGAGGGTAACTACCTGGTTATTGATAATTTATCCTGACCGGGGCTACGGTGTACCTACCTAGGTGGTTACCTCGGAAGGGTTGCTTGGTTCGCTCTTGCGCGAGCGATCCCGCCGACGCTGCCCACCGCAGACGCATCGAAGCAAGGAGCAGTCATGAAGGCAGTTGTGATGACCGGCGCGAACAAGCCGTGGGAGGTCCAGGAGGTCCCGACCCCGACGGCGGAGCCGGGGCAGGTGCTGGTGAAGGTTCACGCGTCGGGCATGTGCTTCACCGATGTCTGGTCCACGCAGGGCTACGGCGGGGACCTCTACCCCCAGACGCCGGGCCATGAGGTGGTCGGTGAGGTCGTCGAGGTGGGCGCCGGGGTGCACACGCGCCAGGTCGGCGACCGGGTTGGTACCACCTGGGTGCAGTCCGCCTGTGGCCGATGTGCCTACTGTCGCGAGAACCGGCCGCTGACCGGGCAGACCGCGATGAACTGCGTCGCGCCCCGCACCAGTGGGTTCTCCGCGCAGGGTGGGCACGCGGAGTACATCGCCATCGCGGCCGAGGGGACGGTGCTGCTGCCGGACGGCCTGTCGTACACCGATGCCGCGCCCATGATGTGCGCCGGTTACACCACCTGGAGCGGTCTGCGGGACGCGTCCCCGCAGCCGCACGAGAAGGTCGCCGTTCTGGGCATCGGCGGACTGGGCCATGTGGCCCTGCAGCTGTCCAAGGCGTGCGGATTCGAGACCATCGCGATCACCCACTCCCCGGACAAGCATGACCTGGCCACCCAGCTGGGCGCCGACCACGTTGTCGCCAACGGCAAGGAACTCCTCGAGCTCGGCGGCGCGGACATCCTGCTGGTCACCACCAACGCCTTCGGCGCGGCCGAGGAGGCCATGACGGGCCTGCGCGTCTCCGGCCGCGTGATCCTGTGCGGGCTGGACTTCAGCCAGCCGTTCTCCATCTCCTCCGAGGGCGTGCCGTTCCACATGATGCGCCAGCAGGTCATCGGCCTCGGGGAACATCGGTACAGCGGTTATCGGTGAGAACGATCATGGTCAGGGCGCGAGTGCGCTGACCCTGTTCTCGTACTCTCGGCGGGCCTTGCGCTGGGCCGGCACTGTGGGAAGGCCCTGACCGCCGTCGAGCGGCTGACAGAGGGCGAGAAGCTGGCGGTGTACGGCGGGGACGGCGCTGACGCGCAGGGTGTAGCCCTGGCCGCGCCGCACGGTGACGCCCTGGTCGAGCGCGGCGCGCTCGGCGGGCTCCAGCTCGGCCGAGCGGAGGAAGTCGGCGACCTTGCCCGGCATGTCGAGGACGACCGGCAGCTCCGGGGCCGGGATGTCCGGGTCGCCGGCCGTGTGCTCGGGCAGGAGATCGGCGACGGCCGTGCGGATCGCGCCGCGGCTGACGCCGTGGTCGCGCGCGAGGGCGGCGATGGACCGGCCCTCCAGGTACGCGGTGCGGACGGTTTCGGTCTTCGCGGCCGCCACGGCGGGACGGCGTCCGCCCTTGCTGCCCCTGGCCTCGGCGGCGCGCAGTCCGTCGTAGGTCAGCTCGCGTTGGAGGTCGCGTTGGAGCTCGCCGGCGGCGGCGAGGGTCTGCACCATGAACTTCACGGTGGACAGCAGCTCGCCAGTGCGCGGGTGGCGGGCGGTGAGGTCCATCGCGGAGAACGCGCCGTCGTGGATGCGCAGCGCGAGGCGGTCGCGGTGGAGGACGTCGAGCACGTCGAGGATGTGGCCGGTGCCGCGTACGAGGCGGAACATCTCGGAGATGTGCACGGTGTCGCCGGGCCGCGCGTAGGTGAGTAGTTCGCCGAACTGCGGGCGCTGGAGGGCGTGGAGGCGGCTGGAGGTTCCCGGGTCCTCCTCGAAGACGACCGGGTCCTCGATGCCGGCCTCGTCCAGGACGAGGTCCTGGCGGGCGGTGGACTGTTGGTCGGTCGAGACCCGCTTGTAGACCAGGTTTGCCACTGCGGGCCCCTTCCGTACGGAGGAATGGACCCTATCTGTCGTCAAACCCTGTCAGCAATCATCATCGGATCTGATTGGATTCGGGCCGCCGCGAACCCCGGATTGCACGGGTTGATTGGACGCATCGGCTCCCTGTCGTCAAACGATCGTTTGCCGACAGATCGGTCCCGGCTGTGCGCCCGGCGCGGGCGGGGTGGATTGCGCGCCCCCGGCCCGCGCGGCGGCACCGCTCCTGATGGGGCCGGATGGCGTGCGCCACCGCGCACTCCGCAGGACGTATACGCGTCAATCGTGGCTGGTGTGCGCCTTTGCGGGCTCGGTCAACCGGGGGATGCTGGGGTGCGTTGCTGGGCGCCCTCCAACTGGCCGAGACCATGAATCGGGCCGCTACGGAAGGGTGAACCGTCGTGAGCACTTTGCCCACTGCCACGCCGCACGATCCGGCTCCGTCCTCACCGCCTGCTCCCGCACACGGCCGGCTGGACCTGCCATGGGTGCACCGTGAGCTCACCGCCGTGCTGAACGCCTTCATCGACGGCAAGACCAGCGAGGCCCGCCGCCAGGGTTTGCCGGTCGACATCCCCACCGTCCTGGGCAAGTTCTTGGCCTCCGGCGGCAAGCGGATTCGCCCCACGATGTGCGTGCTCGGCTGGCACGCAGCCGGCGGCACCGACAGCGTGCAGCCGGCAGTCAGAGCGGGTGCGTCCCTGGAGATGTTCCACGCCTTCTGTCTGATCCACGACGACGTGATGGACCACTCCGCCACGCGCCGCGGCCAGCCCACCGTGCACCGGGCCCTGGCCACCCACCACCACCACGGCCGTACCGTCGCGGCGGCCGATGCACTCGGCGAGTCAGCCGCCATTCTGGCCGGAGACCTCGCCCTGATCTGGTCGGACGAACTCCTGTACGGCCCGGACAGCGAACTGAGCCCAGCCCACCGAGAATGCGTACGACCCCTGGTCAACGTGATGCGCAGCGAGGTCATGTACGGCCAGTATCTGGACCTCACCGCCACCGGCCGCCCCACCACCGACGTCGAGCGGGCGCTGGCCATCGCGCGCTACAAGACCGCCAAGTACACCATCGAACGGCCCCTTCACATCGGCGCCGCCCTCGCCGGGGCTGGGAGGGAGATGCTGGATGCGCTCAGCGCCTATGCCCTGCCCCTGGGGGAGGCGTTCCAGCTCCGCGACGACATCCTCGGAACCTTCGGCGATCCTGCCGAAACCGGCAAACCCCGCCTGGACGACCTGCGCCAAGGAAAGCACACGGTCCTGCTCGCCCTCGCCCTCCAGCGTGCTGATTCCGCCGAGTGCGAGGCCCTCCACGCGCTGGTTGGTGATCCCCGTCTCGACGAGGACGCCGCTGCCCGCATTCGCCACATCATCACCGCCACCGGCGCCCGCGCCGCGGTCGAGGACATGATCCGTGTGCGTCGTGAGCAGGCCGGACGGGCACTGCTGACAGTGCCTGTCGCTCCAGCCGTCGAACAGAGCCTGCAAGAGTTCGCCGACGCCGTCACTGGGAGGACCACGTGAATGCCCGCTTGGCGCCGCTGTCACAGATTCCCCAAGGAAGCAAGGAAGGCAATGGGCCGGCCTTTTTTGACGGAGAACTGACGCCCGGCACTCCGATCGCCCTGCACTTCGATGCCGGCACGGTCGCGATGAACGGACAGGAAGCCGTCCTGGACTACACGGCCGTGTGCGCGACCTATTTCGGTGAATCAGCTATGCCGCACCCAGCCGCTGTGGAAGAGCTCGTTTCCGCCTGCCAGGCCGAAATGCAGGTTTTCTCCCCTGAAGACGATCGCTACGTGGCGGCAGCCAGCCGTATGGGTGCCGCATGGACGGCCTATGCCTTTCCTGACGTCTCCCCGACGTCCCCCCTGATGGCCACCACGGCACTGCTCAACACCGGACTGTTCATGCACGACGACGGAGTCGATCCCGATCCCCGCGCAGCCCCCGAATCAGTCTTTGAGCGTCTCCGCAGCCTGGAGGAAATCGATCAGGTCATCCTGGACATGTTCCGCGACGACCGGCCCCCTGACCCCGTGAGCACCGCCAGGCCCTACCCCCACGGGGCCGCCCTTCTCGGATGCCTGCGCGAAGCCGCCGTCCGCTACGCCGCGCACATGCCGGGCTGGCAGTCCCGCAAACAGGTCTTCGTCGAATCCCTCAAGGAATATCTCGACGCAGGTGAATGGGCACTGCGCGAGTACGCAGAAACACGCGTGTGGCCCCCGGACGTCAACACCTTCCTTTTCCAGCGAGAATTCGAAGGGGCCGGGAATCTCGCGTACGAACAAGCCGCGCTCCTCAACGCCGTCGACCTCCCGCCCAGCCTCCAAAACCTCCTGGAAATCAAGCGTTTCCGTCAGGCAGCCACATACGCCGTTCTGCTCGGACATGATGTGATGGGATTGGCCAAGGACATCAGAAACGGCAACCCCAGCAACCTCGTCATGGTCCTGCACCAAGAAGGCAGCCTCACGTTGCAGGAAGCCTGCGACAAGGTGATGGCCATGCAGCACCACGAGGCTATGGAGACCATGCGCCTGGCGAAAGCACTGTGCCGCCGCCATCCCGACCTCACCGGCTACACCCGAGCGGTAAGACTAACCGTCGAAGGAACCTTCCGCGCATACGCCTTCGCTGCCCGCTACGGACCGCACGGCCTGCGGATCCGCGGCATCCGCACCAGCCCGGCCGGACATACACATGCGCTATGAGCGGGTCTGCGCATCACTGGCCGCGCCCGCCGCTCCGATCGCTGGGTTCACGGTCGCGTCCATGCCCCGGCACTCATCTCCCGCGAGGTTGCCACCGGCCACGCCGTGGCGGCCGCGAAGCGGCTGACCAGGGCAAGGATCGCGAGCTCATCACCGACGTGGTCAGCCGCCCTTAGTCCTGTTCGTCCCCGTCCTCGTCCAGCTCCGGCGCGTCCGGGTCGCGCAGCGGGCGCAGGGCACCGGCGGCCGGCGTCGAGGCGGTGAAGCTGTAGCGGCCGAGCAGGTTCAGGTTCTTGTGCTTGAGCGGAGAGAGCCGGGCGATGTCCTCGTCCCGGATCTCGTGGCCCTCGGCGCGGAGCTGGCTGACGGCGGCGTCGAGGTACTTCGTTGTCCAGAGCACGATGGCGTTGAGGACCAGGCCGAGCGCGCCGAGCTGGTCCTCCATGCCGTCGCGGTACGCCTGGTGGATGGTGCCGCGCTTGCCGTGGCACACGTCGCGGGCGAGCTTGTGGCGGGACTCCTGCACGGTGAGCTGCCGGTTCATCTGGCGGCGGTAGGTGTCGTCGACCGGGTCGACCACGCGCAGCAGGTGCTCGGTCTTGGCGATCCGCCCGTACTCCGCGAACGCCGCCCCGAGCGGGGTCGGGCGACCGTCTCGGCCGAACATGCGCAGCAGGTCGTAGGCGCGGACCTGGTTGGTGACCAGGGAGCCGGCGACCTTGAGCATGTCCGGCCAGTGCGTGATCACCTTGTTCAGGTTTACGCGGTTGCGGGCCAGATCCTCCAGCGCGCCGTACGTTCCGGTCTCGACCCCGGGCATCGTGGCCCGCCAGAACCGCTGATCGTCCAGGTCGCGGAACCGGGGGCTGAAGTTGTAGCCGAGGATCTTGAACAGGCCGAACACCATGTCGGAGTACGAGGCGTTGTCGGTGGCCACCATCTCCGGCTTCACGCCGCCGTCCAGGTTCAGCAGCGCGTCCAGGATGTGCAGGGAGTCGCGCGGGGTGCCAGGCACCACCATCTGCCCGATGCCCGCGACCTGGTCGTTGACGGCGTTGAGCCAGGTGATGCCCCGCTTGAACCCGAAGTACTTTGGCGACGGAGCGGCGCTGATGGTGCGGACGGGGACGACGAACCGCAGCCCGTCCACCGAGGCGAGCAGGCCCTCGCCCCAGAACTTCACGATGGGCACCTCGGCCTGGGCCGCGATGAGCCGTGCGTTCGCGGCGGCGATGGTGTCGGCGCGCAGGTAGTACTGGTCGACGTGCACGAGCCGGGCCCGAGTCAGGGCCTCATGGGCGGGGTTGACCACCGGGGCCAGGCCGATGTTGCACGCCTCCGACACCAGCAACGCGACCACCGAAGTGGGCAGGTTCTTCATCCGGGTCGTGCCGTCCCCGAGGTGCACGAACGTGTCGAGGAACCCGGTCCAGGCGTTCACCTCGAACAGCAGGTCCGGCAGGTCGATCTTCGGGAGCATCCTCTCGACGCGCCCCCGCAACCAGGTCAGGGACTTCGGCTCGCCGAGCGCCCCGAGCCCCGCGACGTTCAGCTTCACCCGCCCGTCGTCCTGCACCTCGATGGAGACCTTCGCCGCCGGCCCCGCCTCTTCCAGACGTTCGGCGAGCTGCTTCCACCCGGCGTCCAGGCCCCGCACCAGCTCCGCCAGGTGCTCGGTCACGGGCATGTCCAGGCTCAGCCCGGCCAGCACGTCCTCCTCGACCGCGTCCCAGTCGGGCCCGTCCAGTAGGCGGGCCCGCGGGTTGGACCAGCGGTGCGACGGGGCGGCGAACACGTCGCGGCTGTTCAGGGCCCGGTGCAGCTGCTCCAGCACGCACACCACGTACGCGTCCCGGTCCACCGCACCCTGCGGCAGATCAGGGTTGGCGTACACCGCCTTGCGCCACGCCGGCGGCACGAGCTTGTCGTCCACCTCCCGCGGCAGCAGCGGCTTGACCCCCACCTTCCGCCGGGCCAGCGCCGGAAGGCCGCGCACCCCGGCCAGGACCCGCTTGCCGGCGCTCGCCGCGTCCAGCGCCTTCGACTCGCCCAGCAACGCGAGGAACGGGCGCACCGTGGCGTACCGGTTCGCCAGCGCGGCCCGCATGGCAACCTCGGCCGAGTCCTCGTCCTCGGGCACCAGCGAGACCACGGTCGCGGCCGCCGTCATCACGGCGGCGCGCGGCGCGACCTCCTCCACCGCCGCCCACAGCGCCGCGACGTCCAGGTCCGCTGCCTGCTCCTCGACCAGCTCCAGTTCCTCGAACACCACCTTCGCCGCCCGCGCGAGCACCCGTGACGCCTTCTCCAGCTGCGGCAGTGTCGACAGCCGCTCCTTCTCCGTCTTGCGTTTCGCGGTGCTCAGCAGCCGGGTGGCCATCAGGACCTGGAACAGGTCCAGGGCCTCGTCGATGGCCTTCGCCTCCAGGTGCCGCATCACCGCGGTAAGCATCGCCGTGCGCTTCGGATCCGCCGCCCGTTCCAGCAGCGGAGCCTTCGACCCCAGCGCGTACCGGGCCAGCGTCGCCATGCGGTTCGGCGGGATCTGCGACAGCTTCAGCCGCCCGAGCTGGAACGCACTGATCTCGTCCACCCGCTCCAGCGCGCGGGCGAACGCCGTACCCGTCGTCCGCGTCGGCGGCCGGCGCAGCCGCTCCAGCTCCGAGAACCGGGCGCCCTCCGGCGTCTTCAGCGTCGCCACCAGATCCCCGGGCAGCGCCGGGTCCGCGCGGCGGGCGGCGCCCGCGACCGTGGCGTGCAGCCGCTTCTCCGCGACCTTCCGCGCCTCCGACACCTGCCGGGCCAGCACGGACACCCCGGGCAGCAGGACCCGGTGACGGCGCAGCCAGCCCACCGCGTGGTCGAACAGCGCCTTCGGGCCTTCGGCGTGCGTCCATGCCCGCCCGTGCAGGAAGGTACGGAACCGCCGGCCCCACTCGGCGTCCTCGTAGGGGTGGTAGCCGTAGGCGCCCCGGATCTCCCACGCGTGGTCGTACAGAGTCTGACGCCGCTCGGTGTACCGCTTCACGCACGAGGGGTCCTCGATGCCGAGCTGCGCGGCCAGGTGCTCGACCACCGGCCATGGCACCGCAAGCGGGTCCTCCAGGAACAGACCCACGTACCTCACTGTGCACATCTGGAGCGCGAACCCAAGCTGGTGGTGCTTCGTACGCCGCAGGGCGATCAGGTCCCGGTCCACGTCGTCCAGGAAGAAGAACCGCTCCAGCTCGGGCCTCGTCGGCTCCTCGGCGAACGTCCCGTACGCCTCGGCCTGCTCATCACTCAGAAATTCCACCGGCACGAGCCGGACCGTAGCCAGCCCCGGAGCAGGCCCGGAGACGTTTCACCGAACCCCAGCAGCGAAGTGGATCACTGTGCTAGAGGCGCATGATCGTTCTCACCGATATCCGCTGTACCGATGTTCCCCGAGGCCGGTCATCGGCTCCACCCACGGTGGCCAGCACTACCTCAGCGAGGTCCTCGACCTCGCCGCGAAGGGCAAGGTCAAGCCGATCACCGAGACCTTCCCGCTCGACCGGGCCACCGAGGCCTACGACCGCCTGGCCTCCGGGAAGATGCGCTTCCGCGGCGTGTTCACCCCCGCGCAGAGCTGACCGGCAGCGCCACCAGCAACCCAGGTGGTCCGATGTTCCTCACGTCGCGGACCACTCGCCGGACGGCGGCCCGCCGCCGTCCGGCATCCCGCCCCCTTCCCTCAAACGGAGCAAGGCAGGCTGCCATGCGTGAGTTTCACAACCTGTACATCGACGGCAGCTGGACGGCGCCGGCCGAGCCCGCCGTCCTGGAGCTGACCGACCCCGCCACCGGACGGCCCAGCGGCCGGGCCGCCCTCGGCGGTGCCACCGACGTCGACCGGGCGGTCACGGCCGCCAGGAACGCTTTCGCCTCGTTCTCCATCACCACTGCCGCCGAGCGAGTGGACCTCCTGGAAGCCATCGGCGCCGAATACGCCCGTCGTGCCGAGGACATGGCTCAGGCCGTCACCGAGGAGCTGGGCTCCCCTGGACCTCTCCCGCAGCTTGCACGTGCCCTCCGGCCAGAGCCAGTTCCACAACGCCGCACGGGCCCTGCGGAACCTGGACCTCGTCGAAAAGCGCGGAAGCACGTGGGTGCGGCGCGAGCCGATCGGCGTGTGCGCGCTGATCACTCCGTGGAACTATCCCGCCCTCCAGCCCGCCGGGAAGGTCGCCTCCGCGCTCGCCGCCGGCTGCACCGTCGTGCTCAAACCGGCTCAGCTGACCCCGTACTCGGCCGTCGTGCTGGCGGAGATCCTGGAAGCGGCCGGGGTTCCCGCCGGCGTGTTCAACCTCGTCCTGGGCCGCGGCTCGGTCATCGGAGATGCCCTGAACCAGCGCCGGATCGACATGATCTCCTTCACCGGTTCCGGACCGGTCGCGGTCCTGCCGCCGCCGCCACCGTCCTGCCTACACCTGCTCACCACTGCTGCCCGCGCACGCCCTGGCCTGCGCGCCTAGGGCGTGCTCGCCGCCGCGGCGCCCACGGCCAAACGGGTCGTCACCGAACTCGGCGGCAAATCCCCACAGATCGTGCTCCCCGACGCCGACTTGGACACCGCCGTGAACACCGCCGTGCTGTACGCGCTCTTGAACAGCGGACAGACCTGCGGCGCAGCCTCCCGCACCCTGGTTCCGCGTGAACGACAGGACGAATTCCTGGCCGCCCTCACCCCGGCAGTCGAGGCGCTTAAGGTCGGTGACCCGCACTCGCAGGGCACCTCCATGGGCCCGGTCGTCTCCGCCGGCCAGTGGGACACCGTCCAGGGATACATCCGCAAAGGCATCGAGGAAGGCGCCCGACTCGTCACCGGCGGCCCCGGCAAGCCCGACCTGCCCGACACTCTCAAGGACGGGCACTTCGTCAGACCCACCGTCTTCGCCGACGTCACCAACGACATGACCATCGCCCGCGAGGAGATCTTCGGCCCGGTCATGTCCGTGATCGCCTACGAGAGCATCGAAGACGCCATCACCATCGCCAACGACTCGCCCTACGGCCTGTGCGGATACGTCACAAGCGGCGACCCGCAGCAGGCTCTCGCTGTCGCCGAACGGATGCGCACCGGCTACGTCTTGATCAACGACGCTGACTTCGACTTCAACACGTCCTGGGGCGGCTACAAGCAGTCCGGCAACGGCCGCGAGTGGGCGGACTTCGGCATCGGCGAGTACTTGGAGACCAAGTCCATCGTCGGCGTCCACGCCTGACCACGCATCCGGTGAGCCGCCTCCTCCCTGTGAGGCCGTGGGCTGGCATCCCTTCCCCCTCTTCTTGCGTGGGCGATGCTCCAGGTAAAAGCACCGCGTGTGCGCCACAATCACGCGAGCCGGATTTCCCCCGCCGCTGTGCATACTCCGTCCGGCCCGGGCCGGACAGCGATCCCAAGGACAAGAGACCACCACTGATGAGTCCGCGCACATCTCGCCCACTCAGGCTGCGTACCCGAGCGGCAACCGGCCAGGTGACGACGATCGAGCTGTTCCTCGACCTCGTCTTCGTCTTCGTGATCACCCAGGTCACCCACCACATCGAATCCCATCCCGGATGGGAGGGCCTCCTGCACGCCCTGCTGGCCCTAACCGTGGTGTGGTGGATGTTCCTCGGCTTCAGCTGGCTCACCAACGCGGTCCGCCCCGACGCAACCGTCATCCGGCTCCTGCTGGTACTGGCCATGATGGCGTTCTTCATCATGGGCCTCGACCTGCCCTTCGCCTTCGACACCGACGGTCTGGCCTTCCCGCTCGCCTACCTGGCCGCCGTCGCCATCCACTGCCTGCTATTCCTGACCGCCGACCGGGCATCCGCCAGAACCGCCATCATCCGCACCGTGCCCTTCAACGCCGGCGCCGGAGTGCTCATCCTCATCGCCCCTACCTTCCCCAGACCCTCACCTGGCTGTGCTGGGCCGCCGCAGTCCTGCTCCTCTTCGTCCTCTCGCCCATGCTTGGGGGCATCCGGGGCTTCGTCATCGAACCGCACCACTTCGTCGAACGGCACGGACTCATCGTCATCCTCGTGCTCGGCGAATCCATCATCGCCATCGGCATCGGCGCCCAAGGAGCCGCGGTAGGCCCCACGCTGGCTCTCGGCGTCGTCCTAGGCATCGCCGTCGCCGCCGGCCTCTGGTGGATCTACTTCGAGGGCGACGACACCCGGGCCGCAACCGCCCTGGAAGGCGCACCCGAACGCCGCCGCGAACTCCTGGCCGTCTACCCCTTCGGCCTCGGCCACCTCGTCATGGTCATCGGCATCGTCCTCGTCGCCGCCGGCACTACCGACGCCGTCCACCACTTCAACCACCACACCAACTCCTGGTGGCTCGGCTGCGGTACCGCGATCTTCCTCCTCGGTCACGCCGCCTACCGTGCCCTGCTCGGCACCGGCCGCACCACCGAACGCCTCATCGGAGCCGCCGTCGCCGTACCCCTGGGCTGGGCCACCAGCTTCGCCGGCTGGGCCACAACCGCCGCCATGGCCCTCCTCCTGTCAGCCATCGCCACAGCCGACCACTTCCACATGCAGCCCGGCACACACAGCCAGCGCGTCGAGCAGGATGACGAGTAGCCACGGAGGCCAACTGCCATCTGCACGCGTCTCTCCGATCCACTCGTAGACGACCCTGCCTGTCGGCGCCAGTCGCTGTCGGCGGATACGCGATGACCGCAGTGCTCGGCGTCGCGTCCGCCTGAGCCACCGCGGTCTGGTCTGGTAGGTCGGCCGCCTGGACCGCCCTGCCCAGCCCCCGAACTCATTCTGAAACGATCAGTAAGTCGGTGGTGGTGGATTCACGCGGTGTGGTGGCAGGCACAGGGGCCCACCGTCCGGTCAGGGGACGGACTCGGTGAACTTCCGCACGGTGCAGGGTCGTCGGCCTGCGGGTAAGAGGCCGTGGCCAGATTGGCCAGGCGCGGGGAAGTCCCGTCCCCCGGCTGCTCGACCTTGTCCAGGGTTGTTCAGCCGGGGACGGTGCCCAATCCGGTGCTGCCCTTTGGGCGCCGGGCCGGGATTCTGGCCGGTGACAGCGCCCGGGCCGTGCGGCGCCGCGCGGCCACCGAGCGTCCGGTACAGAGACGGGATGGGCGCGGGAACCACAGCGGCAGAACCGCACATGTGCGGATCGCGCCGACGGTCCGGAGGACGGCGCTGGGCGCCGTGTCAGGTCATAGGCGTAGCTCTTCGCGGTCGGCGGACGGTTGTCATCCAGGGTCAGGCCGCGAAGGTACGGAACGACGGGGGCAACGACGGTCTCGTCAGGGCCGACGACGGCGTACCAGGGGATGGTGTCCAGCTCGATCACTGAACCGACGCGTGGCTGGAAACCACCTGCCAGCCTCTCTCCGTCGGGGCGGTACGGATGGTCGCCGTCCGGCCGTTCGCCCCGGTCACCGTGGTCGCGGCACCCTCGGGGCGGTTGGGCGGCGCCCCGGGCACGCCGCGCACGAAATCGGGATTCAGGACGTATACGGCTAGGGTGGCACCCAGCCGGGTCGGCCCCGCGGCGCCATCCACCGCCCCGCTGCCGTCCGGGCCCGGGAGACGAGCGCCGGACGCGAGGCGCTGCTGGTCGACGGCGAGGAACGCCTCGACCTTTCGGAGCGAAGTCTGTGCACCGGCTGCCCGGCCGGCCAGGGCCAGGTCTACCGGCGATGCGCCCTCCGCCGCTGCTGCGGTGGGCGCGGCGAGCGTCAGGCAGGCGAGGGCGGTCGCGGCGGTGGGAACGGCCAGAAGCCCAGATAGCCGCAGGTGATGGTTCCCCGAAGCGTGTGCGGTCATGGTCATCCCTTCCCGATCTCATAGAGTGAGTGGGTCCACCGGAAGGCGTTGTTGTCCAGATAGTAGTTGTGCGAGCCCCAGTTGTAGCGGGTGTAGGAGGGCCACGGGTCGCCCCAGTAGACCCATTGCTTCGCCTCGTCGTAGCCGTAGATGACGTGCATGTGCCCGCCGCCGGAGGTCCACAGGACCCGGGTCTCGATCGGGCGGCCCGCGTCGATTTCCGCCTTGACGGTGCTGTAGCGCAGCCAGCCGGTCACGTACCGGCCCGGTGCGATCCCGGCCCAACGCAGGGCCCGCTGGACGTTGCCCAGGTCGGCCTGGTTGTTGGGGCACTCACTGCCCTGCCGGCGATCGAAGGCGGCATTGCAGAACGCGTTCTGCGTGTGCTCCTTGCCCAGTTGGTTGGCGATGGTCGAAGCAGCCGCGGCCCAGCACCAGTTGGTCTTTTCCTGTTTGCGCATGGTGATGTCGATGCGTACGGGGGCGGCCCGCGCCGTGCCGGTGGCGGCGACGGTGGCCGCGCCGACGAGCGCGGCAAGCAGGAGAGAGCCGAGCCGGTGGGGCCGCTGTGGGGCGCGGGCAGCGCCCGGCCTGGTGGTGTGTTTCCGCATGGGGGCGTCCTTCCGCGGGGACCCGCCGCGCGGGCCTGGGTGTTGTGGGGAGACTTGAGTGAAAGCGACGCTACCGCCGACCCAGAGCAGCCGGGCATGCCTGACGGAACTTCCCTCGGCATATGACGCGTTCCAGTCCCTGTGGCACGACGTTACGCGCCTCAGGGGCGCACCCCCTACCGTCCAGACAGGTGAGAAGCCCGCGCTGGCCGCGCACGGATGCCTCCTCGCCAGGATCGGAGGCCTCGCAGCATCGCCCACTGAGTGCCGGACTTGCCGATCTTCATACGGTCCGACACCTCAATGAGCTTCTTCGAGTTGGCCACCGATCGGGTGACGCTGCTGGAACGTCTGCGCAGGTCAGGTTGACGTGCTGCTTCTGTTCCGAGCCCAACTCGAAGAACATCAATGGCAGGGGGGCCCGACGCGGCGCGTACGACGGGTGTTGGCCAGGACTCACCCGTAGGACAAGTCCTGGAGGCTTACGGCTTTGGGTGAAATTGGGGTCCTGGCATGTTGGCCTTGCCGTTTGGCTGGTGTGTGATCAGCGGGGCGGGCAGGTCGGTCGACGAGGACCAGTTCCTTGCTTGTCTTGTGTCGCATGACCCGGAGGGGGTCTGTACGGTCAACGGCTCTGTCTCACATTCGGGATGCTGTTGGTGATCTTCGCTCGGTGGGGTGAATCGTGCTCGGCATGCTGTTCGTGCTGGCGGTTATTGTGCTGCTGTTGTCGGGCGGGGTGATTCTGCCGGTCGGAGGGGGGGGCCTTGACCCCGGATCCTGGACACGGGTTATGCGGCTTTGGCCAGCGTAGTTGATGTTGTTGTGGTGGCGGTTTCGTAGGCGATGGGGCTGCGTTGTCCGAGGTGTGAGTGCCGGCGGCGGGTGTTGTATCGGTTGAGCCATCGGAAGGCGTCGAGGCGGGCCTCGCGTTCGGTGGGCCAGCTCTTGCGGCCTTGGAGCGTCTCTCGTTTGAAGGCGGCGTTGAAGGACTCGGCGAGCGCGTTGTCCGCGCTGGACCCGATCGCGCCCATGCTCTGTCTCACCCCTGCTGACCTGCAAACTTCGGCGAAGGATCTGCTTGTGTACTGGGCTCCGTGGTCGGTGTGCATGATCGCGCCGGCGAGGCTGCCACGGGTTCGTTTCGCCGCGGTGAGCGCGTCGGTGACGAGTTCGGTTCGCATGTGATCGGCGATGGCCCAGCCGGCGAGGCGGCGTGAGGCGAGGTCGATGACGGTCGCGAGGTAGCAGAACTTCCCGCCGTCGATGGGCAGATAGGTGATGTCGCCGACGTACTTGGTGTTCACCTCGACGGCGGTGAAGTCACGTCCGAGGAGGTCCGGTGCCTTCGCCGCGGCGGGGTCCGGCGTCGTGGTCCGGTGCCTGCGCCGCAGCCGCACTCCGGCCAGATCGATGCTCCGCATCACACGGGCGACCCGTTTGTGATTGACGCGTTCGCCTTCGTCGCGGAGCTCGGCGGTGATCCTGGGAACGCCGTAAGTACCGTCCGAATCGAGGTGCACGACCCGTATCCGAGCTGCGAGTCGGGCATCGGCGTCCCGCCGGGCGGCCCGGTCACCCGCCGTCGAACGCCAGTAATAGAAGCTGGAACGGGAGATCCCCAGAATCTGGCACAGCCGCTTCACGCCGTGGCGGCGCTGGTGGTCGGCGACGAACTGGAAGCGGTTCACCAGCGCGTCTCCCCGGCGAAATACTTCGCCGCCTTCCGCAGGATCTCGCGTTCCTCCTCGAGCTCGCGGATCTTCTGACGCAGAGCGGCGTTCTCCGCCTCGATCGGCGTCGCCGGCTCCGCGGAGGCTTGGGAACGGTGCCCCCGCGGTCGGCTCGCGCCGGCCGCCCTGACCCAGTTCCGCAACGTCTCCGGGTTGATCCCCAGATCGGCGGCGATCTGCCGGATCGTCGCTCCCGGCCGCGACTCGTACAGTGCGACCGCATCCGCCTTGAACTGCGGCGGATAGTTCTTCATGACCACGAGATGTCCATCCTCAGATCCACAAGTACTGCTGGTCACATCGACACGCCCGACGGCGTAGGCGTGGAATGGAGTGAATGTGCGCTCCGGGAGTGCTGTCGTGCGCCCCCGCGTGCACGGATGAACGGCTGACTGGTGGGCATCTCGTTTGCGAGCGGCGTGGTAGGGGTGTGCCTGCAGGGGTTAGGAAACGTTCGGTGGCTCGTCGCGGGGCTGGGCGGACGGCCTGGTGTGCTGCCAGAAGAGGTATCGGGGGAGTTGGCGCGGTGGGGGCTCAGCAGGTTCAGCAGGTTCAGGGCGGTGTGCCGTGGTTGAGTCACGTGCCCCAAATGGTGGGTGATCCTCTCGCCTTTCTCGGCTCTCTGTGGGGAGGCGGTAGTGAGGGTGCAGCTCGGCCGGGCGTGCGGTGCATGTGGTCAACGCGGCGGAGGCGGCCCACCGGGCGCTGGTGTCGTCGGTGTTCGGCAAGCGGCGGGCTCGCGCATGGACACGGCGCGGGGTCCTGGCCGGCGGTGGCCGGTGATCGCCTGCAGCAACGCCGACCACCGGCGTCAGCATCCGGTGATGCGGCCTGCGGCAGTTCCATCGTGACCAGGTGGCCCAATGTACGCCCCGCTGATGGCTGGAGGCCGCGTCAGGCGGCCAGGTGGCCGGTCGGGGTGGCGTGAGGGCGAGTTGCTGGATGTGGAAGCGCGGCATGTATGCGGCTGGCGGCGCAGGTGGTGGCTCGACCTGGATCGCTTGCCCCGACCGGCCGGAGCAGGCGCAGCGGACACGATGGCCTCGGGCCCGCCGGTGCTCGCCGGAGGGTATGTTCCGCCAGGCCGCCGGTGCCCCGGCCGCTGTTGCACCGCCTTCCCCACTGCCGGCCAACCGCTCGCGCTCCGCCGGCGCGCAGGTCCGCCTGGAGCTGGCCGCGGGTGAGGTGATCGCGCAGTACCGGGCCGGCGGAGGCGCCAGGGGACGACTTGCTGTCCTTGGTGATGACCACCGGCGACGGCGATGGCGCGCTCCGCTTGACGGCACCGAGGTACGTGATCAGGTCCTCGTCCGCGCTGGCCGCGGGCGTGGAGACCACGGCGTCCCTGCTCGCCTGGAACCCGGCACGCCCTGGCCGACCACCCGGACGTGGAGTGGCCGGCGCGGGCCGAGTTGGACCAGGGAGCTCGCCGGACGGGCTCCCGCTTTCCTCGCCGAGCATCGAGCGCGTGTCCGGCACCCGTCAGGTCCTCGTCCGAGGTGCTGCGGGCCGTGGCCACCGACCGGATGCCCAGCCAGTGCCGCTCCTGGAGGGAGACCGTGCTCGCCGGTTTCACCGTTCCCGCGGACGCAGATGCGATCATCTCCCCTACGCCCTGCATCGGGACCCCGGCGTCGTCCCCGCCCCGGAGCTTCTGGACCCGGACCGGTGGCTGCTCGAACGCGTCACCCCCGCCCAGCGCCAGGCGTTCATGGCCTTCGGCGGCGGGCGCCGGCGCCTGGGCGAGCACTACGGCATGACCGAGACCGTCCTTTGCCCTCGCCGCGGATCAGCAGCCGCTGGCAACTACGCAAGGCCGACACCACCGCGCTGCGGCCCCTGCCCCGTTTGAGCAATAGTCAAGAGTTGTGGATCAGTTGAGGTGGTTCATGCCGCGAGGGTCTCGTCTCGTTCGACGAGGTGTCCGTTCTCGAACCGGTTGCCGGCTCGGACGAGGGCGACGAGGTGGGGTGCGGTGACCGCCCGCCACCGCTGCTGGGCGGACTCGACGAGTTTGAAGACCATGGCGAGGGCGGCGGTGGCTGCACGGCGCCGCGGGTGACCTTGGTCCGGAGCTTGACCGTGCTGAAGGTCGACTCGATGGGGTCCGCGGGCCTCGCCAGGTGGATCCAGTGCCTCGAAGCGGGGAAGTCGTCGAACGCCAGGAGCCTCGCTCTGCACCTCGCCGGTGATCTTCACCGCGGCCTCCGGGCCACTTCACGCCGCCGTAGTGCCTCTCTCGAACGCGGCGACCGCCTTTCTCGGCGTGGTTGCGGTCTTCGGCGTTGTAGATCTCCTGGGAGCGCCTTCTTTCGCGCCGGGCTGCGCGCGGACTTCGGCATGTCTTTCACGTTCTTTTTTTCGGCGACATGGGCCGTAGGAACCCAGCACCTCGGTGCCTGGCCTGTGGGAACACCTCGGCCAGGGCCCGCCACAGTCCCCTTGCCCTGTCGCCGGCCACGAGGACCGGGTCGCGCATGCCGGCGCGCCGGCGGGCAGCCCCGCAGCAGATCCGCCCAGGACTCGGTGGACTCGGCACAATCCCTCGGCGATCGCGATCAGCTCCTTGGTTCCGTCGACGCGGACGCCCAGTCAGGACCAGCAGGGCACGAGTGCGCCTGGGAGAGCCGGATCTTGGGGTGGATGCCGTCGGCCCACACGTAGACGTAGTCGGACCCGGCCAGGTCACGAGCCTGGAAGGCGGCATGCTCAGTCGTCCACTGCTTCATCAGCCGGGTCACGGTGGCCGGCGACAGACCGGCGGTACTGCCCAGGGAATCTGCTCGAGCGCGGGCATCGAAGTCGCCCGAGGACAGGCCGTGGAGGTAGAGCAACGGCAGTGACCTCGCTGACCTTCGGGGACTTCCGCGCACCACGGCGCTGAGGATCTTCGAGTGAGCAAACCGTTCCCGCTCACCCGTTGCGGCATCCACACGCCGGTCGTTGACCGCGCGGCGCTCGCCACCTCCACGGGCCCGGCCGCGGTGGTCACCGTCCTGGGCCGGTGGCGCGCCGCTGCGAAATCCACCGTGCCGCGCCGGCCCGCCTCGTCGCAAGCAACTGGCCTGCGAGTTCGGCTATGTACTGCTCAACCTCCGCCTCCAAGGCTGCCGCGAGCATCCGCCGGGCACCTTCCCGGACGATCTCGTCGATCAGAGAGGTACCACTCTCGGTGGTGCCGTCTTCGTTGACTACGCTGAGCACGGGCGTGCCTTCCCGACCCGCGTTCGTAGCGCGGGCCTATTCGGTGACCTTGAGTCGATCACCCGGGAAGGTATGCGCTCCTCCGCGATTCCCACGAGGCACCCCACCCCGGACTGATCCACTGGATAATCCTGGAGCATTGCCTCGTTGGCGGCCGGGAGCAGGTGATGCCGTTGGGATCTTACGACGGGTGCCGCTTGTCCGATGGGCCGTTCGGGTGGAATCCGGATGGCGGGCCGGGGATGCGATGAAACGGCCTTTCCTTTGATGCATCGTCATGAGAGCAATACATTCGGGTGCTCTGCCTGGGCCGGGACCAGCCTTTGAGTGCTGTCGGCGTTCCGGGCCGCGAGGGCAGCCTCATATTCGGCCTGTAGTAGTCCTTGTTGCCTCGGGAGGCGACCGATGAGCGTGCTCACCACATCCCCCGATCGGATTCGGCTGGGTTCGGATCTTGACGTCGGGCGCATCGGCTATGGTGCGATGCACTTGACCGGGCCGGGAATGTGGGGTCCGTATCCGGATCCCGCTCGTGCGGTCTCCGTGTTGCGGCGTGCGGTCGATCTCGGTGTCGAGTTCATCGACACTGCCGACTGCTACGGCCCGGGCGACAACGAGCGCATCATCCGAGAAGCCCTCCACCCCTACCCTGAGCAGCTCGTCATCTGTACCAAGGGCGGTCTGCTCCGGCGGGGTCCTTCGGACTGGACGCTCCCTGGGCAGGAGTACATTACCCCTCTCGGTAGACCCGCCTATTTGCGCCAGCAGGTGGAGATGTCTTTGCGAAACCTCGGAGTTGAACGGATCGGCCTTTATCAGCTCCACAGTATTGATCCGCTGGTTCCACTGGCCGAGCAACTGGGGGCGTTGACCGAGATGCGGGCCGAGGAAAGATCCATCACATCGGGATTTCCGGCCAGCCGGAGGTGACCCGCGAAGAGCTTAGCCAGGCAGGCGAGTTCGCGGACATCGTCGCAGTCGAAAACCTCTACAACGTCGCCGACCGTACCGGCGACGCAGCCCTGGACTACGCGGAGCGCAACGGCATGGCGTTCATCCCGTGGTTTCCCCTGGGGCACGGACAGCTCGTCGGTCCCGGCAGTCCGCTGGCCGGTGTCGCCGCGCAATGCGGCGCAAGCGTCTCCCAACTTGCCCTTGCCTGGCTGCTATGGCGTTCTCCAGCCACGCTTCTGATCCCGGGGACGACCTCCATCGCCCACCTTGAGGAGAACATGAAGGCCGCGCGGATCAGCCTCACCAAGGACGACCTGCGGCTGATCGACGCCGCTGTGGCGGGCGGCACCCTGGCGGAGCGGCGCCCGGTCAAGGACAGGGGGTGACCGCTCCGGCGGCGGGGGCGCACCCGCACGATAGCCTCTTGCGGACCCTGTACGAGGACCTCACCCGCATCGGCGACTACACCGCGGACGACGTCGTCTATCACCTCGCCCACCGTGACCTCGGCCTCGACCTGCCCGCCCGGGTCCACGGCAAACAAGCCGTCATCGACAGCGAGCAGGCCCTGTGCCGTTTGACCGATGGCACCCTGAGGGCCTCCATCGACGCGATCGCCGCGAACGACTTCTTCGCGGCCGTGACCGGCACCTTCCACGCCGACGTTGGCGACGAGGCAATCGCCTTCCCTTCTGCGGGCTGTGGCGCTTCCGCGACAGCCTGATCGTCGAGCACTGGCAAAACGCCTACGACCCGTCCATCCTGCACCGCCAGCTGGCATCCGGGCTGGCACATACCTCCGTCCAGTCCCGGTCGGGCTGCCGACAGGGTGTTTCCCTGGGATGAGTCCCGGCCCCTGTGATCTCTCGTACGAATGTGAGCACCCCATGACGACCAACGGCCAGCTCGCACCGTCGCACCACTCCCGACCCGGCACTCAACCCGTCCACGCCGCTGAGGCCCCGCACACCCGGCCTGTGCTGTGCGTACCCGCCGTCGAAGTGCCCGAGCATGTCATCACCATCGAGGAGTCCCTGGATCTGGCCGCCAGGCTCCACCATGGCCACGAAGACATCCAGCTCGCGCTCCGCCTCATCAAGAACACCGGCGTGCGCAAGCGCCACCTCGTACAGACCATCGAAGCGACCCTCGACCACCCAGGCCTCGAGGAACGCAACCTCGTCTACGTTCGCGAGGCCAAACGCAGGGTCCCCCCAGCAGTGACCGCAGCCCTGGCCAACGCGGGCGTCTGCGCGCGGGAGATCGACGCCATCATCTTCGTCTCCTGTACCGGCTTCACCATGCCCGCGCTGACCGCCTGGATGATCAACACGATGGGGTTCCGGACCGACACGCGGCAAATGCCCATCGCCCAGATGGGCTGCGCGGGCGGCGCATCGGCCATCAACCGGGCCCACGACTTCTGCCTGGCCCACCCCGGCGCCAACGCCCTGATCGTCGCCTGCGAGTTCTGCTCGCTGTGCTATCAGCCAGATGATCTCACCGTCGGCAACCTCCTGTCGAACGGACTCTTCGGGGACGCCGTGGCGGCCGCGGTGGTACGCGGCGACGGACACGGCCGAGGCATGCGCCTGGAATCCAACGCGACCCAGACTCATTCCCGACACCGAGGAATGGATCTCCTACGCACTCAAACCGACGGGCTTCCACTTCCTACTCGACCGGCGCGTACCCCACACCATGCAGGACCTCGCCCCCGCCCTCGTACAGGTGAGCGCGGAGCACGGGTGGGACGCCACCGAACTCGACTTCTACGTCATCCACGCCGGCGGCCCACGCATCCTGGATGATCTCTCCCGCCACCTGAACGTCAAACCCGCCATATTCGAACGCAGCCGAGACACACTCACCGACTACGGCAACATCGCCTCCGCCGTCGTCCTGGACACCCTGCGCCGCACAGCCGAAACCGGACTCATCCCCGAGGGCGCACACGGCTTGCTCGCCGGATTCGGCCCCGGCATCACCGCGGAGATCGCCCTCGGCACCTGGACAAACGGCTGACTCCCACACAAGGCAGCGCCATTCGATGAAACAGGGCGTGTCAGCGATCTTGTGTAAGTCGCCTGGTGTCATTGGATGCTGAGCCGGTCCTCGAAGAAGAGTGAGAACTGGTTCAGTGCCTCTTTCCAGTGTGCGGCGACGTGGTTCGCGTCGCGCGCTGTCGGGTTGATCTGCTCGCGGACCGCGAGGTAGAGGACCTTCAACGCGGCCTGCTCCGAGGGGAAATGACCACGGTTCCGGGTGGCCTTGCGGAGCCGCGCGTTCATGGATTCGACCATGTTCGTGGAGTAGACCACGGTCCTTATGGCCGGCGGGAATGCCAGGTAGGGCGTGAACTCCGGCCAGGCCGACCGCCAGGTCCGCACGATCGCCGGATAGCGTTCACCCAGCTCAGAGGCCTCGAAAGCATCGATGGCCTGCTCGGCCGCCGCCTCGGTCGGGGCTGTGTAGACGGCCTTCAGGGCCGGGACCAGCTTCGGGTGGTCCCGCGACGAGGAGAGCCTGAGCGAGGCTCTCGTCAGGTGGATCACGCAGGTCTGGACGGTGGCCTTCGGCCAGGTCGCGGTGACCGCGTCGGGCAGGCCCTTCAACCCGTCACAGACCACGATGCAGACGTCCTCAATACCCCGATTTCGCAGCTCGGAGAGGACCGCCATCCAGGTGGTGGCTCCCTCGCCCTCGGAGCCGACCCACAGACCGAGGACGTCTTTGCGGCCGTCCATGTCGACGCCCACGGCCAGATAGACCGGCTTCGAGGTCACCGCACCAGAGCGGATTTTCACCCGCAGCGCGTCGATGTAGATGATCGGCCAGACCGCGTCCAGGGGCCGGTTCTGCCAGGTCACGAGTTCGTCGATCACGGCGTCGGTGACCTTGCTGATCAGGTCCGGGCTGACCTCGACGCCATAGATCTGGGCGAGGTGGGAGCGGATGTCGCGCACGCTCAACCCGCGGGCGTAGAGCGAGAGGATCCGGTCGTTGAACCCGGCGAGGCGGCGGGCGTTCTTCGGGACCAGCCTCGGTTCGAAGTCGCCGTTTCGGTCGCGCGGAATCGCCAGCGTGACGGCGCCGGCATCGGTCAGGACCGTCTTCGGCGAGGTTCCGTTGCGGGAGTTCCCCGACCCGTGACCTCCAAGATCTCCGCGTTCGTAGCCGAGGTGTTCGCTCATCTCGGCTTTCCAGAGCCCGCTCCAGAACGGCCCTGGTGATCTCGGTCAGGAGCCCGCCCTCACCGAGAAGGGCCGCCCCGGAGGCGTCAGCTTTGTCGAGCAGCCGCTCGACCACCTCGTCGACCGTCTTGTCGCCGGCCACGGATGCGGCCGCTTCGTTTTTGTCTCGCCATGACTCGTCCGATCCGCCTGGCCCACAGGCCCGAGTGCGGGCCGAGCCCCGGGCCAAGGCTTCCACATCACGGACTTACACGATCTTTCAGACACGCTTCGCGAAACACGCGCAGAAGCACGGCGCGTGGACGGGAGGTGCGCGAATAGGTGGGTTCCTCTCGAAGGAGTTCACCTGATGGGAACGTCGATGGGTCACACGATCGGGATGGTCGGCGGCGTGTCGCTTGGCAAGGCCGATCAGGCCACTGAGGGTGCTGGTGTGAAGTCGATGCCCACGTCCCTGAATGGTCTGTCGCTCGAGTTGCTGGAAGAACTGGCCGCGCTCGCGGCGGAGAAGACCGCTTCCGGCGGTCTCCGGCTGATGGGCGAAGGAGGAATTCTCCCCGAGCTCGCTCAGCATCTTATGCAAGCCGCTCTCGAGGCGGAGATGGAACTGCATCTCGCCGACGAATCGCTCATCGCAGGCGGTCGGGGATCGCGTTCGGGTGGTAGCACGCGTAATGGCTACCGGGTGAAGAAGGTGATGACCGAGGTCGGGCCCGTGATCGTGAATGTCCCACGTGACCGCCTCGGCACGTTCCGCCCTGGACTGTTGCCGAAATACGCCCACCGAACGGGCGCCCTGTACTACAGGAGTGGTTCGGGGGCTCGTTGTCTGCGTCTCGCGTGGTGGAGCCGTTTTGCGATGGTCTGGTGGGTTCGGCGCCATAGGGATTGGGCGGCGATGAGGAGGGGGTCGTGCTGGACGTGCCAGAGGGTCTGGTGCAGGAGTCGGCGGATCTCCTCGGCGGTGTAGTCGATCAGCCGGAGGGCAGGACGGGGAGGTTCAGCGGTGGCCAGGTTATGGCGGGTTGGTCGGACATGTCCGTAGTGGAGGGTTCGTCGGCCTGCTTGAGCCGGGCGGTGCGGGTGGCGGTGACCGAGAGGAAAGCGAACGCGGCCATGGCCAGGGCGATGTGGCGGTGCCAGGGCTCCCAGTGGCGGACCTCGTACTGGTCCAGGCCGCAGTCGGACTTGGCGGTCTCGAAGCAGTCCTCCACGCCCCAGCGCATCCCGGCGACGTTCACGAGCGTGGACAAGGTGGTGCTCTCGCGGGCGTGGACGGCGAAGAAGGCGAGGTCGGACGGGTCGACGATCGAACGCCGCACCCGCAGCAGGTGCTGCCACCCCTTACGGGCCGGCCCGGCATCCGACGGCCACGCCACCTCGGCCAGCGCCCAGTCGTAGTACCGCTCGCCCCTCGACCCGCTTCCGCACGAACGCCGCTCGAACACCAGCGGTACGCTCACGGCCAGGGCATCGACCCGCACCAGCCCGGTCCCCGTCGTGAGGACGGTCTCATCACAGGGCACCGCCATCACATAGCCCTTGCCGCGGCGCTCGAGGGCCGACCGCAGGCCGCGGTCCCGCCCGTAGAGGCTGTCGGCGGCCACCCACGCGAACGGCACTCCCGCGCAGCGGGTGCGCTCCACCAGACGCCGGCCCAGTTCTGCCTTGGTGACCACGGCCTACGCCCGATCGGCCGGCACTCCGGCCTCCCGGCACCGCTCCGCATCCCCGGCCCACGTCTTGCCCAGGTAGAGCGCGAAGTCGATCAACGCCCGCCCGGCCGAGGTGACATACACGGCGAACACCGCGACCTGGCAGTTCTCCACCTGCCCGGTGATCCCCGCGTACTGCCTCGCGACACCCGCCGACTTCGTCCCCTTCTTCAGGAACGCGGTCTCGTCCAGGACCAGCACCGCCCCCGGATCACCGAGGTGTTCCACCACGAAGGCACGCACCCCGTCCCGCAACCCGCTCCAGCTCCACCTCGTCCGCCGCAGCAGGTCCTTCACCCGGTCCGGCGTCACATACCCCGCATGCACGGCGATCTGCCAGGAATTCTCCCGCTCCACCGGCCCCAGCAACGCCTTCACATACGCACACACGCGTTCCCGCGCAGGTCCTTCCGGCCGAACAAACCCCCGAGCGTGCCGAAGAAATCCTCGAACCACTCCGCCCACCGCTCCACATCACGCAACGTCTCCACAGACAGAACAACGACTCCCCCGTTATGTTTTTCGCGGTCCTGCAATGGGGCCGCTGGCCTCCGGGCCCGGTATGACTGTGTCCCCTCTGTCGAAGGCATGACCTGGGGGGTGGTGTCGCCGGGTCCGTGGGGTGCCGTCGGAGACGCTGATGAGAGACCCGGCCACCGTCCGGTCCGGCGCAATGCCGGGCAGTTCGCGGGCGGCAGGTCTGCATAACGTGGATGCGCGAGCACGGTGCCATCGCCGAGGCCGGCACGGTCAACACTTGCGGAAGGGTGCGATGTTAGAGACCGAAGGCATAGGCGTTTTCCTCGGGATGGACGTCGGCAAGACGGCCCATCACGGCCACGGGCTCACCCCGGCCGGGAAGAAGGTCTTCGACAAGCCGATGCCCAACAGCGAACCGAAGCTGCGGGCCGTCTTCGACAAGCTCAAGGCCAAGTTCGGCACCGTCCTGGTGATCGTGGACCAGCCCGCCTCGATCGGTGCCCTGCCGCTGACCGTCGCCCGTGACGCGGGCTGCGAGGTCGCCTACCTGCCCGGACTCGCGATGCGGCGGATCGCCGACCTCTACCCGGGCGAGGCGAAAACCGATTCCAAGGACGCCGCGGTGATCGCGGACGCGGCCCGGACCATGCCGCACATCCTGCGTTCGCTGGAACTGACCGACGAGATCACCGCCGAGCTCACGGTGCTGACCGGCTTGGCTCCTCGAACGCCACGGATCCCCGGCCGCTCTGCGGAAAGCCGGCCGCCGCCGACTCGTTGAACTGATCCGGCCCAAAGCCCCGCGCATGGCACAGCGGCTGATCGACGAGGTCTTCGACGCTCTCGACGAGCAGACCGTCATCGTTCCCGGAACCGGCACCCTCGACATCGTGATCCCGTCCCTGGCCGCTTCACTCGCCGCGGTCCATGACCAGCGCCGAGCCCTGGAAGCGCAGATCGGCAGCCTGCTGGAGGCTCACCCTCTTCACTCGGTCCTGACCTCGATGCCGGGAGTCGGAGTCAGGACCGCCGCCGTCCTGCTGGTCACCGTCGGCGACGGCACCGGCTTTCCAAGTGCCGCCCACCTCGCCTCCTACGCCGGTCTCGCCCCCACGACCAGATCCTCGGGGACCTCGATCCACGGCGAACACGCACCCCGCGGCGGAAACCGCCAACTCAAACGCGCAATGTTCCTCTCCGCCTTCGCCTGCATGAACGCCGACCCCCACCCACGCGCCTACTACGACCGGCAACGAGCCCGCGGCAAAACCCACACACAAGCCCTCCTGAGACTCGCCCGTCAACGCATCAGCGTCCTCTTCGCCATGCTCCGCGACGGCACCTTCTACGAATCCCGCACCCCCACCATCACCCTCGCCGCATAACCATCCCAAACACCCGCATACCAGGCACCACGTCCTTGACGAAAGACATAGAGACACCCCCCCCACCAACAGACACGGAAGCACTCCTGTAGTACTGGGATCGGTCTTGCGGCCCCGAATCCCTTTAAGATGAGCTGGATTGACCAGCATCAGATTCAAATGCGGTTGCAACAGGTAGTAGACCGAACGCCAGTAGTCCGAGGTCGCCTCCATCACCACCTCGACCTGCCGCTCCAGCAGCCAGGCCAGCAAGCGCCGGACTTCAGCAGTCGTAGTACCGAATCGTTCGGTCTCCAAGGACCAGCTGCCAGCCCGTTTCGTGCTCGGCGTCCGTACACATGCGAGCAGGAACCGCCTGCCCAGGCCCACTCCCGCGGACCAGGGCTTCGGCAAAGTGACGGATCGTCCGATTGGTCATGGTCTGCGGCGGGTGGGCCAGTTCGGACGTGAAGCAGGCACGGACTTCCAAGATCATGGAGTTCTCGACGCCCCGTAATCCCGATGGAAAATCTTGAGGCTTATTCACGGGGGTTCGTGGCTCGATTTCCTTGATCTTGAAGAGGCTCCGCTCGGTAGCCTGATGTTTGCGACGACATCAGATCACTACCGGGGCGGGGCGGTTGAGGTGGGACGTTACGACAGGGTTGGACGGGGATCAGCTGGGCGGGCTGGTGGAGCGGGTCCATCGGGCGTTGGTGGAGGATGTGGACCGGACGGTGGTGCCGGGGCGGATGTGGGCACTGGGGCTGTACAAGTCGGTGGTGCTCGTCCTGTTCATGTTGCGGCAGAACACCGTCCAGGAGGCGGCCGCGGAGTTGTTCGGGGTCTCCCAGGCCACTGTCTCCAGGCGGTGGACGGCGCTGCTGCCGGTGGTGGAGAAGGTCCTGGCCGAACACGTCCCGGATCCGGCGGAGGTGTCGGCCGGCCGGGTCGTCCTGATCGACGGCACCCTGGTGACCACCTGGCACTGGGCCGGCGAGGGCACTTCGATGTTCTCCGGCAAGCACCGTGACACCGGCTTCAACCTTCAGGTCGCGGCCACGCTTGCCGGGGACCTTCTCGCGGTCTCGGCGCCCGTGCCGGGTTCACGGCACGACATGTACGCATGGCGGCAGTCCCACTTCCCCGACGCGTTCGCCGACCGGGAGGACATCGGCGACCTGGGCTACGTCGGCTCCGGCATGCTCACCGCGCGGCGGAAGCCACCCGGCCGGGAACGGCCCACCGGCGACAAGGTGCTCAACCAGAGCATCGGCACGCTCCGCACAGCCGTCGAGCGGGCGATCGCGCACCTGAAGGACTGGAAGATCCTCGCCACCCGCTACCGCGGCCCCCTCCAAGCCTTCCCCCTCATCACCAGGACCATCACCGCCCTCACCTTCTACAAGAAAGGCTGGTAGAACCCCGTGAATAGGGCTCCGGTGGTTCCCGTGTTCACTGTGATTCGCTCGTCGAAGTAGGAGCCCGACTATATCCCTGCGGCATCGCCACGAGTACGCCGTAGTCCTCCCTCATGGCCTCCCGGACGGCTTCGAAATACCGGCCAAGGAGTTCCCCGCCGCCCTCGGGCGGCGAGTGCGCACCGCTTCCGGCCCAGATCCACCAGGTTTCGAGCCGGTGTCATCGTTAAGAGACGTAAAGACGCCGGTTCCTCGCGTACTCCTCCTCGTCCCGCTCGCCGGACCCGCACCATCTGGCAGTACTGGCACGTCCCGGCTTTGTCAGGGCCGCTCCCGCCCTCCCCGGCATCACCCGGATCAGACACCCCATGTCGTTTCAGATCAAGCGGCATGGAGGTATGCGTAGTGCGACCAGGCGGTCGCCTCGTCGTAGAGTGTTCGAGTCTTGAGGCATCCGTGGAGGATTCCGACGAGCCGGTTGCCGAGCTGTCGGAGGGCCCCGTTGTAGCCGACATCACGGGCGCGCTGTTTGTCGTAGTAGGCCCGGCCGCCGGGAGATCTGTTCAGTGCGGAGAACGCCTGGGCCTGCAACGCGTCGGCGAGTCGGTTGTTGCGCACGAAGCGGGCCTGGACCGTGTGGCTCTTGCCCGAGGCCCGGGTGATCGGGCTGGTGCCGGCATAGTTCTTCCGCGCCTTGGCGGACGCATAGCGGGTGGGGTCGTCTCCGAATTCGGCGAGCACCCGGGCACCGCTGACCTCTCCCATGCCGGGCATGGAGAGGTAGATCTCAGCGTCCGGGTGCGCATGGAAATGGGCTTTCACCTGCGCTTCCAGGGTGGCTATCTCCTCGTTCAGGCTGATCAACAGCCGGGCGTGAGCCGTCACAGTGGCCGAGTAGGCGGCGGTCACCGGCTCAGCCAGCCCAAGGTGCTGCGTACGCAGCGCCGTCTGGATGTCGGCTGCCTTCGCCGTCCGGTTGCGCCGGCGGGCGCGGGCCAGAGCAGCTGTGATCTGGGAGCGAGTCAGCTTCGCTGCGGCTTGCGGCGTGGGCGCCTTGACGAGCAGTTCCAGTGCGTCCGCGCCGAGCAGAGTGAGGTCGGCGTAGGCATTCAGGGCGGCAGGGAAGTACTCGCGCAGTGCGTTACGCAACCGCTGGAAGATGCGAGTGCGTTCCCAGATGAGAGTCTGGTGGGCGCGGGCAACGACCTTGATGGCCTGGGCCTGCTCGCTGTCTCCGGCGATGGGCCGCAGCTGGTCACGGTCGATGCGGACCATGTCCGCCAAGGCGTGTGCGTCGCCCTTGTCGCTCTTGGCGCCCGATGTGCCGTACCGCTCCTTGAAACGGGCGACCTGTCGGGGGTTGATCGCGTAGACCTGGTAGCCGGCGGCTATCAGGGCCTGGACCCATGGCCCGCGGTCGGTCTCGATCCCGACGATGACGGAGCTGGATTCGAGATCCTCACCGCCGTGCTTCGCGACGAGCTCGTGGAGCTTGGCGACGCCGTCCACGCCCTCGGGGAGCTTGGCGACAACCAGCTTCCGGCCCGTCTCGTCCTGGACCTCGACGTCATGGTGATCCTCAGCCCAGTCATCGCCGATCAGCAGCAACGCGCTCTCCCTTGTCAGCACTTCGCCTGTGTGGTGCAGCCTGCGGAAGACACGGCGCGCGGCCTAATGGATCCAGTGCTCACGCCGAACTCGGCGGGCACGCCACCCCATCAGCGGTCTGGCCTTCCGGCCGACCAGCAGGGGCACGGTCTGATCCCAGAAATCGAACGCTTCCGGCAACCTGAGTGCTCACCTGCTGGCGGCTACAGCACCGAGTCTTACCGACCCGGCGGCTCCCATTAGGCTGCCCTCAGCTCCACCTCGCTGCTACGACAGGTCAGCGGTGAACGTCTCTCACCTCCACACGAAACACAGCGCCTCACGGCGCAATTCGAAGACGATCCAGGCCCCGAGCGCCGCCGCGGTGGTTCCAGGTGCGGCCACACGTCCTTCACCCCGCCGCCACCGCCGCCTCGTCGCGCTCGACCGCGCGACGGGCCGGAACCTGATCGCTCCAGCCACCACGCCGCAGCATCTGGGAGATGCCCGACAACGTCATGGACTCGTGGAACCGGCGGCCGATCAGCGTCTTGATCCGAGCGAGCTTCCACCGCTGGTCTGGCCAGCCGTGAGCGACCGGGCCCTTGGCCAACTCCGCCTCAAGCAGCGCGAACAGTCGGTCATCAGCTTCGGACGGGACATCGGACCGCGGGAACGGACCGCGTCCTGGCCGGCCTCCCTCCAGGACCGCCTCCACCGCTGAACCGAACGAGCGCTGACCCGTAACTCCTTCGCGATCTCCGTACTGCCGCGTCCGTCAGCGAACATGGCGACCGCTTCCATCCGGACCCGCTCGCGGAAAGCTTGTCTCTCCGCGGTCAGACCCCCACCCTGCGGATACCTCATACCTCCGGCATACCGCGACGATCACCAACCGTCAGCCCCCACGACAAGACGACTTCAAGGTCAGTACTCAGGTTGAACTCGTAGTGTCGGCGTGGCTGCTGACGGGTTGTGATGCCTGCGGTATGTCATGGGGATGAGGTATGCGCAGGCGGGCGGGTGTACGCCCGAGGAGCAGGCGGCGCGTGAGCGGTTGAGGCTGGAGGCGGCCGAGTGGTTCGCACGTGGGGAGACCACGGTCAAGATCGCCCGGGAGCTGAGGGTGTCCGATCGCTCGGTGTTGCGGTGGCGGCGGGTGTGGGAGTCGGGCGGGGTGGAGGCCCTGCGCTCCAGGGGGCCGGTGTCGGTGGAGAGGCTGTCCGCGGGGCAGTGGGCCAGGCTGGAGGCGGAGCTGGCGCGGGGTCCGCTGGTGCATGGTTTCGAGGACGACCAGCGGTGGACGCTGAAGCGGATCAAGCTGCTGATCGGCCGGATGTTCCATGTCGGCTATACGGTGCAGGGGGTGGAAGCTGCTGCGCCGGCACGGCTGGAGCTGCCAGGTCCCGGTGCGTCGGGCCGTCGAGCGGGACGAGGCCTCCATCGAGGTGTGGAAAGAGCAGGTGTGGCCGGAGGTAAAAGAGCGGCGGCGGACCTGGGTGCCCACATCTGCTTCGAAGACGAGGCAGGACAGGCCCTGAGCCCGCCGCGGGGACGCACCTGGGCACCACGCGGCCGACGCCCCACGGTGCGGGTGCGGGGCCGGGGCCGCGGACGCGTGAACATCGCCGGCGTCAGCTGCTACCGGCCCGGCCACCGCACCCACTTCTTCTACAAGCTGCACGTCTACCACGGCCGTAAGAATGAGCCCAAGAGCTTCTCCTGGCAGGACTACCGCGACCTCATCACGGCCACCCACCAGCAGCTCGGCACCCCGATCGTGTGGTGCTGGGACAACCTGTCCGTCCACCTGCGCCAGGAGCTGGCGGACTACGCCGAAGAGAACAAGGACTGGCTGCGGATCTACCAGCTCCCCAGCTATGCGCCCGACCTCAACCCCACCGAAGGCGTCTGGTCCCTGCTCAAACGGTCGATCACCAACTTCGTCGCCGCCGACCTCGCCGGTCTCAACCGCATCATCAAGCGCAAGCTCAAGAAGATCCAGTACCGGCCCGAGCTGATCGACGGCTGCCTCGCCCAGACCGGGCTGACCATGGAGCCCACCATGATCACCCAAACCGACACTACGAGTTCAACCTGAGTAGCTATCGGATCGGAGTTCACAATTGCGCAAGATTGCACCACCCGCACATCCACATGCTGCACAGGCTCTTTCCACTAGCAGCTGTGCCAGGTTTACTTGGACGCGGCCCACTCTGGCCAAGCGGGGTACTAGCTTGCTTCTCCGGCTGTCCCTCGGGGATAGCCTCCCCATCATGGTTACCATCGGTGATAATCGGAAGACCCGGCGTCCGTTTGGCCGCCCGAGTGCCAGCTGCCCTAATAAGGCACCCGTGCCGCGTGTGGCGTGACGATTCAGGAGGGGATCGCGTGAGCCGGAAGCCGAATGCCCGATTGCAACTTCTGCTTCAGAGGGCGACTGGAGGGGGAAATTAGCGGCATCGATACGCTTGATACCAGCCGATCATGGACAGCACATTGCGTGTAGCGCCTCCAATGCTTTCAGGAGGCTCGCCCGCGCCCGTCCTCGTCCGGCCTGTGTCGACATTCCTCATCGAGCGTCCATCAAGGGAGAACGCGACGAACCGTCACGGCTTTCGAAGCTGAGTTGTCCCCGGTCGAGACGACATCATGGGTGGCTCTTCCGTGGGAGGATGAATCGGGTACGGGCTTTCGGTCCTTACCGGGCTGAGTCGGATCCCGTTCGGCCCGTGAATGCTCCCAGCGTGTACAGCATCACCGCACTCGCCGTCCCAGGCCCCCGGCATCCGCAACCGTATATGTGCGCAAGTCTCCGACGCTGGCCGGTATATTTTCGACGCGACAGCAGACCGACCAGATACACGCCTGACCAAGTTTCGCAGACTTGACGAGAATTTACGGTGGCGAAAACGCGCGCTGCGCACTGATCGTCGGGTCATCATGGTCCATCCTTTTCGACCCCACACTCGTCACGATGTCGCCGATCTCGTCCAGCAGGCACAACTCCCCTGAGCGGCGAAGGACGCCCAGGTAACCCGCCGCCGAGGGAACGACTGCACGAACTAACCGCCCACCGTGAAGCCGAATGCCGAGCCATAGTGGTGGGTGCGGATGCACGAGAGAGTAAACAGACGGATCCTGCATGAGCGAAACATGCCATCCCGAACAGTCGCCACCTGCGCAGGGACACAGCCCCTGCACGCAGATTCATCCGAACGGGAGAACAGATTCGGAATGTTCGCGCACTGAGCCCTTTCAACTCGCCTAACAAAAGGGTGACAGGCATCCTGCATCGCTACAGATCGTAGGCGTACATGCTGCTGATCCGAAGCCCCAGCTGAAAACGCTCACTTTTTTGGACAGGCTCAGCGCTCCGCAGGGACTTACACAGTACTGGCCTTGCTCTCTCCTGCCTGTTCGTCGGTGGAGATACGGCTGAACGTTGTCGATCTGGCAGACGACAGTAAGAACTGCTATCGGAATGACTTCAGGCGCCGCCAGCAGATGAGCGAGCAAGCGAGGCTGAGGAACGCCTCGTGGATATCGTCCCGTACTTTCCCGCGGATCCGCAGCCTGCGGAACCAGTGGAGGTCGGAGAAGGTCCGCTCGACGACCCGCAGTCGGTGCCGAGGCCGGATCCGTGGGACGCCGCGTCGGGCGATGACGGGTTCTACGCCCAGGGCCCAGGCCAGACGCCGGTACTTGTCGTGGTCGTAGCCGCGATCCCAGAGCACCGTGTCCGGGCGTCGGCGCGGCCGACCCCCGTTGCCACGGACCGGTGGGACGGCCTGGAGCAGGGGTGAACTGGGTGACGTCGTTGCGGTTCCCGCCGGTCAAGGTCGCGGCAAACGAAGTTCCGGTGGCATCGGTGATCAGGTGGTGCTTGCTGCCGTTCCTACCCCGGTCAACGGGGCTTCGCCCTGTCTTGGAGCCCCCTTTAACGCGCGTATGTGAGAGCCGTCGACCACGGCCCGCGAGAGGTCCAGGGCGCCGGCACCGCGGAGCCGGGCCAGAAGGGTTTCGTGCAGCGGGGCCAGACGCTGGCCTCGGTCCACTCCGCCAGGCGTCGCCAGCAAGTCATGCCCGAGCCGAAACCGAGCTCCTACGGGAGGTGTTCCTACGCGATCCCGGTGTGCAGGACGAACAGGATCCCCTGGAACACCAGCCGGTCCAGATGCCGTTTCAGCCCCGGATGACGAACCCGCCGCTCGACCTTCGGCAGGAGCGGCTCGATCACCGCCCAGAACTCATCGTTCACTTCCCACGGCTTTCGCCGACCCGCTCCGCACCCCCAGATCAAGGTTCCCAGAGCCAGCTAACCAGCCCAAAGATCATTTCGTTAGGGGTTGTAAGGGGGGTCACGACGCAGGCCGGACGGTGTGGGATTCCGGGCGGGTTGACGAACACGTCCCACCACCCTCCGCCTCGGTCCTGAGAAGGGTTCCGGCATGATCACACCGAAAGCACCGAACACGCGGTTGCGACAGATTCTGGAGGAATCCGCTTGGAGCGCCAACGACTTGGCGTGTGCCTTGCGTGTCACTGCGGCCGAGATCGGCGTCCAATTGGGCTACGATCGGACTACAGTCGCGCACTGGCTCACCGGGACCACGCCGCGTCCGCCGGTGCCCGAACTGCTCGCCGAGACCTTTACTCGGCGACTACGTCGGCCGGTGGGCGTCAGCGAACTCGGCTTCTGCGGCCCAACTGTCGTCGGCCTTGCCCGTCCGGGGCCGCCGCCATGGGTCAGCCATCCGGACCCGCAGGAAGCTGTTGCCGTCCTCCAGTCCCTTCTCGAAAGTGGCCTCGGCGCGGTTCGAAGCCCGAGCCGCGTGCCGTATCGGGTGCCCGGCATTCCTGCGGCGACTGTACCGACGCAGCGCCGGCTCCCGTCCGCATTGGCGTCCAGGGCCCGCAGGGTCGGGCAGGTCCAGGTCCATGCCCTGGCCGACCTCGTCACCGCGGCCGCGCGCCAGTACGACTGCTACGCAGGACCGCCGACCCGCTCCCTGCTCGCCTCCTACCTCGATCAGCAAGTGCTTCAATGGCTTCGCGCCCCCTCCAGTGACCGCGTGCACCGGGATCTGCTCGGACACGCCGCGTCCCTGATGCGGATAATGGCCCGTACCCACATCGACGACCGCGATCACGGACGAGCCGCCCAGTGCCTGCACCTATCGGCCCGCCTCGCCGACGAGGCCAGTAGCCCACTGCTACGGGGGCTCGCGGAACGCGACCTCGCCACTCAGGCTACCCGGCTCGGCCATCACCGGACGGGCGCCGCCCTCGCCGAGGCCGCCCTGCGCGACACCCGCATCGCGCCGCCCGGAGTCCGCGCCTACGCTCTGTCCCAACACGCGGTGTCCCTGGCTCACTTGGCGAACGCTTCAAGCGCCCACCAGGCTCTGGCCCGAGCGGAGGCACTAATCGCCGACGCCGACGCCGACGGGTTCGACCGATACCCCCTGCCCGCCCTCCGCTACCAGCAGGCCCAGACTCACATCGCCCTCGGCGACCGCGCAAAGGCCCTATCGCTCCTGCAGGCCTCCCTCCGGCTGCGCCCTCCTCACGAATACCGCACTTCGCTGATCACTCGGCTGGAAATCGTGACCCTGGAACTGGAAGCCGGCCACTACCAGCTGGCCCGCTCTCTGTACAAGGAAACGCTCGCCTCACACCTGAGCCTGACCTCCTGCACCATTGACGCCACGCTCGCGAGCCTGCACAGGCGCCTCCACCTCGCGCACTACTGATTGCCAATGAGGTTGTCAAGGGACTGACACGAAAATGACCCCCATGGTTGGGTGCTTCAGGCCGCGGTCGGCTCGAAGCGGACGGTCAGTCCGAGGCTGTTGGCTTCCTTGATCATCCGCCGCATGGCGCGTTCGGGATCGCGGCGGGTGAAGTGGTCGGCGCCGAGTTCTTGGTAGGGGCCGTGGTCGTGCAGAACGTGCCAGATGGCGATGGCGAGTTTGTGCATCACGGCGACCAGGGCCGGCTTGCCTCCTCGTCTGGCAGCGATCCGCCGGAAGAAGACACCGAGGTAGAAGTCCTTCTTCCTGATCGCGACCATCGCGGCGATCCCGAGCAGGCGTTTGAGATTCTTGTTCCCCGGACGGGTGCGGCCGGATCGGTTCACCCCGGCCGACTCGTTCTGCCCGGGGCAGACCCCGATCCAGGACGCGAGACGGTGGGCTGAGGCAAACTGGGCCATGTCTCCCCCAGTCTCGGCGATGACGATCTCCGCGGCCAGACGGCCGATGCCAGGGATCGTGGCCAGATCGGCGAGGTCCCGCTCCCGATCCGCCAGCAGAGTCGAGATCGGGGCATCGAAGGCCGTGATGACGCTCTTCCAGCGGTCGATCTCGTCCAGGTAGTGCCGGACCATGAACGCATGATGACCGGTGAACTGCCCGTCCAGGGCTTCGATGAGTTCGGGGATCTTGTTTCGGGCCCGGCCGATCGCGAGGTCGGCAAGCCGGGCCGGATCCCGTTCCCCGCTGATCAGAGCCTCCAGAATGGCCCGGCCTGTTGCGCCGGCCACGTCGCTGAGGACGGAGGAGAGTTTCATCCCCGTGTCCTCGAGCTCCTTCTCGAGCCGCTGGGCTTCCCAACCCGCCGCCCGCGCCAGCTCGGTCCGCCGGCGTGTCAGGTCCCGTAGCTCGCGAATGTCGCGCTCCGGCACGAACGAGGCCATCACCATCCCCGACGCCCCGGCCCGGGCAAGGAAAGCCGCGTCACTGGGATCGGTCTTGCGGCCCCGAATCCCTTTGAGATGAGCTGGATTGACCAGCATCAGATTCAAATGCGGTTGCAACAGGTAGTAGACCGGACGCCAGTAGTCCGAGGTCGCCTCCATCACCACCTCGACCTGCCGCTCCAGCAGCCAGGCCAGCAAGCGCCGGACTTCAGCAGTCGTAGTACCGAATCGTTCGGTCTCCAAGGACCAGCTGCCAGCCCGTTTCGTGCTCGGCGTCCGTACACATGCGAGCAGGGAACCGCCTGCCCAGGTCCACTCCCGCGGACCTCAGATGAAATTACCTCGTCCTTCGTATCCTGGAGCCGGGCCATCCTGTTCTCCCTCCCGCTCGAACACCCCCGTGCACGGCGGGCATCCCGGAGGGGCCAAGGGAATGGCGGAGTCTGACACGCGTGCTCCGGACGGCAGACTGACGTCGCCCTGGCAACAATCCGTGGTCCCCTGGTCGGCCCCCATCGCCATCCTGTAAAACGAGCTTGCAAGCATCGCAGGCCCATCGGCTGACCGGGACGTCCGACCCCATTTTCCCGTACCCGAGGTGATCAGCGCAGCCAATCTCGCCCACCTGTAAAACGTTCGGTGTAACTCCCGATCATGGAAGATGCATCGATGACCAGCAACAACGTGACCGAGACTGTCGAGCCGTGTGAGGCGGTGCCGTCGAAGTCCGTGGACGACCGGTTGATCGACGAGCTGGTGGGTCGGGCTCAAGCCGAGGGCCTGCAGCTGACCGGTGAGGGCGGGCTGCTCCAGCAGCTGACGAAGCGACTGCTGGAGTCCGCTCTCGAGGGCGAGATCACCGACCACCTCGGCTATGACAAGCACGATCCCGCCGGGAAGAACGGCGGCAACTCACGCAACGGCACCCGGGCCAAGACCGTGTTGACCGAGGTCGGCCCGGTTCAGATAGCCGTGCCCCGCGACCGCGAGGGCTCCTTCGAGCCGAAGATCGTCAAGAAGCGGCAGAAGCGTCTTTCCGGCGTGGACGAGATGGTCATCTCGCTTGCCGCGAAGGGTCTGACGACCGGTGAGGTCCAGGCTCACCTGGCCGAGGTCTACGGCGCCGAGGTGTCGCGCCAGACGATCTCCACGATCACTGACAAGGTCCTCGAGGGCATGGCCGAGTGGCAGAACCGGCCCCTGGACGCCGTCTATCCGGTGATCTTCATCGACGCGATCCACGTGAAGGTCCGCGACGGTGCGGTGGCCAACCGGCCCATCCATGTGGCTCTGGCCGTCACGGCCGAGGGCCGGCGGGAAATCCTCGGGCTGTGGGCCGGCGACGGCGGTGAGGGCGCCAAGCACTGGATGCACATCCTCACCGAGATCAAGAACCGAGGCGTGAACGACGTCCTCATGCTCGTCTGCGACGGGCTCAAGGGCCTGCTCGACGCGGTCGAGACCGTCTGGCCCCGCACGGTCGTGCAGACCTGCGTGGTCCACCTGCTGCGGAACTCCTTCCGCCATGCCGCCCGCCAGGACTGGGACAAGATCGCCAAGCTTCTCAAGCCCGTCTACACCGCGGCGACCGAGGAAACCGCACTCGACCGGTTCGCCGAGTTCGCCGACACCTGGTGCAAGAAGCATCCGGCGATCGTGCGGCTCTGGGAGAACGCGTGGGAAGAGTTCACCCCGTTCCCCGCTTCGACACCGAGATCCGCCGCACCGTCTGCACGACCAACGCCATCGAGTCCGTGAACGCCCGGATCCGCCGGGCGGTCAAGGCCCGCGGCCACTTCCCCAACGAGCAGGCCGCCCTGAAGTGCGTCTACACGGCAATCATGGCCTGGACCCCACCGGCAAGGGCCAGGCCCCCTGGACCATGCGCTGGAAGACCGCACTGAACGCCTTCGACATCACCCTCGACGGCCAGCTCCCCGCAACACGTCAGCAACCCTCACAACCCCAGTTACACCGCTCATTTGACAGCCCCTCATCACCGCCCAATCCCTATGGCGCCGAACCCACCAGACCATCGCAAAACGGATCCACTACGCGAGACGCAGACAACGAGCCCTCGAACCACTCCTGTAGTACCGGCTCTCCACCAGCGCGGAGACCGCCAGCAGCCGTACAGCCTCCTGCGCGTCCGGCGACCACGTCCGCGCACTCCCCAGATCACTCACGCACGGCCAACGAGCCTGAACTCAAAGCATTTCGGATCAATACATCTCCGCGTTGTTCAGCATCCGTCATTCCGATGAGTCCCGCCGGTTATACGAACGCAAGCGAGCCGAATGAATGTTCCACATCCAGGCCGTCCTCGCCCTGGCCGCGAGAACGTCCTCGGGGCCCTCCCAGGGCTTCGGCAAAGTCGCGGGATGCCCGCCGTGCGTCGTGATCATGTGAGCCCGAGGAGGGCAAGCGGTCGCTTCGGTTTTCTTGCGTTGTATCGGAGGGCGGTGGCGATGTTGCGGTCTCCTGTGGGTCGGAGGGCGCCGATGGCGAGGTTGCGCCAGGTGGCCATGGCTTGGGGCGCGTTGCCGGTGCGGAGTTGGGAGGCGTCCTCGGCGAAGGTCACGTCCCGGATGTGGTGGAGGGCTTCGATGGTCCAGTGGCCGCGGATGAGGGCGGCGAGCTGGGCGGGGGTGGCCCGGTCGGCGGTCAGGCTGGTGACCGTGTAGATCGTCTTGATGGTGACCTTGCCGGTTTTGCGGTTCGTTCGGCGGCGCTTGAGCTGGACTGCCTGTGCCGCATGCGGGAAGAGCAGGTTGCTCACGGTGGCCGCCTTGATGCGGCGGATCTCGCCGCGGCCGTGTTCTGTCTCCCGGGTGCGGTCCTGGAGCGGGATCGCGTTCCAGGGAAGGGACTTGAGCTGTTTGCGGAGCTTCTTCTGGTTGCCCTTGACGATCACGATGTAGTGCGCGGACCGGCGGGCGACCAGGTAGTCGGCGTGCTCGCGCTGGGTGTGCATCGCGTCGCTGGTCACCACGGCGCCGGCGAGACCGGCGACGGTGTCTAGGAGCGGCTGGAAACAGGTGATCTCGTTCGTCTTTTCGCCGACGTCGAGTTGAGCAAGGACAGTACTGGCGGTGTGGTCGAGGGCGGCGAGCAGGTGGATCTTTCGGCCGTGTGCGCGGGCGGTGCCGCGCAGGCTCTTGCCGTCCACTGCGATCGCCCGCAGGGCTGTGGCCTGCGGTTCCCTTAGCTGACGGTCGGTGAGCCAGCTGCCTACGGCGCGATCGAGCGCATCAGCGTCGATCCGGACCAGGACCCGGCGGATGGTCGCCTCGCCGGGCACCTTGGGACGCGTGATCAGCGGATCGTGCCGGGCTCCCAGCGCGAGGAGTACGTCGCGCGGAGCGTCGGCGGCCCACTCGCTGATCGCCAACAGCGAGGTCGCGCCGGCCAGTACAGCGGCTGCGGCCAGGGCGAGCACGTGGACCAGGGCGTGCCGGACCCCGCGGGGGTCGCGGGTCGGGGACTTCGGTGAGGCGTTCCAGCAGGTCGGGGAGTTCGTCGAGTCCGGCCGACAGCTGGTCGCGGAGTTGGTCAAGAGCAGGCGGGATCGGTGATGATGTGGCGGCAGGCACGGTCTTCCATCGGGATTACGGGGCGTCGAGAACTCCATGATCTTGGAAGTCCGTGCCTGCTTCACGTCCGAACTGACCCACCCGCCGCAGACCATGACCAATCGGACGATCCGTCACTTTGCCGAAGCCCTGACCAACGACCGGAAACGCCGCGGGTTCCGGCTCGCGACGGAGTTCACCGCCGAGCCCGATCACCGGGGGAATCCAGGGGCGGGCGGTGCTGATCGGATCAATTCGGGATCCAGGGATAGTTCGGAGCGTTCAGCCAATTTCTCGCCACGGCACCTGAATTCAGAAGGCAGGCCCTGACTGCCCCTCAGATGTGTATGTTCTCGTGGCCGATGGGGCCACACGGACAGACGACCGAGGGAAACGGAGCGTCCGCGCCGTCCCGTGAGGGACGTTCGGAACCCTTCAGTCCCTGGGGTGCCTGCCCTGTTCGCAGCGTTTCAAAGTGGTTGCCAGGGAAACTCGAGGACTGAGTTCCGGAAGTCTCGCGCCTTGCCGGGTCCTGGGCGTTCCCCGAGGGGAGTGATGACTTGGGAGTCCGGGAGGGGGTGGCCGGGTCGGCGGAGACGCGTATCTTGTCGGAGTGTCATCGGTTGGCGTGCGGGAGAACCTTGCCTGACGGGGCGCGGTGCCGGCAGGGGGTGATCGGGTGAGGCTCCGACCGTTCCGTCGGGTGAACTGTCCGGGGTGCTCGCGATCCTCAGGTGGCGGGAGCGTGGGCCGACTGTCAGCATGCGACTGCGATCTTTCAGTGTTATGAGCTTGTTCCGCTTTCGCGGACACCTTTGGTGTGTTGGTCAGGCCGCGAGGGCGGTCTCGTATTCGGCGGGGCTGCGGTAGAAGAACGATTCGGCGAGTGCGTTGTCCCAGCACTGACCGGTGCGTCCGACCGACAGCACTATCCCCAACCCACCTGCCAAAGTGGCGAGTTCACGGCTGGTGTATTGGCAGCCGCGATCGGAATGGAAGATCACCGGGCCGGTCGGGCGGCGGGTGTGGCAGGCGGCCGTGAGGGCGTCGGCGACGAGTTCGGTGCGCAGGTGGTCGGCCGTGGCCCAGCCGACGACACGGCGGGAGGCGATGTCGATGACGGTGGCCAGGTAGAGCCAGCCCTCGTCGGTGGCGATGTAGGTGATGTCACCGCACCAGCGGGTGTCGACCGCTGTCGGGTCGGGACGAAAGTCGCGGAGGACCAGGTCAGGACGCGTGGCGGCCTGGGGGTCGGGGATGGTGGTGCGGTGCCGTCGACGACGGTGACGGCCGGCGAGTCCGGCTTGCCGCATCAGGCGGGCCACTCGCCTGCGGCCGCAGCCGGCGCCCTCGCGCTTGAGGACGGCGTGAATGCGCGGGGAACCGTAGGTCCCGCGGGACTGCTGGTGCACGGTGGTGATCCGCTCGGTCAACTCAGCGTCTCGCGCCGTGCGGGGACCAGGGACACCAGTACGGCGGGCATAGTAGGCGGTTCGGGAGACCTCGAACAGTTCACACGCCTTCTTGACGCTGTGACCTGCAGTTTTCTCCGCCTCGATGAACGGGTACACGTTCACCGGGTCTCCGTCGCGAAGAAAGCCGTCGCACGCTTGAGGACCTCCACGTCCTCCCGCAGCCTGCGATTCTCCCGCCGCAGAACCGCCAACTCCTCGCGCTCGCTGCTGGTCAGACCGTCCCGATCGCCCGCATCGACCTCGGCCTGACGCACCCAGCTCCGCACCGCGGTCTCGGTCAGGTCGAAGTCCTTGGCCACCTGACCCACCGAGCGGTCACCACGCCGGCACAGACCGACGATCTCGGCCTTGAACTCCGCCGTGAACGAGCGTCGAGGACGCACCTTCTTCTTCGCCATGCTCTCCATGATGGACATCATCCTTCCGGGGCCCAAGCCCCTGATCTCGGATGTCCGCCAAAGCGAAGCAAGCCCAGACGCCCCCATCCTCGGCCGAGAACGCGTCGTCAACGTCCTACGCCGCTCACACGCAACGAACCCCGCCCCGCCTACATAACAGCGGCCCGGTGGTTCGCCCCCATATAGACACCGGCGCAAGAGCGGCGACCAAGGAGCGGGGCAGCAGCACAGACCGACGTCGACCCGTTGTTCAGCCCTCGCACGCCTGGACCTGGTCCGCACGAGGAGACGCTCCCCATGGCTGCTCCGCCCCTGTCACTTGACTCTGGCGTCGCCCAGGCGCCCGGCCCTCACAAGGTCAGAGTCCCGGAGGCTTATTCACGGGGTTTCGTAGCCCGTTTTCCTTGATCATGAAGGCGGCCCTGCTCCGTAGGCTGATGTTTGCGAAGACGTCAGATCACCACCGGGGCAGGGCCGTTGAGGTGGGACGTTACGACAGGATTGGACGGGGATCAACTGGGCGGGCTGGTGGAGCGGGTCCATCGGGCGTTGGTGGAGGATGTGGACCGGACGGTGGTGCCGGGGCGGATGTGGGCACTGGGGCTGTACAAGTCGGTGGTGCTCGTCCTGTTCATGTTGCGGCAGAACACCGTCCAGGAGGCGGCCGCGGAGTTGTTCGGGGTCTCCCAGGCCACTGCCTCCAGGCGGTGGACGGCGCTGCTGCCGGTGGTGGAGAAAGTCCTGGCCGGTCACGTCCCGGATGCCACGAAGGTATCGGCCGGCCGGGTCGTCCTGATCGACGGCACCTTGGTGACCACCTGGGACTGGGCAAGCGAAGGCACCTTGATGTTCTCCGGCAAACACAGGGACACCGGCTTCAACCTGCAGGTCGCGGCCACTTTGTCGGGAGAACCGCTCGCGGCCTCGGCGCCCGTCCCAGGCTCACGGCACGACATGTATGCCTGGCGGCAGTCCCACTTCCCCGACGCGTTCGCCGACCGGGAGGACATCGGCGACCTGGGCTACGTCGGCTCCGGCATGCTCACCGCGAGACGCAAACCCCCAGGCCGGGAACGGCCCGCCGGAGACAAGGTCTACAACCAGAGCATCGGCAAACTCCGTGCCGCCGTCGAGCGGGCGATCGCGCACCTGAAGGACTGGAAGATCCTCGCCACCCGCTACCGCGGCCCCCTCCAAGCCTTCCCCTCATCACCAGGACCATCACCGCCCTCACCTTCTACAAGAAAGGCTGGTAGAACCCCGTGAATAGGCCTCCAGCTCCAGCGAGGCGGTGTCGCCCGGCTCGGGGCTGTAGCCGAGGTGGAAGTTGCCGTCATAGGCGGCGGCGATGAGATCAGTGAGCCGGTCGTAGAACGTCGCTACCGGATCTGCCGGGCGCGCGGAGGTGTCGGACATGGTGACCTGCCGGTCACAGGGTGAGAAGAGGCGGGGCGGTGGCGGCCTTGTCGGCGGCCTCTGGGCCGCAGGTGGACAGAGCCCCCGGGCGCGGCTGCGCCACGGATCGAGCGCCGCCCCGTCCGGGCTGACCCGGCCTTGGAGGAGGGTGCTTAACGCGACGGTGGCCGGTGCCAAGGCTGGACGGTGATGCGTCGTGGGGCCGGCGCGGTAGGCCTGCGTTCCAGGTGGGGATTCTCATCAAGGCCTCTGTCTGGGCGTCGTCGGTATGGACCGGTCGTCGGCCCCGTCCGGTGAATCGGGCGCTATGGGCCTCGTAGTCAGGGCCCGCGCCACCGAAGCCGGGGCCGAGGTCCCGGGCGTGAAGCGCCCGGTGACCGACAGCCAGCGCAAGGTCGCGGCCATGAACCTCTCCAGCAGGTCCACATAACGCTCCAGTTCCTCCCGTCCCTCCGACACCTTCGCCAGGTCCGCCCGCAACGCCGTCGCCGTAGCAGCGAATTCGGCACGGCGTTCCTCGATCATGGCCGCCGCCCGGCACCGCGCCGCCCGCGGCGAGCAGTCACCCTCCCGAGCCAGGATCGCCACCAGGTTGTCCTGGCCGTCCGCCGCGTCGTCACCGACCGAAGCCACATCATTGGCCCAGCCCGCGACGTCGGCCACCGCCCACCGCAGATCCCGCAACCGCTCACCCGCCCACACCACCTCCGGCAACGAGGCCTGGCCGGTGCGCTCCAACACGTCCAGCATGGGAAGCAACGTGATCGTGCGCCGTCTCAGCCGAAGGTAGTGCGCCAGCGGCAACCGGACCCCGGCACGCCGCAGTGCTGCCTCCGCCTCACAGGCATCCAGGAAATCGGTGTAATCCGCGGCGAACCGCCGCCGCCACCGGGCCGACATGCCCGGAGCGGTACGACCCCACAGCCGCGCAAGCACCACCGCCTGCGGTGCCGTCCCCGTGGATATCTCCCCACCGGTCGCGAACACCTGCCGCAAGGAAGCAGTGAATTGTTCCAACTCACCCGGGACCGTGCCCAGGCCCCGCCGGTCGATGTGGTCGTCTACCCAGCAGACGAACGCCGCCCACTGAGCGGTCAGCACCACATCCTCCGCACCGCCTTGCGGCAGCGCGCCCTGAGCCAGAACCTCCAGCCGCATCGCGGCCAAGTGCTGCTCCTGGCGGCTATTGGCTGCCAACCCGGTGTCTCGGGCCCATCGCAGCAGCAACGTGGACTCCTGCCGGTCAGGCATGGGTGCGGTCCACGAGCTGCGGCCGGGCTCGAGCGCGCAGATGATCGAGTACGGCCAGCCGGGGACGGGAATGTGCTGGTCCTTGCCCCGGCCGTATGTGTGGCACAGGATCCGCTCGGGTGAGGTGTGGGCGTCGGGCCGCAGCCAGCAGGTGATGTCGATGGCCAGCACCAGCCGGCCGTCGGCAGCGCGGGGCAGCGGCACCGCCGCCAGTGCCTGCCGCAGCCGGGCGGTGTCGACCCAGCCGCGAGCCACAACTGCGTAGAGCCCGCCATGGCCGCGGCGGTGTTCGCCCACCAGCGACAGTTCGGCCAGCGACCTCACCGGCCCGTCGCCGCACAGAACAGCATCAGCCAGCTCGAACAGCCCGTCCGAACGAGCGGTCAGGCAGGAGTAGAACTCGCCCCGGAAGCGTGACAGTTCCGCCAGCGGCTCTCGCCGGGCATCACGATGCAGCAGACTCATCCTCACGGCCTTCGCGCTGGACGTGTGTGTTCCTTGGTCGGAGCACATGATCCAGACGAAGGCCGCCTCTGCGTACGGCGGTTACCGAACCGAGTGATCAAGTTCGACTCACCATTCGACGCCGAACGTTAAAGATCAAGTTGAGGGCATGTGCCGCATTCACGTCGTTCGAGGCTTGCGCATGCGACGGCACAGGGCACCTGCTCAGGTTGAACTCGTAGTGTTGGCGTGATGCTGACGGGTTGTGATGCCTGCGGTATGTCATGGGGATGAGGTATGCGCAGGCGGGCGGGTACCTCAGGTTGAACTCGTAGTGTCGGTTTGGGTGATCATGGTGGGCTCCATGGTCAGCCCGGTCTGGGCGAGGCAGCCGTCGATCAGCTCGGGCCGGTACTGGATCTTCTTGAGCTTGCGCTTGATGATGCGGGTGAGACCGGCGAGGTCGGCGGCGACGAAGTTGGTGATCGACCGTTTGAGCAGGGACCAGACGCCTTCGTTGGGGTTGAGGTCGGGCGCATACTCAGGTTGAACTCGTAGTGTCGGTTTGGGTGATCATGGTGGGCTCCATGGTCAGCCCGGTCTGGGCGAGGCAGCCGTCGATCAGCTCGGGCCGGTACTGGATCTTCTTGAGCTTGCGCTTGATGATGCGGTTGAGACCGGCGAGGTCGGCGGCGACGAAGTTGGTGATCGACCGTTTGAGCAGGGACCAGACGCCTTCGGTGGGGTTGAGGTCGGGCGCATAGCTGGGGAGCTGGTAGATCCGCAGCCAGTCCTTGTTCTCTTCGGCGTAGTCCGCCAGCTCCTGGCGCAGGTGGACGGACAGGTTGTCCCAGCACCACACGATCGGGGTGCCGAGCTGCTGGTGGGTGGCCGTGATGAGGTCGCGGTAGTCCTGCCAGGAGAAGCTCTTGGGCTCATTCTTACGGCCGTGGTAGACGTGCAGCTTGTAGAAGAAGTGGGTGCGGTGGCCGGGCCGGTAGCAGCTGACGCCGGCGATGTTCACGCGTCCGCGGCCCCGGCCCCGCACCGTGGGGCGTCGGCCGCGTGGTGCCCAGGTGCGTCCCCGCGGCGGGCTCAGGGCCTGTCCTGCCTCGTCTTCGAAGCAGATGTGGGCACCCAGGTCCGCCGCCGCTCTTTTACCTCCGGCCACACCTGCTCTTTCCACACCTCGATGGAGGCCTCGTCCCGCTCGACGGCCCGACGCACCGGGACCTGGCAGCTCCAGCCGTGCCGGCGCAGCAGCTTCCACACCCCCTGCACCGTATAGCCGACATGGAACATCCGGCCGATCAGCAGCTTGATCCGCTTCAGCGTCCACCGCTGGTCGTCCTCGAAACCATGCACCAGCGGACCCCGCGCCAGCTCCGCCTCCAGCCTGGCCCACTGCCCCGCGGACAGCCTCTCCACCGACACCGGCCCCCTCGAGCGCAGGGCCTCCACCCCGCCCGACTCCCACACCCGCCGCCACCGCAACACCGAGCGATCGGACACCCTCAGCTCCCGGGCGATCTTGACCGTGGTCTCCCCACGTGCGAACCACTCGGCCGCCTCCAGCCTCAACCGCTCACGCGCCGCCTGCTCCTCGGGCGTACACCCGCCCGCCTGCGCATACCTCATCCCCATGACATACCGCAGGCATCACAACCCGTCAGCAGCCACGCCGACACTACGAGTTCAACCTGAGTACCGCGACCTCATCACGGCCACCCACCAGCAGCTCGGCACCCCGATCGTGTGGTGCTGGGACAACCTGTCCGTCCACCTGCGCCAGGAGCTGGCGGACTACGCCGAAGAGAACAAGGACTGGCTGCGGATCTACCAGCTCCCCAGCTATGCGCCCGACCTCAACCCCACCGAAGGCGTCTGGTCTCTGCTCAAACGGTCGATCACCAACTTCGTCGCCGCCGACCTCGCCGGTCTCACCCGCATCATCAAGCGCAAGCTCAAGAAGATCCAGTACCGGCCCGAGCTGATCGACGGCTGCCTCGCCCAGACCGGGCTGACCATGGAGCCCACCATGATCACCCAAACCGACACTACGAGTTCAACCTGAAGTGCCTTTGGCCCCTTTTACCGAAGGGCCAAAGTCCCCAATATGAAGAAAGGTGGAACCGATCTCCATTTCGGATGGTCCACCGATCATCGTCAATCCGTGTCGGCGAGGGCAATCTGACGATTCTTAGGCCAATTTAAGAGTTCGTTACGTCGATCCTAAGTCGTAACGGTGACAATGTGATCATGAACTCGACGGCGGAAATTCATGGAGCACCGGTGGACGCAATGCAGCAGGAGAACCGGCGCACCGTTCTCATCGCGGACCCCGAACCCGTCTTCCGTGCCGAGCTGCGCCGCGTCCTGGAAGAGGAGCTGGGCCGCTACGACGTGGTCGCCGAAGCCGGCATCCCGGCCGAGGTGACGCGGCTGCTGCGCAGCACGGAACCCGAACTCGTGCTCATGGACCTCGCCCTGGCTCGCTCCCTTGGGCTGCGCGTGGACCGGCTCGGCGGTCTCCTGCCGCGCCCGCCCAAGGTCGTCCTGCTCACCGGGGGCGGCGGTCACGAGGGGCTCGACGAGGCGCTCGACGCGGGCGCCCGCGGCTTCGTCACGCGCGACCTGGACGCCGGGCTGCTGGGCGCGGTGCTGTGCCACGTCCTGGCCGACGGCTGCGCCATCGCCCCCGAGGTGTTCGGCGGACTCATGGATCGGCCGTCCGGCTGTCAGGCGCAGTTCGCCCGCTCCCACCACCGGGTCCGGCTGCTCAACGACAGCGAACGGCAGGTGCTGCGGCTGCTGGGGCACGGATTCGAGAACGCGCAGATCGCAGAGGAACTCCACCTGTCCCGGGCCAGCGTGAAGACGTACGTCTCCCGGCTGCTCGGCAAACTGCACCTGGACAACCGGACGCAGGCCGCCCTGGTCGCGAACGAAACCGGGTTGGCGGGGCGCGCGAGCCCGTGAGTATCCTGCCCTAACAGCATGTATCCATACATGTCAGGATAAGAGCGGTAGTGGGCGATAGCCGACCGGTCCGAGGAATCCACGACGATCGTCTTGGGCGTCGGCGGGCGTTGTCACATGAGGATTTTTAGCGGTAGCTCTCCAGGGTGACGATGGCTCGGGCTGCTTGGGTGAGCCAGTTGAACCGCCCTGGGTTTGATGGAGATCATCAAGACCCGGAAGGATGCCGATCGTGGCTGCTCCCCGTAAGTACCCCGATGAACTGCGTGAACGCGCGACGCGTCTGGCGGTCGGGGCCCGCAAGGACCGGGTCGGTCGGGCCGGAGCGCTCAAGCGCATCGCCGACCAGCTGGACGTGCACCCCGAGGCTTTGCGGGGGTGGGTGAAACGGGCCGAAGTCGACGAGGGCCTCGCGCCCGGGACCACCAGCGCCGAGGCCGTCCGGATCGCGGAGCTGGAGCGGGAGGTGAAGGAACTGCGGCGGGCGAACGCGATATTGAGGTCTGCCTCGGCTTTCTTCGCCGCGGAGCTGGACCGTCCACTGCGATGAAGGTCGCCTACATCGACCAGCACAAGGAACAGTTCGGCGTCCAGCCGATCTGCGACGTCCTCGCCGAGACGGACGCGCCGATCGCGCCGAGCACCCACTACGCCGCCCACACCCGTCCGCCGTCGGCCCCGCAGCCGGCGCGATGAGCACCTGGCGGCCATGTGGATGGCGTCGGATATGAGGGAGGTTTTCATGTGTTCGGCGGTTGCCCAGCCGATGACGGCTTTGGTGTGGCAGTTCGCGTTGTGCGCCGCTGGTATCGCTCCAGCACCCCGGGCAACTGCTCGCGAAAGGTGTGGCGGCAGCCGCGGGTCGGACACACCAGACGTCGAACCCGGACGCGTGCCACGACCCGCCGACCGTCGATCGGCAGGTCGGCGACCGCCCGCCAGTGATAGCCGTGCACCCGCCCCGACAACACCCCGCACACCGGGCAGACCGCGTTCGATCCCGGAGTCCGTGCCCTCACGACCACGCGCTCACCCTCGTCGACCACATCCTCGATGACCAGCGGGTATATCCCCGAAAACACCGTCGCCACCAGCTCGTTGAGACTCTCCACGCTCACATCAACGACCTACACCACTCTGCGTCACCACCCAATGTGAGACAGGGCCGTTGACCGTACAGACCCGGTCAGAGCCGGGGCAGCGGGGAGCGGCAGAAGCCGTGCGGGAGCCAGGGCGCGGCGGGTGAGGTGAAGGCCGTCGTGGCGGCGGCGAGCGCGCCCGGGGCGTGCTCACGAACCCGGCCCGCGGCGGCCAGTTCGGTCAGGCTGGTGCCGCCCAGGTAGGCCGAGTCGAGGGCGCTGGCGTCCAGGGAGAGGTCGGGGGCGTCGTAGGTACGAGCGCACACCGCGCCGGAGGCGTCGCCGGTGAGCCGCCAGCGGCCCCGGTTCCAGGCGCGAGGGCGTCGTCGAGGTCGAGAACGAGGTCGACCGGGGCCGCGTAGGAACGGGCGGTCAGCGCGATCGGGGCGTCGGCGACGCGCGCGTAGAGGCTGTCGAGCACAGTCGGGGCACAGTGCCGCACGTCGGAGACGAGGTGGAACAGGGCGTCGTCCACGGGGCGGTTGGGGGCCACGACGCGCGAGATGAGGTCGGTGTCGAGGAGGAAGCGCCACAGGGCGGCGTAGGCGCGCGGGTCGGTGGCCTCGACGTCGCGGACGCGGACGGTCCCCTCGGCGGTGTTCGCGGCCGACCAGGCGACGCTCACGGGCGATCCGCAGGGCCCGTCGCCCTGCCGAACGCCAGCATCAGTACGGCCCATAGGCGGCCGGTTACCTGGCCGACAGCACCACGCTCACCACCGGGACGAAGTTCTCCGCGACCGGCAGCGCGGGCACCGCCATGGGTCCCCACCTGCTCGGCAGCAACGTGGCGACGGGGGTGACGTTCAAGCGGGAAGAGCCCGCAACCACACCAGGAGGTCTATTTACGGGGGTCACCAGCCCTTTCTGAAGAAGGTGAGGGCGGTGACGGTCGTGGCGACGGTGGGGAATCGGGTGGGGGGCCGCGGTAGCGGGTGGCGAGGATCTTCCAGTCCTTCAGGTGGGCGATGGCGCGTTCGACGTCGGCACGGAGGGTGCTGACTGACTGGTTGGCCTCCTTGTCGCCTGCGCAATGGCTCCTGCCAGGCGGTTTGTGCCGCCCGGTACGTACCTCGGTGCCGATGTAGCCGAGGTCTTCGAGCTTGTCGCGGTCGGCGAACACTTGGGGAAAGCGGGACTGACGCCAGGCGAAGGCGTCATGCCGGCTGCCCGGCAGCGGGAGCGAGACGGCGAGCAGGTCCCGGGCCAGGGTCGCGGCGATCTGGAGGTTGAAGCCGGTGTCGCGGTGCTTGCCCGAAAACATCGCGGTGCACTCGCTCTTCCAGTCACATGTGGTCACCAGCGTGCCGTCGACGAGCACGACCCGCCCGGCGGAGGCCTCGGCCGGGTCGGGAACATGCCTGGTCAGCACCTTTCCCACCACGGAAAGCAGCGTGTTCCAGCGGCGTGAGACGGTCGCCTGGGAGATCCCGAAGAGCTCGGCCGCCGCTTCCTGGACAGGGTTCTTCCTCAGCAGGAACAGCACCAGCACTACCGACTTGTGCAAGCCCAGCGCCCGCAGCCGCTCAGGAGACGGGCCGTCCGGCACGGCCTGCAGTTCGGCATAGACACGGGCCACCAGCACATCCAGGTAATCCGCGTCCAGCCCTGTCGTAACGCTCCAGCCCAACGGCCCTGCCCCGGTAGAGATCTGACGTCGTCACAAACGTCACGCTACCGAGCAGGGCCGCCTCCGTGATCAACGACAACCATCCCAAGAACCTCGTAAATAGACCTCCCGGTGTCTCTGGACCTCGGGACCATACGACTGGTCCGTCCGACCCACCAGCAACGTAGGACCCGCTGACCGGACGGGGCCCAACAGGAAAGCTGAAGACGCCGCATCGCCTCGTCTTGAGCATCGGCCACCACCGGCTTCGCCGGTGCAACCACATGGGCGTGCACGTCGACTTGCGGACGGCCGTGGTCACCACGTCGCTCGCGGGCCGTTAAGCGTCAGCCCGCGAACCAGCCGCCGTCGACTGACATGATCGCACCATTGATGTGTGACGCAGCAGCGGACGCCAGGAAGACCGCGACTGAGCATTTTCAGCGGTGAGTCTCCAGGGTGAGGATGGTTTTGGCGATTGCCGTGAGTTTGTTTGGGCTGGTTCGGGCTTTCCGGAGGATGCGCCAGGTCTTGATCCGGGCGATGGCTCTCTCGACGGGCCAGCGGAGGCGGGAGTGTGCCCGGTTGACGGCTCTATGTCCGGTGGTGAGGTCTTTCCCGGGCTTGCGGCGGTGGGGAACGGCGACGATGTCGCCGGCTCCCTGGTAGGCCTTGTCCGCGAGGACAGGGATGCCGAGGCGGACGCAGGTCGTGATGATCCGGTGCCGGCGTGCCGCGGTGAGATCGTGGACGCGGCCGGCCAGCGCCGGTGAGATCCAGACCAGGGTTCCGTCCGGGGCTGTGATGACCTGCAGGTTCACGCCGTGACGGCGGTGCTTGCCGGAGTAGTCGGCGCGGCTGTCGCCGACCCGGTCGCATTCGGCGAGAGTCCCGTCGAGCAGGACGTACCGGGCGGCCGCGGTTCTCAGGACCGCGGTCAGGCCCGGTGCCCGGCCGGCCAGGAGTGTGACGACGGAGTGGACGTAGGCGTGGACGGTGCCCACGCTGATCCCGAAACCGGCGGCGATCTGGTGAAGGGTGTCGTTCTTGCGCAGGTACACCAGTGCGGCCGGGGTCCGGCTCGAGGGCGGCAGCTTGCACCTGCGGCCACCCTCCCGGGTGACGATCAGCATCGTCACCCACTCCACGAGGGCATGCGGGACATCCAGCACGGCACGATAGGAACCAACGGAGCCCCCAGGCTGAAGAGTTGAGCGTAGACACCTTGCTCAACACCCCGGGGGCTCCGCCCGTTTCACAGCCGCCCTCACGCCACCCGATTCATACCGTTCGTCGTGGGCCGTTTCGGTCATTCGTAGGATCGGAGCACCCAGGGGTGCTGGGTATGGCTGTCACCCGATAGCCGATGATGTGGCTTCCACTGATTGGCCGCCCGGCACCCGCCACGACTCGGCCGCTAATTGGGATACGCGAACTGAATCGCTCGTATGGATGCGTCGGCGAGGTCCTCTGCTGGGACACAACACCACGTCGGAGGAGGATCGGTGCCGGAATTGTGGGCCGGGACGGATGCGGGGAAGGCCGAGCACCACTGCACGGTCATCGACGCCAACGGGACGACGTTGCTGTCGCGGCGTGTGCCGAACAACGAGGCTGAACTGCTCGAACTCCTTGGTGACGTATTGGGGATAGCCGACGGTGGCCCGGTCACCTGGGCCGTCGACCTGAACGCTGGCGGGGCCTCCTTGTGGATCGCGCTGCTGGTCAACCACGGCCAGAAGCTGCTCTACATCCCCGGCCGGACCGTACACCACGCCTCAGCGGCCTATCGGGGCAGCGGGAAGACGGACGCGAAGGACGCGTTCATCATCGCCGACACCGCCCGCATGCGCCGTGATCTGCAGCCTCTGCAGGAGCTCGGTGAGATCGCAGTAGACCTGCCGATTCTGACCGCGCGCCGGATCGACCTCGCGGCCGACCGCACTCGCGCGATCAACCGCCTCCGCGCGCAGTTGCTGGAGTACTTCCCCGCTCTGGAGCGTGCCTTCGATCTGAGCACCTCCAAGAGCGCGCTGATTCTGCTGGCCAGCTACCAAACCCCGGCAGCCCTGCGAAGGATCGGCCGGTCACGGCTCACGACCTGGTTGAAGAACCACGGCGTGCGCACCAGCACCGCTGCCAGGAGCACGGCCGAGGCCGCGGTGACCGCCGGAGAAGCCCAGTTCACCGTCGTTCCCGGGGAAAGGACCTGCGCGCGGATGGTCCACACGCTGGCCGCGGCGGTGACGGCCCTTGACGAGGAAATCTCGGAGCTCGAAGCCCAGATCGAGGCCCGGTTCAGGGAGCATCCCGACGCAGAGGTGATCACCAACATACCCGGCATCGGCATGACGCTGGGCTCCGAGTTCATCGCCGCTACCGGTGGAGACATGTCTGTGTTCGGTAGCTCCGACCGGCTCGCCGGTGTGGCCGGCCTGGCCCCGGTCCCCCGTGACTCGGGCAAGGTCAGCGGTAACCTCCGCAGGCCCCGGCGCTACAGCAGGCGACCGCTGCGAATGTTCTATCTCTCTGCCCAGGTCGCCACCGTGTGTTGCCCTGAATCGAAGCGGTACTACCAGCGCAAACGCGCGGAGGGAAAGTCCCACAAGTAAGCCGTCCTGGCCCTCGCCCGGCGCCGCCTGAATGTGCTCTGGGCCCTCCTGCGCGACCACAAGCTCTTCGAGACCGCTGCGGCCCGCGCAGGCGCGACAGCGATATGACCCGACCACAGCGGGTCACTACCGCCGCTTGACAACACCATTGGGAATCAGTGGCCAAACTGAAAATGCTCACTGCTTCGAGACCGCCAAGTCCTGAGCTTGTTCCGCTTTCGCGGACACCTTTGGTGTGTTGGTCAGGCCGCGAGGGCGGTCTCGTATTCGGCGGGGCTGCGGTAGCCGAGGCTGCCGTGGAGCCGGTGCAAGTTGTACCAACTCTCGATCCACTCGAATATCGCGGTGTGGGCGGCGGCCCGGCTGGGCCAGGGCCGGCTGTCGCCGAGCTCGTTCTTCAGGGTGGAGAAGAACGATTCGGCGAGTGCGTTGTCCCAGCACTGACCGGTGCGTCCGACCGACAGCATTGTCCCCAACCCACCTGCCAAAGTGGCGAGTTCACGGCTGGTGTATTGGCAGCCGCGATCGGAATGGAAGATCACCGGGCCGGTCGGGCGGCGGGTGTGGCAGGCGGCCGTGAGGGCGTCGGCGACGAGTTCGGTGCGCAGGTGGTCGGCCGTGGCCCAGCCGACGACACGGCGGGAGGCGATGTCGATGACGGTGGCCAGGTAGAGCCAGCCCTCGTCGGTGGCGATGTAGGTGATGTCACCGCACCAGCGGGTGTCGACCGCTGTCGGGTCGGGACGAAAGTCGCGGAGGACCAGGTCAGGACGCGTGGCGGCCTGGGGGTCGGGGATGGTGGTGCGGTGCCGTCGACGACGGTGACGGCCGGCGAGTCCGGCTTGCCGCATCAGGCGGGCCACTCGCCTGCGGCCGCAGCCGGCGCCCTCGCGCTTGAGGACGGCGTGAATGCGCGGGGAACCGTAGGTCCCGCGGGACTGCTGGTGCACGGTGGTGATCCGCTCGGTCAACTCAGCGTCTCGCGCCGTGCGGGGACCAGGGACACCAGTACGGCGGGCATAGTAGGCGGTTCGGGAGACCTCGAACAGTTCACACGCCTTCTTGACGCTGTGACCTGCAGTTTTCTCCGCCTCGATGAACGGGTACACGTTCACCGGGTCTCCGTCGCGAAGAAAGCCGTCGCACGCTTGAGGACCTCCACGTCCTCCCGCAGCCTGCGATTCTCCCGCCGCAGAACCGCCAACTCCTCGCGCTCGCTGCTGGTCAGACCGTCCCGATCGCCCGCATCGACCTCGGCCTGACGCACCCAGCTCCGCACCGCGGTCTCGGTCAGGTCGAAGTCCTTGGCCACCTGACCCACCGAGCGGTCACCACGCCGGCACAGACCGACGATCTCGGCCTTGAACTCCGCCGTGAACGAGCGTCGAGGACGCACCTTCTTCTTCGCCATGCTCTCCATGATGGACATCATCCTTACCGGGGCCCAAGCCCCTGATCTCGGATGTCCGCCAAAGCGAAGCAAGCCCAGTCCGACTGCGGCCTGGACCAGTACGAGGTCCGCCACTGGGATCCCTGGCCAGGGGCGTTTCAAAGTCCTGATGATCATGTGAGTCGGCAGGTCACGGCCGTGTGAGTAGTCCGAGCCGGCCCGTCACGGATACAACGAAGCTCCGGTTGAACGGGGTGACCTTCCCAAGTCGCCCTGAACCGCCGGAGCTTCGATGTGCCGTCAGTCTGCCACCGTATGTCTCGTCAAGTCGCCTGCTCTGGAGGGCGTGGCGGGGCTCTCGCTGATGCAACGGCTGTGAGTGCTGCCCGATCCGCGCCGACGGCGCGGAGTGCGCCACCCGTTCGTGGCGGTGCTGCTGGTTGCCGCCTCGGCTGTGATCGCCGGCGCTCGCTCGTATGCGGCGATCGGCCAGTGGTCCGCGAGTGCTCCGCAGCACACGCTGGCCCGGCTCGGTGCCCGCCTGACGGGCGTGCTCGGGGTGCGTGTCGCGCCGAGCGGCGCCACGATCCGGCGGGTCATCGGCCTGGTCTGCCCGGGCGGCCTGGCCGACCTGACCGGTGCCTGTCCCGGCGGCGCGGACTCGGTGGCCGTGGACGGCAAGGCCGCCCGCAGCTCCCGGCACGGCCAGACCCCGCCGCCCACCTTCTGGCCGCGATGACCGGCGACGGCCGCACCGTCACCCAGCTGCGAGTTCCCGACAAGACCAACGAAATCACGTGCTTTTCCGCCCTGCTGAAGCCCTACGACCTGACCGGCGTCACCGTCACGGCCGACGCCCTCCACACGCAGCGCGACCACGCGCGTTACCTGGTGGAAGAGAAGAACGCGCACTACCTGCTGGTGGTCAAGGCCAACCAGCCAGGACTGCACCGAGGGCTCCGCGCGCTGCCATGGAAGGAGGTCACCGCCCGCCGCTACGACCGCGAGGTGAGCCATGGCCGCAAGGAGACCCGTGTGACCAGGGTCCTCACCATCACCGGCCTCGGTCTGGACTTCCCTCACGCCGTCCAGGCCATGCGAGTCCTGCGCCACCGCACCAACCTCAAGAGCGGAAAGTGCAGCCGCCAGACCATCTACGCGATCACGGACCTGACCTCACAGCAAGCCTCGCCCCAGCGGCTCAGCCGGCTCGCCAGGTCACAGTGGACCATCGAGAACCGGCTCCACTTCGTCCGCGACACCACCTTCGGAGAGGATGCCTCCAAGATCCGCACCGGCCACGGGCCCGAGAATATGGCCGCCTTGCGCAACCTGGCGATCAACACCCTCCGGCAGCACGGGCACCGCAACATCGCCGCCGGCCTCCGCCACGCCTCCTACGACCCGTTCAACCGGCCGCTGGACCTGCTGAACATCCCCTGACCAGCAGATCTACGTGAGGACCCCGACTTTGAAAAGCCCCTGCCTCCAGGCCTTCGACATTGCCTTCGACGGACGCCTCACCAACAACCGAATCTGACCTACAAACCGACCACGGTTACACCGTCTACTGGACAGACCCTCAGGCATCCGAGAGGGGACGGTCATCCTCCCGCCTCGCTTCGGTCGTCGGCGTGTCCGATCAGGGGTCGGGACCGGATGGGCCGTTGCGGGGCAAGGGCGTGATGCCTCTGCCCGGTCGTGTACGCGCAGGAACATGGACGGTATGTACGGAGTGTGACTGTCACGATTGCTCCCGTCGTCGGCCTCTCAAGGCCCGCCGGGCAAAGAGAGTGGTGAGGCAGGGGGAGCCGAAGTAGACGGGGAATCGGCCCATCCGGTAGTAGGGACAGGCGGGCCAAGAGCCGTCCGGTTGCTGCAAACGGGCAAGGAGCATTCTTCCCTCGTCTTGCCCCACGTTCAGTGCAAGGTTGTCTGCGGCAAGAGTTCTGAGCGCGAGGTCCAGTGCGGTGCCGGGTTGGTCGGCGAGGGCCCAGGTTTGGGTATCGATCTCGCGTTCTTGGACGGCATGGCGCAAGGGGGTGGTGAGCATTCGGCTGTGCTGCGGGAACCGTGCACAGATTCTGGAAGCGGCATAGAGGAAGGCGTCCGGTGACGGGTAGTAGCGCGTGCCGTGCATGTAGCGCCGGGAGACCAGATGGTCGCGGAGATAGCGCATCGAAGCTGTGATGACGGCTTCGTCGTCGCCAGCGATGTATTGATGGTTCAGATGAAGGGTGTAGAGGGCGTTGGCGCAGGCGACCGCGTCGTGTTTGCGGCCGCGAGGCAGGGCATTGGGCTCAACGCCGTCCTCCCAGTAGACCATCAGGACGTGCTGGTAAGAATGTTCGTCGCCCCGGCCGTCGGCACGCACGCGGCAGTCTGCGGGGGCAGGGGCGGCGGCTCGCAGGAGTTCACTTACCCCTTGTTGAAGGTCTGCGGCCGAGAGCAGGCCGTGCTCGTAGAGGGCGCCGGTCGCGATCGCCGTGCAATCTGTGTCGGCGGAGAATCGACTGGTGCGGGGGAAGAAGCGGAAGCGCCCTTGCCATCGGCAGTCCTCGACTTGGGGGGCGAGTCGGGCGACCAGCTTCTGTGCCAGAGGACCGGCGGGCGGCAGGACGAGCATCAAGGCCACCATCGCTGAGAACGCCTCGCCTGCCAAATCGAACCCAGGGTCCTCGAAACGCCGGCGAAGCAGTGCGCGGGCCTCGGTGCCGGTGAAGTGGGGTTCGAAGTGGGGGGTGAAGGAGAGCCACGCTGCGGGTGGGCCGCTCTCCTCCAGGCAATACTCAGGTTGAACTCGTAGTGTCGGTTTGGGTGATCATGGTGGGCTCCATGGTCAGCCCGGTCTGGGCGAGGCAGCCGTCGATCAGCTCGGGCCGGTACTGGATCTTCTTGAGCTTGCGCTTGATGATGCGGGTGAGACCGGCGAGGTCGGCGGCGACGAAGTTGGTGATCGACCGTTTGAGCAGGGACCAGACGCCTTCGGTGGGGTTGAGGTCGGGCGCATAGCTGGGGAGCTGGTAGATCCGCAGCCAGTCCTTGTTCTCTTCGGCGTAGTCCGCCAGCTCCTGGCGCAGGTGGACGGACAGGTTGTCCCAGCACCACACGATCGGGGTGCCGAGCTGCTGGTGGGTGGCCGTGATGAGGTCGCGGTAGTCCTGCCAGGAGAAGCTCTTGGGCTCATTCTTACGGCCGTGGTAGACGTGCAGCTTGTAGAAGAAGTGGGTGCGGTGGCCGGGCCGGTAGCAGCTGACGCCGGCGATGTTCACGCGTCCGCGGCCCCGGCCCCGCCCCCGCACCGTGGGGCGTCGGCCGCGTGGTGCCCAGGTGCGTCCCCGCGGCGGGCTCAGGGCCTGTCCTGCCTCGTCTTCGAAGCAGATGTGGGCACCCAGGTCCGCCGCCGCTCTTTTACCTCCGGCCACACCTGCTCTTTCCACACCTCGATGGAGGCCTCGTCCCGCTCGACGGCCCGACGCACCGGGACCTGGCAGCTCCAGCCGTGCCGGCGCAGCAGCTTCCACACCCCCTGCACCGTATAGCCGACATGGAACATCCGGCCGATCAGCAGCTTGATCCGCTTCAGCGTCCACCGCTGGTCGTCCTCGAAACCATGCACCAGCGGACCCCGCGCCAGCTCCGCCTCCAGCCTGGCCCACTGCCCCGCGGACAGCCTCTCCACCGACACCGGCCCCCTGGAGCGCAGGGCCTCCACCCCGCCCGACTCCCACACCCGCCGCCACCGCAACACCGAGCGATCGGACACCCTCAGCTCCCGGGCGATCTTGACCGTGGTCTCCCCACGTGCGAACCACTCGGCCGCCTCCAGCCTCAACCGCTCACGCGCCGCCTGCTCCTCGGGCGTACACCCGCCCGCCTGCGCATACCTCATCCCCATGACATACCGCAGGCATCACAACCCGTCAGCAGCCACGCCGACACTACGAGTTCAACCTGAGTATGACGTCGACGGCGTGGGTCGGGGTGAAGCCGATGAGAGGTTTCTGGTCGACTTCGTCGGCGTGCTCGGCCTCGAAGATGTTCTCGTCGCCGATGCCTGGTCCCATGAGAGAGACCATGACGGGCCGGCGTCCGTCGATGTCCCCCGGTGTCGGCGATGCCGAGGCTCTCCGCGTGAATGTTCAGGTCGTACTCGCCGACCCGCTTCTCCTCAAAGTGAGATGAGGAACGGACAAGGAGTTCCCGGAGCCGCTGGATGGATACGGGTGGGACGGGCTCCGCCAACTCAATCACCAACACCGGACCGCTCATGACGCGAGCCTAGCCAGCCTGGGCTCCCATCCCCAACCGGTTACTCAGAGTGCCCTCACCACACAAGCTGGCTCTGTCGCTAATTTGGGGGTAGATGGGCAACTATCCGATGTGATGGGTGGGGTTCAGGTCGGGGACCTTCTTCTGCCGGGTGTCGCGGTGGAAGTCGACCAGCTGGTGCTGACGGATGCAGAGGCCCGGCTCGCCGTGCGGTCGGGGGCCGTGTCGGCGGCCTGTCCCGGATGCGGGCGGAGATCTTCGAGAGTGCACTGCTACTACCAGCGGACCCTGGCGGATCGTCCGGTCGCCGGCCGGCGTGTGCGGATCGAGCTACGGGCGCGTCGACTCGTCTGCGGGAACGAGCAGTGTGACCGTCGGACGTTCGCCGAGCAGATACCGGGCCTGACGCATCGCCACGCACGCCGCACCGACGCACTCACCGCCCAGCTCACCGACGTGGCCCTGTTCCTGGGCGGCCGGCCAGGCGCTCGACTGTTTCAGCGCATGACCATCGACACCTGCAAGGACACTCTGCTCCGGCTGATCCGTAAGCTGCCGCTCCCCTCGTCGGGATCGGTGCCGCATCTCGGCGTCGACGACTTCGCCGTTCGAAAGGGACGGACCTACGCGACGATCCTCATCGACATGGCAACCCACCGCCCGATCGACGTCCTGGCCGACCGGGCCGCAGCAACTTTCGCGTCCTGGCTGCGGGACCATCCTGAGGTCCGGATCGTCTGCCGTGACCGTGCAGGCTCCTACCGCGATGGGGCCCAGGTCGGTGCCCCGCAGGCCATGCAGGTAGCCGATGCCTGGCACCTCCTGAACAACCTGGCGCAAGCAGTCGAACGCGTCATCGGACGGCATCGCGCTGACCTGCGACAGCCTCTCACCTCACACGATGACCGGACCGACGACGGCCCGGCCTCCGAGGGCCGCGACCGCGAAGAACTGGATATCCACGGACGGCCACGACCTCTGGTCGCCCGCACCCGCGAACGCCACCAACAGATCCACGAACGCATCCAACGTGGCGACAGCCTTCGCGCCATCGCACGCGACCTGCGGCTCAGCCGCGGCACAGTCAACCGCTTCGCGCACGCCGCAGAAGTCGATGAGCTTCTCCTCGCGGCCATTCATCGACCCGCGCTGATCGACGAATACCGCCTCTACCTGCACCATCGCTGGATGGAAGGCTGCACCAACGCCTCCGCGCTCACCCGGGAAATCCAGCGGCTGGGCTACCGCGGCAACGTCAACACCGTCCGCCGGCACCTGAAGCCCTACCGCAACGGCGCGATCCCACTCACCGCCCCCTTGCCACACCTGACCGTCCGCAGGGTCACCGACTGGATCATGCGCCGACCCGAGCGCCTCAACGATGTTGAGCGAAAGGGTCTCGACGATCTGTGCGAGCGGAACCCAGCGCTGGCCACGACCGTCGATTACGCACGCCGCCTGGCACTCATGGTCCGCGACCGCCGCAGTGAACACCTCGCTCTCGACGTCTGGATAGCCGACGTCCGCCTCGATGGACAACGCGAACTCCGCACCCTGGCCAATGGCATGCGACGCGACCGCGCGGCCATCCAGGCCGCCCTCACCACGACCTACACATCCGGAGCGGTCGAGGGTAACGTCACGCGGGTCAAGCTCCTGAAGAGACAGATGTACGGCCGCGCCAACTTCGATCTCCTACGACGCCGCATCCTGCTCTCACCATGATCAAGAGGCCACGACCCCCAAATCAGCGACAGAGCCCACAAGCTGAGCCAGAACCTGATTCTCCTGGACGGCACCCTGCTGCCGACCGGATCGCCGTCGACACGCCGTACTACTCGGGGAAGCGCAAACGCCACGGCATGAATGTGCAGGTCCTCACCGATCCGTTCGGCGGACTGCTCTGGACCTCGGCCGCTCTGCCAGGCTCTACCCATGACCTGACGGCTGCCCGAAGCCACGGGATCGCCACCGCGGGACTGAAATGCTGGGCGGACAAGGCCTACCAAGACGCCGGTCGGCACATCCGAGTCCCCTTCCGGGGCCGCCGTCGCTTACGGGACAACCCTTGGGCCATGATCATGGATGACTACTCGGCGTCACCACCGACTACGAGCCAGACCCGAACAATTCGCGGTCCCCCTCTTCGCCATGCTCCGAGACGGCGCCCCAAGCCCCATCCTCTTGACCAAACTCATAGGGGGCACCGCCAGAGTGACGGCACGGGGTGAGGAGGAAGCGACGGCGGAATCGCCAGGGGTGTGGGTTCCGCGCTCAGGTCCGCGCCCTTCGGAGAGCGGGGCCATCCTTTGGAGGCACGGGCACGGGCCTGTCCTTCCAATCGAAAGGAAACGCCAGTGTGGGGTGGCTTGTTCCAAGCCCTGGGCACCTTGGGTGAGTTGATCTCCCTCATAGATGCCCATAACATCTATTCATTGCCTCTGGCAATCAAAAGGATGGTGCGGTCCGTCCGGAGGGCACCCGCACCCCGTTACACCCCGCCCGGCACAGCCACGCCGTCACCGCCGGGAAGAGAGAGGATCTCCGTGCGCATGGACCATGCACCGTTCCAGACATATGTCGAAGACATCCTCGACGCGTTGGCCGCCGACCCGGGCCGCGAGACGTTGCTGCACCAGGAACGGCGTATCAGCGCGGGGGAGCTGCGCACTCTGGTTTACCGCCTCGCCCGGGCCCTCGCGGCGCTCGGTGTCTCCCGCGGCACGACGGTCACCCTGCTGGCCGGCAACCGGCCCGAAACACTCGCTGTCCGTTACGCCGCCCACCTGCTCGGCTGCCGGGTCACCCACCTCTACAGCAAGCTCTCCGCCAAGATACAGGCCGCCATCGTGGAGGACGTCGAGACCCGCGTCCTGGTCACCGACCCCGACCACCAGGACCGCGCCGCCGAACTCGCCGCGTACGTTCCGATGGAGACTGTGCTCTGCTTCGGCCCCGGGCACACCGGCGGCATCGACCTGCTCTCCCTGGCCGAACGGGAGTCCGGCGAGCCCTTGGCTGCACGGGCGGAGCCCGACGACATCGGCACCATCCGCCACACCGGTGGCACCACCGGCCGCCCCAAGGGCATCTGTCTCAGTCATTCCTCGCTGCGTGCCCTCGGCCCCACCCAGCAAGCGCACGGGCACGTGTCGACACAACGATCCCCGATCATGGCGGACGCTCCCCGGCTGCTGGTCGGGACCACCCTCGCCCACCTCGGCGGCACCCTAGCCGACCTGGCGCTGCGCACCGGCGGAAGCGTCGTACTCCTGCCGGACTTCGATGCCGCGCAGGTCCTCGACACAATCGAACGCGAGCGTGTCACCGACCTTTTTCTGCTGCCTCCCCTGCTTTACGCGCTCACCGACGAGGCTTGGGCCCGCCCGCGCGACACCTCCAGCCTGCGCTCCCTCGTCTACGGCGGCTGCCAGTCCTCGCCGGTGCGCTTGGCCCAGGCAGTGGAAGTCTTCGGTCCCATCCTGGTCCAGTTCTACGGGCAGAACGAGGCAGGCGGCGTCAGCGTCCTGCCCGCCGAAGCACACGACCCGGCCCACCCGGCTCGGATGCGTACCGCTGGCCAGCCCCTGCCCGGCGTCGAAGTGATCGTACGGAACGAGGATGGCAATATGCTGCCGCCCGGTGCGCTCGGCGAGATCTGCGTGCGCACCGGCACGATGATGCAGGGCTACTGGAAGCAACCCGAGTTGACCGCCGAGGTGTTGAGGGGCGGCTGGCTCCATACCGGCGACCTCGGCTTCCTCGACAAGGAGGGCTACCTCACGATCGTCGACCGGCTCAAAGACATGATCGTGGTGGTCGGCGGCCACGTGTACACCGCCGACCTGGAGGATGCGCTCAACGCCCACCCCGACGTGCGCGCCAGCGCGGCCCTTGGCGTACGCGACGGTGACCGCACGGAGCAGGTCTGCGCGGCCGTCGTCCCGTCCGACCCTGCCCACGCGAACCCCGACCGCCTGGCCGACTGGGTCGAGGCCCGCCTCGGCAGCATGTATCGCCCCCACCACATCGTGTTCACCGACGCCATCCCCCTGACCGACGCCGGAAAGCCCGACAAGAAGCAGCTCCGCCACCACCTCGCCTGACCCGAGCGCACAGGCCCCACCACGAGCCGGGACCTTCACCCCCGGCGTGTCAGCGATCTTGTGAACGTCTCGGGTGGAGGCGCCCGGCATACACCGGCCACCGGTGCAAACGAATCGGCTCACGTTTTGCCCTGGGTGGCGAATTCACAATCTTTCCCGATATGCACGGTACGTGATCGAATCTCTGGGTAGTCGTCGATCATGGACATCGCCCATAGGGAGGCGCTCTTGAATACCGATCCCGTCCCGCCCGCCGACGACCCCGCGGAAACCGGGCGAGGGGAGTGGATACGCTCGGGCCAATACCGGGACGCCGAGCCGGGTGTGACCCGCTACGCCCTCATCGAGCCTGTCGCTAGCGCCCAGGGCGCTGAGCGCCTGGCGCAGCCGGCCGTCGACTGGGCGGCCATCGTATGGGACCGCCAGAGTGCCGGCTCGGGGCCCCTCAACGATTGGCGGACCGACGCCCAGTTGATCGTCGACATCGAGCCCGCCGGAGATGACATGGTCAAGCTCACCGCCCGGGTCCGAGGCGTGGCCGTCACAAGAGCGGACAACGGCAGCATGTGGGAGCGCGCTGAGGAATATCGGGCGAGCGGTGAGTTGATCCTGCAGGCGCGCGACAGAAACGGTGAATTCACCATGGTCGTCGTCGAACGTTGCAGGGGGCGCGTGGAGAACGCGGGCCCGGACCCGGCCGAGCCGTGCGTCCTCACCCACAATCTCCCGCGTGCCCAGCTTAAGAACCATGCCGTGGACTTCTCCTACCATGTCGGTTCATACTACGGTGTCGGCTCTCTGCTCTCGCGGGCGACAGTCTCGGGGAGATGCGTTCTTACCACGCCCACGCCCCCGCCCATGGCCCGCTACCGTGCGGGCGCGGTACGCGCCCCGGCGGGAGGCGAAGTTCCCCTCTGCGCTGGACAGCCTGATACTGGGCCGGACAGTCCCGGAGGAAGCAGTCCCTGGCAGTGAGCAAGAAGAGCAAGCGGTACACGGCCGAGTTCAGACGCGACGCGGTGGCCCTGGTGCACTCGTCGGACAAGACAGTCACCGAGGTTGCCCGGGAGATCGGTGTGAGCCCCGAGGGGCTGCGGAACTGGGTCAACCAGGACAAGACCGACCGCGGTCAGGGACCGGTGGGCGCGCTGACCACGGCCGAGCGCGAGGAGCTGGCGTGCCTGCGCCGCAAGGTCCGCGAGATGGAGCAGGCCATCGAGGTACTGGGAAAAGCGACCGCCTTCTTCGCGAACCGCAAGACGAAGTAGACGCTGCCGCGCGCTACGCGTTCGTCGACGTGGAGAAGGCCGGCCCCGACCGCCCTGACGACTCTGTTGCTGAATTCGCCGCGGGGGTGAGCTCGGGTCTGAGGTGATCCCCGTGGTGTGGACACACCTGACAATGGATCTTGTTGATCCTGGGCGGTGTAGATCTCTGTGGCACGGCCCTCGAAGTACAGTGCGGAGTTCCGGTCCGACGCGATCGCGTTGTGGCGGGCTTCCGCAGGCAGGCGGACGTTCAGGGACGTCGCGGCTGATCTGAACGTCAATCCCGAGACGCTGCGGACCTGGGTGCGCGACGCCGAAGACCGTCCGGTCGCCTCCGGCGCGTCGCAGGACACCGAGGCCGAGCTGGCCCGGCTGCGGGCAGAGAACGCCAGGCTGGCCAAGGCGGAGAAGGAATGGCAGCTCGAGCGGGAGATCCTGCGACGGGCAGCCGCCTATTTCGCGCGGGAGATGAAGTGAAGACCGCCGCTTGGGACTTCATCTCCGCCCATGCCGAGATGTTCGGCGTCAAGCGGATATGCCGGGTGCTGGAAGTCTCCCGCTCGGGCTACTACCGGTGGATCGCCGGCGCCCAGGCGCGGTCGGAGCGGCAGGGAGCCGAGGACGCCCTGGTCGATGAGATCCGCGAGATCCATGCCGAACACCTTGGTAACTACGGCGCTTCGAGTCCATGCCGAACTGCGCGGCTTCGGTCACACGGTCAACCGCAAGCGGGTGGCCAGGCTGATGCGCAAGCACGGCATCGTCGGCCGCCACCTGCGGAAGAAGAAGCGGACCACGGTCCCGGACCGCCTCGCGCCGCCGGTGCCAGATCTGGTCCAGCGGGACTTCACCGCCGGCACTTCGGACGAGAAGTGGTGCGGCGACATCACATACGTGCAGGTCGGAGCCGCGTGGCTCTACCTCGCCTGCGTCATCGACATCCACTCCCGCCGGGTACTCGGATGGTCGATGGCCCCCCACATGCGGGCCGAGCTCATCATCGACGCGCTCCAGGCCGCGGTCGCGGCCCGCGGCGGCAATGTCACCGGAGTAATCTTCCACGCGGACCACCGGATCGCAATACACATCGGCCGCGTTCGCCCAGGTCTGCGACCGGTCCGGCATCCGCAGGAGCATGGGCCGGGTCGGCTCGAGCTATGACTGTCAGTCTTTTCGCACCGGATCCCGCAAGGATCGGGTAGTCCCGGCCGAGGCGGTCTGACTCTTGCTTACGACTGACCCCGCGGGTGTCCTGGCGTTGATCTGTCGACCGCCCGGCCGGGCACGCAGCAAGCGCTGCCGCCGGACGGACGTGACCTGATAAGAGCCTGGAGGCGACTCCACCAAAGCGTCCCCGTGACAGTCCTGTCCGTCCGACCGGCGACAGCGTGACCTCCCACGCTTCCGGCCGGAAGGAACACCGTGCAGAGTATCGAGCAGCCCAGGTCCGGGCATGTCGTGATCGGCGTCGACACGCACAAGCACGTCCACGTTGCGGCGGTGATGGACACGATCGGTGGGATCCTGGCCACCTTGACCATTCCCACCGACACCGGCGGTTTCCAGCAATTACAGGACTGGGCGGCCTCGTTCGGCCGAGTCCTTGCGTTCGGGATCGAGGGCACCGGCTCCTACGGCGCCACACTGACATCGTTTCTGCGCAGGAGTGGCCACAAGGTGGTTGAGGCCGGCCGCCCGGACCGGCGGCTGCGGCGCATGAATGGCAAGTCCGACACCCTGGACGCCGAGAACGCCGCCCGCGCCGTCCTCGCCGGGTTCGCAACCGCCACACCGAAGAGCGCCGACGGCGAAGCGGAGATGATCCGCCGGCTCAAGGTCGCGCACGACCAGGCTGTTGAACAGCGCGCCGCGGCCATGGTCACGATGAAGGCGATGCTGGTCCACGCCCCCGACACCCTGCGCCGGGAGACCGCGGGAAAGACACAGATCAGCCTGGCACGGCAGCTGGCAGCCCTGCGTCCTCGCCGCCTGGAAGGACCCGAGGACGCACTGCGTCACACACTGCGGACGCTCGCCAAGCGGTGGCAGTACCTCGACGCCGAGGCCAAGGAACTGACGAAGATGATCGGCGACCTGGTCCAACGGACCGCCCCACAGCTGCTCGAGCCGTTCGGCATCGGGGTGGACACCGCCGCGGAGATCCTCGTCGTCGCCGGCGACAACCCCGAGCGGATCAAGTCCGAGGCCGCTCTCGCCAAACTCGCGGGCATCGCGCCCGTTCCCACCGGCTCCGGCATGACCAGCGGCAGGCACAGGATCAACCACGGCGGCCACCGACAGCTGAACGCCGCGATCTACCGAACCGTCATCGTCCGGATGCAATACCACCAGCCCACGATCGCCTACGTCGCCCGCCGCACCACCGAAGGCAAGACCAAACGCGAGATCATCCGCTGCCTCAAACGCTACGTCATCCGCGAGGTCTACCACCTGCTCCGACCCGCCCCACAGACACCCCATACGGCCAGTTGACAGCTATAGGAGCGTCAACGCCCTCGCCGAGAGCTTCTGGCAGGGCGTGAAACGAGAAACGATGCACCGGAAGCTGTTCTCGACGTTCCGCCAGGCGAGGCTGGAGATCTTCCAGTGGCTCACCTACTACAACGCCCGCCGACGCCACAGCGCGCTGAACTACCTCTCCCGATGGAGTTCGAACAGCAGCACCACAAGACAGCTAAACTCTCACTCGCAGCATGAACCCCTGTCTCCACGCTCCGGGGGTCACCTCACCGTCCCCCTTGTCCACGATAGGTACCGCTGGCACGGTGCGTGCCGGTCGAACGGCCAGGCGCGACGAGCCGTTCGGAGGATGGTCACGGCCCTCGTGGCGGGCGCTCCCGCCGACCCCACTTGTCGACCTTTGGCACCCAGGTGTCCCCCAACGGAACGCTCCGGCGCCCCGGTCCGCCTCTAGCGTTGCGGTGCCGGGCGATCGGCCGCGCTCCCGCATGATCGCGGTCGCCCGGTGTCACGCGCGGTGGGCGGCCGCTGACCGGTGCCGGGCGCGTCGACAAGACCCTCGACCGGGCCGCCCGACCTTCCGCCGTACCGTGCGGCGACCGGCCCGATCCCCGGCGCCCCACGACCCGACCGCTCCGACGTCCTGCGACGCCACGAGAAGCTAGGACTGCCCCGACATGACCCACGACCAGTACGCCGATGCGCAGCCGTCCCCGGTCTGGGAGCGCAGGCCCGTCCAGCCGTCGGCGCCGACGACCCTGCAGGACGATCTCGTCGCGCAGGGTGGTGTCGTGCCGCCGGGGACGGCGGTGGCCCTGTGCCCCTGGGCGTATCCGGGCGGCGCGCTCGCCGAGGTGGAGCGCAGCGCGCCCCCGGCCGAGGACGTCGAGCCGGTGATGGCGGTAGCCCTGGACGAGGTCCTGCTGCACGACTTCGCCGGCGTGGACAGAGCCAACCGGCGAAACCTCGCCGCGGGCCTCGGCCGGCCGGCCGCAGCCGCGGGCGGCGCGACCATGGTCCGGTTTCCCGCAGCGAGATTGGAGAGCGCCGTGTCCGCCCTCACCGATGCACTCCAGGGCGGCGACCGCAATCCCCTGCAGCAGATGTCCCAGCTGCTCGGCACCACCCCGGCGGCGGCGCCGGTGGACCTGAAGAAGGTCAACGCCGAGCAGCTCGGCAGGGCTTTGGCCGAGGCGGCGGGCCTGCCGTGCCACGTCTTGTCCTACGAGCCGGAGTTCGAGGGCGTGGGGCGCATGTCCGTCGCGCTCGGCGACATCGAGACCGCCACGCACGTCTGCGTCCTGGTCCCCGGCATGGGCAGCTCGCCGACCGACTTCGACGGACTCGTCCGCCGTGCGCGCAGCGTCCACGACGAGTGCCGAAGCGTCTCCCCCACGACGCGGGTCGCCGTCATCGTCTGGCAGGGCCACAAGGCCCCGCGCGACCTCCGTAAGGGCAAGGGCGAGGTCAGCGACGACAAGCCCGCCAAGGGGGGCTCCAAGCTCCTCAACATCGACCCTGCGCACTGGCGCGCACTGTGGCACGGCAGCGACGCCCGCAAGAGAAGGCCGTGCGGGCGTGGCTCGCAGAGCACGACGACGAGATCGAGCTGCACTTCCTGCCCTCGTACTCACCCGAGCTGAACCCGGACGAGCTGGTCAGCGCCGACCTCAAACGCAGCCTGCCCCACACCCACCGGGCCAGAAACCAGGCCGAACTCGCCGCCGAAACACGCGGGTTCTTCCGCTGTCGACAACACCAGCCCCACATCGTCCGTGGCTACTTCGGCGGCACCCACGTCCGCTACACCCTCAACCAACCCAATGAGTTTCCGATCAATATGAGCAACTCGATATCACTTGGGAGATAGTCATGCCCAGAGGAGACTGGCAGCGCCAGCAGTACGTGAATCTCGCGGGTCACCCCGGCGGCCAAACAAGGGGCAAACGCAAAGAGAGCCGGGAGGCTGCACGCCTCCTGCAGCAGACCCAGAGGAACAGCCGACCCCAGGACCCTGCTGGCCTGTCACGATTGCAGCAAATCCTCCTCATCCTCTATGCCCAGGGCAGCGGCGTAGGCTCCCTCACACCACGCACCGAGACCGAGGGACAGCGGCTGCCACCGCCCGCCCCTACCCCACGGACAGCGGAGCCCGGGACCACTGCCCCGTACGGCCTCAGCGCCGCCGTACGCCAAGCAGGTCTGCTGCATCGGCCCCCCCGAGGCGGCACCCTCGGTGCTACGGCTGCCCCCAGAGGGCATGACGCCTGGCTTTCGGACTGGCTGCTGGGACCCGAACCATCTACCGGCGCCTTCGGGCTACCCAGCGCCAGCGGCGCTCCGACTCCACCTTGGAGCACTGATGCAACATTGGATGCCAAGACCCGTTTGGACAAGGATCCGCCTCTCAAGAACTCAGGAGATAGGCTTTTGATGAAATGGGGCGACAGCAAATTGGGCGCCGGCCTCCCACCTGATGCGAAGATCGCATTTGGCCCTGAATTTTTTGGGGAACCCCTGGCTAACGCTCTGAATACGGGGGCGGGCAGTATGACCATTTCCTTGGCGCAATTCCAGCCGGCGGCAAAGGCGGGAAAGTGGGAGATACGCTGGACTCCGAGCGCCAGCCACGCAGGCCTACCCACCAAGCTTAGTGATGCATCCGCATGGGCGGGCATGATCGTTTTCAATATCCAAAAGATGTGTGAAATCGACACTGCGGCAACAAAGGCCATCTGTGACGGCCTTCTCTCCGCCTTTGGATGGGTGGACAACATAATCACAGACTTCCAAACGGATATCATGACCGGAAGGTCGATCCCCAAGATTTCGAACATAGGGTGGGGCAGAAGAGGGCACAAACTCTACAATGCGGCAAAGGGCACGCGAAATGCCGAGGAGGCGGCTTTGGCATACTTGAAGGATAGATACGGGGATACGAAGCCGCTGATAAACGCTTGGCAAGTGGATTACAGTCGAGCGAATGCCTGGAGTGGGGCTCCGGTTGAACCCTATGACGGGAATGATTGGAAGCATTTGCACGAGGCAGTCACTTACGGAAACATCATGGAGTTTTTTGGAGAGATAGATACGCAAATCAAGCGCGCAATCAGCTATTCATTCTCGAAAGATTCTGACCGCTTGGGGGTTGATCACTCAATGTCCGGGATAGCAAAAATCCTGGAACAGGAAAGCAGCTTTTGCGCGAAGATGGTCGTTAGTGGCGTAGTCCACGACTATGACAAGGTACGCGATCAAGGCAAAAAATACTTTGAGAATCTGAATAATGTGGCCAGGCAGGTATCTAGGTATTGCGGCGAAAGGAAGAGGGACAAGGTTCAGTCCTTCCTCTCTGGCATGGAGAGGATTGAAACTGTCGACACAGCAAAGCGCCGAGAAAAGCCAATTCAGGTCTCTATCCGGAACAACTCCGGGCATGACGTGAAGATCGTGAAAGTATCGCCGGAGCAGCACCCCGGGACCCCTACAGTCGTGCCGAATGGAGAAATCACCATCAAGGCGGGGGCGCAGTTCCCGGAACTTGTGGAAGGTGAATTTTCCGTCGTTCAAATAGATACCGGGTCCACTCTCGCAGACGTTGGTTTCACTGACACGGACATGCGGATCAGCATCCCGCTGAATTTGATCAGGGGGATGATAGTGGGTGACGGCCACTCGTTTAAGACATTCAAAAAGGCGGGCTCGTACACGTATCCGAGGCGTGCCCGCGGCGCTCCCCTCCACCTCGGAGTCCAGGTGTAGGAACGGGCGGAGGGCCTGCGTTCCGCGTAATTCAGCGGCCTAGTGTGATGCGCCAGAAATCCTGAGGGTTAGTAAGTATCCTGTTGCTACTCAGGTTGAACTCGTAGTGTCGGCGTGGCTGCTGACGGGTTGTGATGCCTGCGGTATGTCATGGGGATGAGGTATGCGCAGGCGGGCGGGTGTACGCCCGAGGAGCAGGCGGCGCGTGAGCGGTTGAGGCTGGAGGCGGCCGAGTGGTTCGCACGTGGGGAGACCACGGTCAAGATCGCCCGGGAGCTGAGGGTGTCCGATCGCTCGGTGTTGCGGTGGCGGCGGGTGTGGGAGTCGGGCGGGGTGGAGGCCCTGCGCTCCAGGGGGCCGGTGTCGGTGGAGAGGCTGTCCGCGGGGCAGTGGGCCAGGCTGGAGGCGGAGCTGGCGCGGGGTCCGCTGGTGCATGGTTTCGAGGACGACCAGCGGTGGACGCTGAAGCGGATCAAGCTGCTGATCGGCCGGATGTTCCATGTCGGCTATACGGTGCAGGGGGTGTGGAAGCTGCTGCGCCGGCACGGCTGGAGCTGCCAGGTCCCGGTGCGTCGGGCCGTCGAGCGGGACGAGGCCTCCATCGAGGTGTGGAAAGAGCAGGTGTGGCCGGAGGTAAAAGAGCGGCGGCGGACCTGGGTGCCCACATCTGCTTCGAAGACGAGGCAGGACAGGCCCTGAGCCCGCCGCGGGGACGCACCTGGGCACCACGCGGCCGACGCCCCACGGTGCGGGTGCGGGGCCGGGGCCGCGGACGCGTGAACATCGCCGGCGTCAGCTGCTACCGGCCCGGCCACCGCACCCACTTCTTCTACAAGCTGCACGTCTACCACGGCCGTAAGAATGAGCCCAAGAGCTTCTCCTGGCAGGACTACCGCGACCTCATCACGGCCACCCACCAGCAGCTCGGCACCCCGATCGTGTGGTGCTGGGACAACCTGTCCGTCCACCTGCGCCAGGAGCTGGCGGACTACGCCGAAGAGAACAAGGACTGGCTGCGGATCTACCAGCTCCCCAGCTATGCGCCCGACCTCAACCCCACCGAAGGCGTCTGGTCCCTGCTCAAACGGTCGATCACCAACTTCGTCGCCGCCGACCTCGCCGGTCTCAACCGCATCATCAAGCGCAAGCTCAAGAAGATCCAGTACCGGCCCGAGCTGATCGACGGCTGCCTCGCCCAGACCGGGCTGACCATGGAGCCCACCATGATCACCCAAACCGACACTACGAGTTCAACCTGAGTATTGCCTGGAGGAGAGCGGCCCACCCGCAGCGTGGCTCTCCTTCACCCCCCACTTCGAACCCCACTTCACCGGCACCGAGGCCCGCGCACTGCTTCGCCGGCGTTTCGAGGACCCTGGGTTCGATTTGGCAGGCGAGGCGTTCTCAGCGATGGTGGCCTTGATGCTCGTCCTGCCGCCCGCCGGTCCTCTGGCACAGAAGCTGGTCGCCCGACTCGCCCCCCAAGTCGAGGACTGCCGATGGCAAGGGCGCTTCCGCTTCTTCCCCCGCACCAGTCGATTCTCCGCCGACACAGATTGCACGGCGATCGCGACCGGCGCCCTCTACGAGCACGGCCTGCTCTCGGCCGCAGACCTTCAACAAGGGGTAAGTGAACTCCTGCGAGCCGCCGCCCCTGCCCCCGCAGACTGCCGCGTGCGTGCCGACGGCCGGGGCGACGAACATTCTTACCAGCACGTCCTGATGGTCTACTGGGAGGACGGCGTTGAGCCCAATGCCCTGCCTCGCGGCCGCAAACACGACGCGGTCGCCTGCGCCAACGCCCTCTACACCCTTCATCTGAACCATCAATACATCGCTGGCGACGACGAAGCCGTCATCACAGCTTCGATGCGCTATCTCCGCGACCATCTGGTCTCCCGGCGCTACATGCACGGCACGCGCTACTACCCGTCACCGGACGCCTTCCTCTATGCCGCTTCCAGAATCTGTGCACGGTTCCCGCAGCACAGCCGAATGCTCACCACCCCCTTGCGCCATGCCGTCCAAGAACGCGAGATCGATACCCAAACCTGGGCCCTCGCCGACCAACCCGGCACCGCACTGGACCTCGCGCTCAGAACTCTTGCCGCAGACAACCTTGCACTGAACGTGGGGCAAGACGAGGGAAGAATGCTCCTTGCCCGTTTGCAGCAACCGGACGGCTCTTGGCCCGCCTGTCCCTACTACCGGATGGGCCGATTCCCCGTCTACTTCGGCTCCCCCTGCCTCACCACTCTCTTTGCCCGGCGGGCCTTGAGAGGCCGACGACGGGAGCAATCGTGACAGTCACACTCCGTACATACCGTCCATGTTCCTGCGCGTACACGACCGGGCAGAGGCATCACGCCCTTGCCCCGCAACGGCCCATCCGGTCCCGACCCCTGATCGGACACGCCGACGACCGAAGCGAGGCGGGAGGATGACCGTCCCCTCTCGGATGCCTGAGGGTCTGTCCAGTAGACGGTGTAACCGTGGTCGGTTTGTAGGTCAGATTCGGTTGTTGGTGAGGCGTCCGTCGAAGGCAATGTCGAAGGCCTGGAGGCAGGGGCTTTTCAAAGTCGGGGTCCTCACGTAGATCTGCTGGTCAGGGGATGTTCAGCAGGTCCAGCGGCCGGTTGAACGGGTCGTAGGAGGCGTGGCGGAGGCCGGCGGCGATGTTGCGGTGCCCGTGCTGCCGGAGGGTGTTGATCGCCAGGTTGCGCAAGGCGGCCATATTCTCGGGCCCGTGGCCGGTGCGGATCTTGGAGGCATCCTCTCCGAAGGTGGTGTCGCGGACGAAGTGGAGCCGGTTCTCGATGGTCCACTGTGACCTGGCGAGCCGGCTGAGCCGCTGGGGCGAGGCTTGCTGTGAGGTCAGGTCCGTGATCGCGTAGATGGTCTGGCGGCTGCACTTTCCGCTCTTGAGGTTGGTGCGGTGGCGCAGGACTCGCATGGCCTGGACGGCGTGAGGGAAGTCCAGACCGAGGCCGGTGATGGTGAGGACCCTGGTCACACGGGTCTCCTTGCGGCCATGGCTCACCTCGCGGTCGTAGCGGCGGGCGGTGACCTCCTTCCATGGCAGCGCGCGGAGCCCTCGGTGCAGTCCTGGCTGGTTGGCCTTGACCACCAGCAGGTAGTGCGCGTTCTTCTCTTCCACCAGGTAACGCGCGTGGTCGCGCTGCGTGTGGAGGGCGTCGGCCGTGACGGTGACGCCGGTCAGGTCGTAGGGCTTCAGCAGGGCGGAAAAGCACGTGATTTCGTTGGTCTTGTCGGGAACTCGCAGCTGGGTGACGGTGCGGCCGTCGCCGGTCATCGCGGCCAGAAGGTGGGCGGCGGGGTCTGGCCGTGCCGGGAGCTGCGGGCGGCCTTGCCGTCCACGGCCACCGAGTCCGCGCCGCCGGGACAGGCACCGGTCAGGTCGGCCAGGCCGCCCGGGCAGACCAGGCCGATGACCCGCCGGATCGTGGCGCCGCTCGGCGCGACACGCACCCCGAGCACGCCCGTCAGGCGGGCACCGAGCCGGGCCAGCGTGTGCTGCGGAGCACTCGCGGACCACTGGCCGATCGCCGCATACGAGCGAGCGCCGGCGATCACAGCCGAGGCGGCAACCAGCAGCACCGCCACGAACGGGTGGCGCACTCCGCGCCGTCGGCGCGGATCGGGCAGCACTCACAGCCGTTGCATCAGCGAGAGCCCCGCCACGCCCTCCAGAGCAGGCGACTTGACGAGACATACGGTGGCAGACTGACGGCACATCGAAGCTCCGGCGGTTCAGGGCGACTTGGGAAGGTCACCCCGTTCAACCGGAGCTTCGTTGTATCCGTGACGGGCCGGCTCGGACTACTCACACGGCCGTGACCTGCCGACTCACATGATCATCAGGACTTTGAAACGCCCCTGGCCAGGGATCCCAGTGGCGGACCTCGTACTGGTCCAGGCCGCAGTCGGACTGGGCTTGCTTCGCTTTGGCGGACATCCGAGATCAGGGGCTTGGGCCCCGGTAAGGATGATGTCCATCATGGAGAGCATGGCGAAGAAGAAGGTGCGTCCTCGACGCTCGTTCACGGCGGAGTTCAAGGCCGAGATCGTCGGTCTGTGCCGGCGTGGTGACCGCTCGGTGGGTCAGGTGGCCAAGGACTTCGACCTGACCGAGACCGCGGTGCGGAGCTGGGTGCGTCAGGCCGAGGTCGATGCGGGCGATCGGGACGGTCTGACCAGCAGCGAGCGCGAGGAGTTGGCGGTTCTGCGGCGGGAGAATCGCAGGCTGCGGGAGGACGTGGAGGTCCTCAAGCGTGCGACGGCTTTCTTCGCGACGGAGACCCGGTGAACGTGTACCCGTTCATCGAGGCGGAGAAAACTGCAGGTCACAGCGTCAAGAAGGCGTGTGAACTGTTCGAGGTCTCCCGAACCGCCTACTATGCCCGCCGTACTGGTGTCCCTGGTCCCCGCACGGCGCGAGACGCTGAGTTGACCGAGCGGATCACCACCGTGCACCAGCAGTCCCGCGGGACCTACGGTTCCCCGCGCATTCACGCCGTCCTCAAGCGCGAGGGCGCCGGCTGCGGCCGCAGGCGAGTGGCCCGCCTGATGCGGCAAGCCGGACTCGCCGGCCGTCACCGTCGTCGACGGCACCGCACCACCATCCCCGACCCCCAGGCCGCCACGCGTCCTGACCTGGTCCTCCGCGACTTTCGTCCCGACCCGACAGCGGTCGACACCCGCTGGTGCGGTGACATCACCTACATCGCCACCGACGAGGGCTGGCTCTACCTGGCCACCGTCATCGACATCGCCTCCCGCCGTGTCGTCGGCTGGGCCACGGCCGACCACCTGCGCACCGAACTCGTCGCCGACGCCCTCACGGCCGCCTGCCACACCCGCCGCCCGACCGGCCCGGTGATCTTCCATTCCGATCGCGGCTGCCAATACACCAGCCGTGAACTCGCCACTTTGGCAGGTGGGTTGGGGACAATGCTGTCGGTCGGACGCACCGGTCAGTGCTGGGACAACGCACTCGCCGAATCGTTCTTCTCCACCCTGAAGAACGAGCTCGGCGACAGCCGGCCCTGGCCCAGCCGGGCCGCCGCCCACACCGCGATATTCGAGTGGATCGAGAGTTGGTACAACTTGCACCGGCTCCACGGCAGCCTCGGCTACCGCAGCCCCGCCGAATACGAGACCGCCCTCGCGGCCTGACCAACACACCAAAGGTGTCCGCGAAAGCGGAACAAGCTCAGGACTTGGCGGTCTCGAAGCAGTGAGCATTTTCAGTTTGGCCACTGATTCCCAATGGTGTTGTCAAGCGGCGGTAGTGACCCGCTGTGGTCGGGTCATATCGCTGTCGCGCCTGCGCGGGCCGCAGCGGTCTCGAAGAGCTTGTGGTCGCGCAGGAGGGCCCAGAGCACATTCAGGCGGCGCCGGGCGAGGGCCAGGACGGCTTACTTGTGGGACTTTCCCTCCGCGCGTTTGCGCTGGTAGTACCGCTTCGATTCAGGGCAACACACGGTGGCGACCTGGGCAGAGAGATAGAACATTCGCAGCGGTCGCCTGCTGTAGCGCCGGGGCCTGCGGAGGTTACCGCTGACCTTGCCCGAGTCACGGGGGACCGGGGCCAGGCCGGCCACACCGGCGAGCCGGTCGGAGCTACCGAACACAGACATGTCTCCACCGGTAGCGGCGATGAACTCGGAGCCCAGCGTCATGCCGATGCCGGGTATGTTGGTGATCACCTCTGCGTCGGGATGCTCCCTGAACCGGGCCTCGATCTGGGCTTCGAGCTCCGAGATTTCCTCGTCAAGGGCCGTCACCGCCGCGGCCAGCGTGTGGACCATCCGCGCGCAGGTCCTTTCCCCGGGAACGACGGTGAACTGGGCTTCTCCGGCGGTCACCGCGGCCTCGGCCGTGCTCCTGGCAGCGGTGCTGGTGCGCACGCCGTGGTTCTTCAACCAGGTCGTGAGCCGTGACCGGCCGATCCTTCGCAGGGCTGCCGGGGTTTGGTAGCTGGCCAGCAGAATCAGCGCGCTCTTGGAGGTGCTCAGATCGAAGGCACGCTCCAGAGCGGGGAAGTACTCCAGCAACTGCGCGCGGAGGCGGTTGATCGCGCGAGTGCGGTCGGCCGCGAGGTCGATCCGGCGCGCGGTCAGAATCGGCAGGTCTACTGCGATCTCACCGAGCTCCTGCAGAGGCTGCAGATCACGGCGCATGCGGGCGGTGTCGGCGATGATGAACGCGTCCTTCGCGTCCGTCTTCCCGCTGCCCCGATAGGCCGCTGAGGCGTGGTGTACGGTCCGGCCGGGGATGTAGAGCAGCTTCTGGCCGTGGTTGACCAGCAGCGCGATCCACAAGGAGGCCCCGCCAGCGTTCAGGTCGACGGCCCAGGTGACCGGGCCACCGTCGGCTATCCCCAATACGTCACCAAGGAGTTCGAGCAGTTCAGCCTCGTTGTTCGGCACACGCCGCGACAGCAACGTCGTCCCGTTGGCGTCGATGACCGTGCAGTGGTGCTCGGCCTTCCCCGCATCCGTCCCGGCCCACAATTCCGGCACCGATCCTCCTCCGACGTGGTGTTGTGTCCCAGCAGAGGACCTCGCCGACGCATCCATACGAGCGATTCAGTTCGCGTATCCCAATTAGCGGCCGAGTCGTGGCGGGTGCCGGGCGGCCAATCAGTGGAAGCCACATCATCGGCTATCGGGTGACAGCCATACCCAGCACCCCTGGGTGCTCCGATCCTACGAATGACCGAAACGGCCCACGACGAACGGTATGAATCGGGTGGCGTGAGGGCGGCTGTGAAACGGGCGGAGCCCCCGGGGTGTTGAGCAAGGTGTCTACGCTCAACTCTTCAGCCTGGGGGCTCCGTTGGTTCCTATCGTGCCGTGCTGGATGTCCCGCATGCCCTCGTGGAGTGGGTGACGATGCTGATCGTCACCCGGGAGGGTGGCCGCAGGTGCAAGCTGCCGCCCTCGAGCCGGACCCCGGCCGCACTGGTGTACCTGCGCAAGAACGACACCCTTCACCAGATCGCCGCCGGTTTCGGGATCAGCGTGGGCACCGTCCACGCCTACGTCCACTCCGTCGTCACACTCCTGGCCGGCCGGGCACCGGGCCTGACCGCGGTCCTGAGAACCGCGGCCGCCCGGTACGTCCTGCTCGACGGGACTCTCGCCGAATGCGACCGGGTCGGCGACAGCCGCGCCGACTACTCCGGCAAGCACCGCCGTCACGGCGTGAACCTGCAGGTCATCACAGCCCCGGACGGAACCCTGGTCTGGATCTCACCGGCGCTGGCCGGCCGCGTCCACGATCTCACCGCGGCACGCCGGCACCGGATCATCACGACCTGCGTCCGCCTCGGCATCCCTGTCCTCGCGGACAAGGCCTACCAGGGAGCCGGCGACATCGTCGCCGTTCCCCACCGCCGCAAGCCCGGGAAAGACCTCACCACCGGACATAGAGCCGTCAACCGGGCACACTCCCGCCTCCGCTGGCCCGTCGAGAGAGCCATCGCCCGGATCAAGACCTGGCGCATCCTCCGGAAAGCCCGAACCAGCCCAAACAAACTCACGTCAATCGCCAAAACCATCCTCACCCTGGAGACTCACCGCTGAAAATGCTCAGTCGCGGTCTTCCTGGCGTCCGCTGCTGCGTCACACATCAATGGTGCGATCATGTCAGTCGACGGCGGCTGGTTCGCGGGCTGACGCTTAACGGCCCGCGAGCGACGTGGTGACCACGGCCGTCCGCAAGTCGACGTGCACGCCCATGTGGTTGCACCGGCGAAGCCGGTGGTGGCCGATGCTCAAGACGAGGCGATGCGGCGTCTTCAGCTTTCCTGTTGGGCCCCGTCCGGTCAGCGGGTCCTACGTTGCTGGTGGGTCGGACGGACCAGTCGTATGGTCCCGAGGTCCAGAGACACCGGGAGGTCTATTTACGAGGTTCTTGGGATGGTTGTCGTTGATCACGGAGGCGGCCCTGCTCGGTAGCGTGACGTTTGTGACGACGTCAGATCTCTACCGGGGCAGGGCCGTTGGGCTGGAGCGTTACGACAGGGCTGGACGCGGATTACCTGGATGTGCTGGTGGCCCGTGTCTATGCCGAACTGCAGGCCGTGCCGGACGGCCCGTCTCCTGAGCGGCTGCGGGCGCTGGGCTTGCACAAGTCGGTAGTGCTGGTGCTGTTCCTGCTGAGGAAGAACCCTGTCCAGGAAGCGGCGGCCGAGCTCTTCGGGATCTCCCAGGCGACCGTCTCACGCCGCTGGAACACGCTGCTTTCCGTGGTGGGAAAGGTGCTGACCAGGCATGTTCCCGACCCGGCCGAGGCCTCCGCCGGGCGGGTCGTGCTCGTCGACGGCACGCTGGTGACCACATGTGACTGGAAGAGCGAGTGCACCGCGATGTTTTCGGGCAAGCACCGCGACACCGGCTTCAACCTCCAGATCGCCGCGACCCTGGCCCGGGACCTGCTCGCCGTCTCGCTCCCGCTGCCGGGCAGCCGGCATGACGCCTTCGCCTGGCGTCAGTCCCGCTTTCCCCAAGTGTTCGCCGACCGCGACAAGCTCGAAGACCTCGGCTACATCGGCACCGAGGTACGTACCGGGCGGCACAAACCGCCTGGCAGGAGCCATTGCGCAGGCGACAAGGAGGCCAACCAGTCAGTCAGCACCCTCCGTGCCGACGTCGAACGCGCCATCGCCCACCTGAAGGACTGGAAGATCCTCGCCACCCGCTACCGCGGCCCCCCACCCGATTCCCCACCGTCGCCACGACCGTCACCGCCCTCACCTTCTTCAGAAAGGGCTGGTGACCCCCGTAAATAGACCTCCTGGTGTGGTTGCGGGCTCTTCCCGCTTGAACGTCACCCCCGTCGCCACGTTGCTGCCGAGCAGGTGGGGACCCATGGCGGTGCCCGCGCTGCCGGTCGCGGAGAACTTCGTCCCGGTGGTGAGCGTGGTGCTGTCGGCCAGGTAACCGGCCGCCTATGGGCCGTACTGATGCTGGCGTTCGGCAGGGCGACGGGCCCTGCGGATCGCCCGTGAGCGTCGCCTGGTCGGCCGCGAACACCGCCGAGGGGACCGTCCGCGTCCGCGACGTCGAGGCCACCGACCCGCGCGCCTACGCCGCCCTGTGGCGCTTCCTCCTCGACACCGACCTCATCTCGCGCGTCGTGGCCCCCAACCGCCCCGTGGACGACGCCCTGTTCCACCTCGTCTCCGACGTGCGGCACTGTGCCCCGACTGTGCTCGACAGCCTCTACGCGCGCGTCGCCGACGCCCCGATCGCGCTGACCGCCCGTTCCTACGCGGCCCCGGTCGACCTCGTTCTCGACCTCGACGACGCCCTCGCGCCTGGAACCGGGGCCGCTGGCGGCTCACCGGCGACGCCTCCGGCGCGGTGTGCGCTCGTACCTACGACGCCCCCGACCTCTCCCTGGACGCCAGCGCCCTCGACTCGGCCTACCTGGGCGGCACCAGCCTGACCGAACTGGCCGCCGCGGGCCGGGTTCGTGAGCACGCCCCGGGCGCGCTCGCCGCCGCCACGACGGCCTTCACCTCACCCGCCGCGCCCTGGCTCCCGCACGGCTTCTGCCGCTCCCCGCTGCCCCGGCTCTGACCGGGTCTGTACGGTCAACGGCCCTGTCTCACATTGGGTGGTGACGCAGAGTGGTGTAGGTCGTTGATGTGAGCGTGGAGAGTCTCAACGAGCTGGTGGCGACGGTGTTTTCGGGGATATACCCGCTGGTCATCGAGGATATGGTCGACGAGGGTGAGCGCGTGGTCGTGAGGGGCGGACTCAGGGATCGACCGCGGTCTGCCCGGTGTGCGGGGTGTTGTCGGGGCGGGTGCACGGCTATCACTGGCGGACAGTCGCCGACCTGCCGATCGACGGTCGGCGGGTCGTGGCACGCGTCCGGGTTCGACGTCTGGTGTGTCCGACCCGCGGCTGCCGCCACACCTTTCGCGAGCAGCTGCCTGGGGTGCTGGAGCGATACCAGCGGCGCACAACGCGAACTGCCACACCAAAGCCGTCATCGGCTGGGCAACCGCCGAACACATGAAAACCTCCCTCATATCCGACGCCATCCACATGGCCGCCAGGTGCTCATCGCGCCGGCTGCGGGGCCGACGGCGGACGGGTGTGGGCGGCGTAGTGGGTGCTCGGCGCGATCGGCGCGTCCGTCTCGGCGAGGACGTCGCAGATCGGCTGGACGCCGAACTGTTCCTTGTGCTGGTCGATGTAGGCGACCTTCATCGCAGTGGACGGTCCAGCTCCGCGGCGAAGAAAGCCGAGGCAGACCTCAATATCGCGTTCGCCCGCCGCAGTTCCTTCACCTCCCGCTCCAGCTCCGCGATCCGGACGGCCTCGGCGCTGGTGGTCCCGGGCGCGAGGCCCTCGTCGACTTCGGCCCGTTTCACCCACCCCCGCAAAGCCTCGGGGTGCACGTCCAGCTGGTCGGCGATGCGCTTGAGCGCTCCGGCCCGACCGACCCGGTCCTTGCGGGCCCCGACCGCCAGACGCGTCGCGCGTTCACGCAGTTCATCGGGGTACTTACGGGGAGCAGCCACGATCGGCATCCTTCCGGGTCTTGATGATCTCCATCAAACCCAGGGCGGTTCAACTGGCTCACCCAAGCAGCCCGAGCCATCGTCACCCTGGAGAGCTACCGCTAAAAATCCTCATGTGACAACGCCCGCCGACGCCCAAGACGATCGTCGTGGATTCCTCGGACCGGTCGGCTATCGCCCACTACCGCTCTTATCCTGACATGTATGGATACATGCTGTTAGGGCAGGATACTCACGGGCTCGCGCGCCCCGCCAACCCGGTTTCGTTCGCGACCAGGGCGGCCTGCGTCCGGTTGTCCAGGTGCAGTTTGCCGAGCAGCCGGGAGACGTACGTCTTCACGCTGGCCCGGGACAGGTGGAGTTCCTCTGCGATCTGCGCGTTCTCGAATCCGTGCCCCAGCAGCCGCAGCACCTGCCGTTCGCTGTCGTTGAGCAGCCGGACCCGGTGGTGGGAGCGGGCGAACTGCGCCTGACAGCCGGACGGCCGATCCATGAGTCCGCCGAACACCTCGGGGGCGATGGCGCAGCCGTCGGCCAGGACGTGGCACAGCACCGCGCCCAGCAGCCCGGCGTCCAGGTCGCGCGTGACGAAGCCGCGGGCGCCCGCGTCGAGCGCCTCGTCGAGCCCCTCGTGACCGCCGCCCCCGGTGAGCAGGACGACCTTGGGCGGGCGCGGCAGGAGACCGCCGAGCCGGTCCACGCGCAGCCCAAGGGAGCGAGCCAGGGCGAGGTCCATGAGCACGAGTTCGGGTTCCGTGCTGCGCAGCAGCCGCGTCACCTCGGCCGGGATGCCGGCTTCGGCGACCACGTCGTAGCGGCCCAGCTCCTCTTCCAGGACGCGGCGCAGCTCGGCACGGAAGACGGGTTCGGGGTCCGCGATGAGAACGGTGCGCCGGTTCTCCTGCTGCATTGCGTCCACCGGTGCTCCATGAATTTCCGCCGTCGAGTTCATGATCACATTGTCACCGTTACGACTTAGGATCGACGTAACGAACTCTTAAATTGGCCTAAGAATCGTCAGATTGCCCTCGCCGACACGGATTGACGATGATCGGTGGACCATCCGAAATGGAGATCGGTTCCACCTTTCTTCATATTGGGGACTTTGGCCCTTCGGTAAAAGGGGCCAAAGGCACTTCAGGTTGAACTCGTAGTGTCGGTTTGGGTGATCATGGTGGGCTCCATGGTCAGCCCGGTCTGGGCGAGGCAGCCGTCGATCAGCTCGGGCCGGTACTGGATCTTCTTGAGCTTGCGCTTGATGATGCGGGTGAGACCGGCGAGGTCGGCGGCGACGAAGTTGGTGATCGACCGTTTGAGCAGAGACCAGACGCCTTCGGTGGGGTTGAGGTCGGGCGCATAGCTGGGGAGCTGGTAGATCCGCAGCCAGTCCTTGTTCTCTTCGGCGTAGTCCGCCAGCTCCTGGCGCAGGTGGACGGACAGGTTGTCCCAGCACCACACGATCGGGGTGCCGAGCTGCTGGTGGGTGGCCGTGATGAGGTCGCGGTACTCAGGTTGAACTCGTAGTGTCGGCGTGGCTGCTGACGGGTTGTGATGCCTGCGGTATGTCATGGGGATGAGGTATGCGCAGGCGGGCGGGTGTACGCCCGAGGAGCAGGCGGCGCGTGAGCGGTTGAGGCTGGAGGCGGCCGAGTGGTTCGCACGTGGGGAGACCACGGTCAAGATCGCCCGGGAGCTGAGGGTGTCCGATCGCTCGGTGTTGCGGTGGCGGCGGGTGTGGGAGTCGGGCGGGGTGGAGGCCCTGCGCTCGAGGGGGCCGGTGTCGGTGGAGAGGCTGTCCGCGGGGCAGTGGGCCAGGCTGGAGGCGGAGCTGGCGCGGGGTCCGCTGGTGCATGGTTTCGAGGACGACCAGCGGTGGACGCTGAAGCGGATCAAGCTGCTGATCGGCCGGATGTTCCATGTCGGCTATACGGTGCAGGGGGTGTGGAAGCTGCTGCGCCGGCACGGCTGGAGCTGCCAGGTCCCGGTGCGTCGGGCCGTCGAGCGGGACGAGGCCTCCATCGAGGTGTGGAAAGAGCAGGTGTGGCCGGAGGTAAAAGAGCGGCGGCGGACCTGGGTGCCCACATCTGCTTCGAAGACGAGGCAGGACAGGCCCTGAGCCCGCCGCGGGGACGCACCTGGGCACCACGCGGCCGACGCCCCACGGTGCGGGGCCGGGGCCGCGGACGCGTGAACATCGCCGGCGTCAGCTGCTACCGGCCCGGCCACCGCACCCACTTCTTCTACAAGCTGCACGTCTACCACGGCCGTAAGAATGAGCCCAAGAGCTTCTCCTGGCAGGACTACCGCGACCTCATCACGGCCACCCACCAGCAGCTCGGCACCCCGATCGTGTGGTGCTGGGACAACCTGTCCGTCCACCTGCGCCAGGAGCTGGCGGACTACGCCGAAGAGAACAAGGACTGGCTGCGGATCTACCAGCTCCCCAGCTATGCGCCCGACCTCAACCCCACCGAAGGCGTCTGGTTCCCTGCTCAAACGGTCGATCACCAACTTCGTCGCCGCCGACCTCGCCGGTCTCAACCGCATCATCAAGCGCAAGCTCAAGAAGATCCGAGTACCGGCCCGAGCTGATCGACGGCTGCCTCGCCCAGACCGGGCTGAGCCATGGAGCCCACCATGATCACCCAAACCGACACTACGAGTTCAACCTGAGTATGCGCCCGACCTCAACCCCAACGAAGGCGTCTGGTCCCTGCTCAAACGGTCGATCACCAACTTCGTCGCCGCCGACCTCGCCGGTCTCACCCGCATCATCAAGCGCAAGCTCAAGAAGATCCAGTACCGGCCCGAGCTGATCGACGGCTGCCTCGCCCAGACCGGGCTGACCATGGAGCCCACCATGATCACCCAAACCGACACTACGAGTTCAACCTGAGGTACCCGCCCGCCTGCGCATACCTCATCCCCATGACATACCGCAGGCATCACAACCCGTCAGCATCACGCCAACACTACGAGTTCAACCTGAGCAGGTGCCCTGTGCCGTCGCATGCGCAAGCCTCGAACGACGTGAATGCGGCACATGCCCTCAACTTGATCTTTAACGTTCGGCGTCGAATGGTGAGTCGAACTTGATCACTCGGTTCGGTAACCGCCGTACGCAGAGGCGGCCTTCGTCTGGATCATGTGCTCCGACCAAGGAACACACACGTCCAGCGCGAAGGCCGTGAGGATGAGTCTGCTGCATCGTGATGCCCGGCGAGAGCCGCTGGCGGAACTGTCACGCTTCCGGGGCGAGTTCTACTCCTGCCTGACCGCTCGTTCGGACGGGCTGTTCGAGGGCTGGCTGATGCTGTTCTGTGCGGCGACGGGCCGGTGAGGTCGCTGGCCGAACTGTCGCTGGTGGGCGAACACCGCCGCGGCCATGGCGGGCTCTACGCAGTTGTGGCTCGCGGCTGGGTCGACACCGCCCGGCTGCGGCAGGCACTGGCGGCGGTGCCGCTGCCCCGCGCTGCCGACGGCCGGCTGGTGCTGGCCATCGACATCACCTGCTGGCTGCGGCCCGACGCCCACACCTCACCCGAGCGGATCCTGTGCCACACATACGGCCGGGGCAAGGACCAGCACATTCCCGTCCCCGGCTGGCCGTACTCGATCATCTGCGCGCTCGAGCCCGGCCGCAGCTCGTGGACCGCACCCATGCCTGACCGGCAGGAGTCCACGTTGCTGCTGCGATGGGCCCGAGACACCGGGTTGGCAGCCAATAGCCGCCAGGAGCAGCACTTGGCCGCGATGCGGCTGGAGGTTCTGGCTCAGGGCGCGCTGCCGCAAGGCGGTGCGGAGGATGTGGTGCTGACCGCTCAGTGGGCGGCGTTCGTCTGCTGGGTAGACGACCACATCGACCGGCGGGGCCTGGGCACGGTCCCGGGTGAGTTGGAACAATTCACTGCTTCCTTGCGGCAGGTGTTCGCGACCGGTGGGGAGATATCCACGGGGACGGCACCGCAGGCGGTGGTGCTTGCGCGGCTGTGGGGTCGTACCGCTCCGGGCATGTCGGCCCGGTGGCGGCGGCGGTTCGCCGCGGATTACACCGATTTCCTGGATGCCTGTGAGGCGGAGGCAGCACTGCGGCGTGCCGGGGTCCGGTTGCCGCTGGCGCACTACCTTCGGCTGAGACGGCGCACGATCACGTTGCTTCCCATGCTGGACGTGTTGGAGCGCACCGGCCAGGCCTCGTTGCCGGAGGTGGTGTGGGCGGGTGAGCGGTTGCGGGATCTGCGGTGGGCGGTGGCCGACGTCGCGGGCTGGGCCAATGATGTGGCTTCGGTCGGTGACGACGCGGCGGACGGCCAGGACAACCTGGTGGCGATCCTGGCTCGGGAGGGTGACTGCTCGCCGCGGGCGGCGCGGTGCCGGGCGGCGGCCATGATCGAGGAACGCCGTGCCGAATTCGCTGCTACGGCGACGGCGTTGCGGGCGGACCTGGCGAAGGTGTCGGAGGGACGGGAGGAACTGGAGCGTTATGTGGACCTGCTGGAGAGGTTCATGGCCGCGACCTTGCGCTGGCTGTCGGTCACCGGGCGCTTCACGCCCGGGACCTCGGCCCCGGCTTCGGTGGCGCGGGCCCTGACTACGAGGCCCATAGCGCCCGATTCACCGGACGGGGCCGACGACCGGTCCATACCGACGACGCCCAGACAGAGGCCTTGATGAGAATCCCCACCTGGAACGCAGGCCTACCGCGCCGGCCCCACGACGCATCACCGTCCAGCCTTGGCACCGGCCACCGTCGCGTTAAGCACCCTCCTCCAAGGCCGGGTCAGCCCGGACGGGGCGGCGCTCGATCCGTGGCGCAGCCGCGCCCGGGGAGCTCTGTCCACCTGCGGCCCAGAGGCCGCCGACAAGGCCGCCACCGCCCCGCCTCTTCTCACCCTGTGACCGGCAGGTCACCATGTCCGACACCTCCGCGCGCCCGGCAGATCCGGTAGCGACGTTCTACGACCGGCTCACTGATCTCATCGCCGCCGCCTATGACGGCAACTTCCACCTCGGCTACAGCCCCGAGCCGGGCGACACCGCCTCGCTGGAGCTGGAGGCCTATTCACGGGGTTCTACCAGCCTTTCTTGTAGAAGGTGAGGGCGGTGATGGTCCTGGTGATGAGGGGGAAGGCTTGGAGGGGGCCGCGGTAGCGGGTGGCGAGGATCTTCCAGTCCTTCAGGTGCGCGATCGCCCGCTCGACGGCGGCACGGAGTTTGCCGATGCTCTGGTTGTAGACCTTGTCTCCGGCGGGCCGTTCCCGGCCTGGGGGTTTGCGTCTCGCGGTGAGCATGCCGGAGCCGACGTAGCCCAGGTCGCCGATGTCCTCCCGGTCGGCGAACGCGTCGGGGAAGTGGGACTGCCGCCAGGCATACATGTCGTGCCGTGAGCCTGGGACGGGCGCCGAGGCCGCGAGCGGTTCTCCCGACAAAGTGGCCGCGACCTGCAGGTTGAAGCCGGTGTCCCTGTGTTTGCCGGAGAACATCAAGGTGCCTTCGCTTGCCCAGTCCCAGGTGGTCACCAAGGTGCCGTCGATCAGGACGACCCGGCCGGCCGATACCTTCGTGGCATCCGGGACGTGACCGGCCAGGACTTTCTCCACCACCGGCAGCAGCGCCGTCCACCGCCTGGAGGCAGTGGCCTGGGAGACCCCGAACAACTCCGCGGCCGCCTCCTGGACGGTGTTCTGCCGCAACATGAACAGGACGAGCACCACCGACTTGTACAGCCCCAGTGCCCACATCCGCCCCGGCACCACCGTCCGGTCCACATCCTCCACCAACGCCCGATGGACCCGCTCCACCAGCCCGCCCAGTTGATCCCCGTCCAATCCTGTCGTAACGTCCCACCTCAACGGCCCTGCCCCGGTGGTGATCTGACGTCTTCGCAAACATCAGCCTACGGAGCAGGGCCGCCTTCATGATCAAGGAAAACGGGCTACGAAACCCCGTGAATAAGCCTCCGGGACTCTGACCTTGTGAGGGCCGGGCGCCTGGGCGACGCCAGAGTCAAGTGACAGGGGCGGAGCAGCCATGGGGAGCGTCTCCTCGTGCGGACCAGGTCCAGGCGTGCGAGGGCTGAACAACGGGTCGACGTCGGTCTGTGCTGCTGCCCCGCTCCTTGGTCGCCGCTCTTGCGCCGGTGTCTATATGGGGGCGAACCACCGGGCCGCTGTTATGTAGGCGGGGCGGGGTTCGTTGCGTGTGAGCGGCGTAGGACGTTGACGACGCGTTCTCGGCCGAGGATGGGGGCGTCTGGGCTTGCTTCGCTTTGGCGGACATCCGAGATCAGGGGCTTGGGCCCCGGAAGGATGATGTCCATCATGGAGAGCATGGCGAAGAAGAAGGTGCGTCCTCGACGCTCGTTCACGGCGGAGTTCAAGGCCGAGATCGTCGGTCTGTGCCGGCGTGGTGACCGCTCGGTGGGTCAGGTGGCCAAGGACTTCGACCTGACCGAGACCGCGGTGCGGAGCTGGGTGCGTCAGGCCGAGGTCGATGCGGGCGATCGGGACGGTCTGACCAGCAGCGAGCGCGAGGAGTTGGCGGTTCTGCGGCGGGAGAATCGCAGGCTGCGGGAGGACGTGGAGGTCCTCAAGCGTGCGACGGCTTTCTTCGCGACGGAGACCCGGTGAACGTGTACCCGTTCATCGAGGCGGAGAAAACTGCAGGTCACAGCGTCAAGAAGGCGTGTGAACTGTTCGAGGTCTCCCGAACCGCCTACTATGCCCGCCGTACTGGTGTCCCTGGTCCCCGCACGGCGCGAGACGCTGAGTTGACCGAGCGGATCACCACCGTGCACCAGCAGTCCCGCGGGACCTACGGTTCCCCGCGCATTCACGCCGTCCTCAAGCGCGAGGGCGCCGGCTGCGGCCGCAGGCGAGTGGCCCGCCTGATGCGGCAAGCCGGACTCGCCGGCCGTCACCGTCGTCGACGGCACCGCACCACCATCCCCGACCCCCAGGCCGCCACGCGTCCTGACCTGGTCCTCCGCGACTTTCGTCCCGACCCGACAGCGGTCGACACCCGCTGGTGCGGTGACATCACCTACATCGCCACCGACGAGGGCTGGCTCTACCTGGCCACCGTCATCGACATCGCCTCCCGCCGTGTCGTCGGCTGGGCCACGGCCGACCACCTGCGCACCGAACTCGTCGCCGACGCCCTCACGGCCGCCTGCCACACCCGCCGCCCGACCGGCCCGGTGATCTTCCATTCCGATCGCGGCTGCCAATACACCAGCCGTGAACTCGCCACTTTGGCAGGTGGGTTGGGGATAGTGCTGTCGGTCGGACGCACCGGTCAGTGCTGGGACAACGCACTCGCCGAATCGTTCTTCTACCGCAGCCCCGCCGAATACGAGACCGCCCTCGCGGCCTGACCAACACACCAAAGGTGTCCGCGAAAGCGGAACAAGCTCATAACACTGAAAGATCGCAGTCGCATGCTGACAGTCGGCCCACGCTCCCGCCACCTGAGGATCGCGAGCACCCCGGACAGTTCACCCGACGGAACGGTCGGAGCCTCACCCGATCACCCCCTGCCGGCACCGCGCCCCGTCAGGCAAGGTTCTCCCGCACGCCAACCGATGACACTCCGACAAGATACGCGTCTCCGCCGACCCGGCCACCCCCTCCCGGACTCCCAAGTCATCACTCCCCTCGGGGAACGCCCAGGACCCGGCAAGGCGCGAGACTTCCGGAACTCAGTCCTCGAGTTTCCCTGGCAACCACTTTGAAACGCTGCGAACAGGGCAGGCACCCCAGGGACTGAAGGGTTCCGAACGTCCCTCACGGGACGGCGCGGACGCTCCGTTTCCCTCGGTCGTCTGTCCGTGTGGCCCCATCGGCCACGAGAACATACACATCTGAGGGGCAGTCAGGGCCTGCCTTCTGAATTCAGGTGCCGTGGCGAGAAATTGGCTGAACGCTCCGAACTATCCCTGGATCCCGAATTGATCCGATCAGCACCGCCCGCCCCTGGATTCCCCCGGTGATCGGGCTCGGCGGTGAACTCCGTCGCGAGCCGGAACCCGCGGCGTTTCCGGTCGTTGGTCAGGGCTTCGGCAAAGTGACGGATCGTCCGATTGGTCATGGTCTGCGGCGGGTGGGTCAGTTCGGACGTGAAGCAGGCACGGACTTCCAAGATCATGGAGTTCTCGACGCCCCGTAATCCCGATGGAAGACCGTGCCTGCCGCCACATCATCACCGATCCCGCCTGCTCTTGACCAACTCCGCGACCAGCTGTCGGCCGGACTCGACGAACTCCCCGACCTGCTGGAACGCCTCACCGAAGTCCCCGACCCGCGACCCCCGCGGGGTCCGGCACGCCCTGGTCCACGTGCTCGCCCTGGCCGCAGCCGCTGTACTGGCCGGCGCGACCTCGCTGTTGGCGATCAGCGAGTGGGCCGCCGACGCTCCGCGCGACGTACTCCTCGCGCTGGGAGCCCGGCACGATCCGCTGATCACGCGTCCCAAGGTGCCCGGCGAGGCGACCATCCGCCGGGTCCTGGTCCGGATCGACGCTGATGCGCTCGATCGCGCCGTAGGCAGCTGGCTCACCGACCGTCAGCTAAGGGAACCGCAGGCCACAGCCCTGCGGGCGATCGCAGTGGACGGCAAGAGCCTGCGCGGCACCGCCCGCGCACACGGCCGAAAGATCCACCTGCTCGCCGCCCTCGACCACACCGCCAGTACTGTCCTTGCTCAACTCGACGTCGGCGAAAAGACGAACGAGATCACCTGTTTCCAGCCGCTCCTAGACACCGTCGCCGGTCTCGCCGGCGCCGTGGTGACCAGCGACGCGATGCACACCCAGCGCGAGCACGCCGACTACCTGGTCGCCCGCCGGTCCGCGCACTACATCGTGATCGTCAAGGGCAACCAGAAGAAGCTCCGCAAACAGCTCAAGTCCCTTCCCTGGAACGCGATCCCGCTCCAGGACCGCACCCGGGAGACAGAACACGGCCGCGGCGAGATCCGCCGCATCAAGGCGGCCACCGTGAGCAACCTGCTCTTCCCGCATGCGGCACAGGCAGTCCAGCTCAAGCGCCGCCGAACGAACCGCAAAACCGGCAAGGTCACCATCAAGACGATCTACACGGTCACCAGCCTGACCGCCGACCGGGCCACCCCCGCCCAGCTCGCCGCCCTCATCCGCGGCCACTGGACCATCGAAGCCCTCCACCACATCCGGGACGTGACCTTCGCCGAGGACGCCTCCCAACTCCGCACCGGCAACGCGCCCCAAGCCATGGCCACCTGGCGCAACCTCGCCATCGGCGCCCTCCGACCCACAGGAGACCGCAACATCGCCACCGCCCTCCGATACAACGCAAGAAAACCGAAGCGACCGCTTGCCCTCCTCGGGCTCACATGATCACGACGCACGGCGGGCATCCCGCGACTTTGCCGAAGCCCTGGGAGGGCCCCGAGGACGTTCTCGCGGCCAGGGCGAGGACGGCCTGGATGTGGAACATTCATTCGGCTCGCTTGCGTTCGTATAACCGGCGGGACTCATCGGAATGACGGATGCTGAACAACGCGGAGATGTATTGATCCGAAATGCTTTGAGTTCAGGCTCGTTGGCCGTGCGTGAGTGATCTGGGGAGTGCGCGGACGTGGTCGCCGGACGCGCAGGAGGCTGTACGGCTGCTGGCGGTCTCCGCGCTGGTGGAGAGCCGGTACTACAGGAGTGGTTCGAGGGCTCGTTGTCTGCGTCTCGCGTAGTGGATCCGTTTTGCGATGGTCTGGTGGGTTCGGCGCCATAGGGATTGGGCGGTGATGAGGGGCTGTCAAATGAGCGGTGTAACTGGGGTTGTGAGGGTTGCTGACGTGTTGCGGGGAGCTGGCCGTCGAGGGTGATGTCGAAGGCGTTCAGTGCGGTCTTCCAGCGCATGGTCCAGGGGGCCTGGCCCTTGCCGGTGGGGTCCAGGCCATGATTGCCGTGTAGACGCACTTCAGGGCGGCCTGCTCGTTGGGGAAGTGGCCGCGGGCCTTGACCGCCCGGCGGATCCGGGCGTTCACGGACTCGATGGCGTTGGTCGTGCAGACGGTGCGGCGGATCTCGGTGTCGAAGCGGGGGAACGGGGTGAACTCTTCCCACGCGTTCTCCCAGAGCCGCACGATCGCCGGATGCTTCTTGCACCAGGTGTCGGCGAACTCGGCGAACCGGTCGAGTGCGGTTTCCTCGGTCGCCGCGGTGTAGACGGGCTTGAGAAGCTTGGCGATCTTGTCCCAGTCCTGGCGGGCGGCATGGCGGAAGGAGTTCCGCAGCAGGTGGACCACGCAGGTCTGCACGACCGTGCGGGGCCAGACGGTCTCGACCGCGTCGAGCAGGCCCTTGAGCCCGTCGCAGACGAGCATGAGGACGTCGTTCACGCCTCGGTTCTTGATCTCGGTGAGGATGTGCATCCAGTGCTTGGCGCCCTCACCGCCGTCGCCGGCCCACAGCCCGAGGATTTCCCGCCGGCCCTCGGCCGTGACGGCCAGAGCCACATGGATGGGCCGGTTGGCCACCGCACCGTCGCGGACCTTCACGTGGATCGCGTCGATGAAGATCACCGGATAGACGGCGTCCAGGGGCCGGTTCTGCCACTCGGCCATGCCCTCGAGGACCTTGTCAGTGATCGTGGAGATCGTCTGGCGCGACACCTCGGCGCCGTAGACCTCGGCCAGGTGAGCCTGGACCTCACCGGTCGTCAGACCCTTCGCGGCAAGCGAGATGACCATCTCGTCCACGCCGGAAAGACGCTTCTGCCGCTTCTTGACGATCTTCGGCTCGAAGGAGCCCTCGCGGTCGCGGGGCACGGCTATCTGAACCGGGCCGACCTCGGTCAACACGGTCTTGGCCCGGGTGCCGTTGCGTGAGTTGCCGCCGTTCTTCCCGGCGGGATCGTGCTTGTCATAGCCGAGGTGGTCGGTGATCTCGCCCTCGAGAGCGGACTCCAGCAGTCGCTTCGTCAGCTGCTGGAGCAGCCCGCCCTCACCGGTCAGCTGCAGGCCCTCGGCTTGAGCCCGACCCACCAGCTCGTCGATCAACCGGTCGTCCACGGACTTCGACGGCACCGCCTCACACGGCTCGACAGTCTCGGTCACGTTGTTGCTGGTCATCGATGCATCTTCCATGATCGGGAGTTACACCGAACGTTTTACAGGTGGGCGAGATTGGCTGCGCTGATCACCTCGGGTACGGGAAAATGGGGTCGGACGTCCCGGTCAGCCGATGGGCCTGCGATGCTTGCAAGCTCGTTTTACAGGATGGCGATGGGGGCCGACCAGGGGACCACGGATTGTTGCCAGGGCGACGTCAGTCTGCCGTCCGGAGCACGCGTGTCAGACTCCGCCATTCCCTTGGCCCCTCCGGGATGCCCGCCGTGCACGGGGGTGTTCGAGCGGGAGGGAGAACAGGATGGCCCGGCTCCAGGATACGAAGGACGAGGTAATTTCATCTGAGGTCCGCGGGAGTGGACCTGGGCAGGCGGTTCCTGCTCGCATGTGTACGGACGCCGAGCACGAAACGGGCTGGCAGCTGGTCCTTGGAGACCGAACGATTCGGTACTACGACTGCTGAAGTCCGGCGCTTGCTGGCCTGGCTGCTGGAGCGGCAGGTCGAGGTGGTGATGGAGGCGACCTCGGACTACTGGCGTCCGGTCTACTACCTGTTGCAACCGCATTTGAATCTGATGCTGGTCAATCCAGCTCATCTCAAAGGGATTCGGGGCCGCAAGACCGATCCCAGTGACGCGGCTTTCCTTGCCCGGGCCGGGGCGTCGGGGATGGTGATGGCCTCGTTCGTGCCGGAGCGCGACATTCGCGAGCTACGGGACCTGACACGCCGGCGGACCGAGCTGGCGCGGGCGGCGGGTTGGGAAGCCCAGCGGCTCGAGAAGGAGCTCGAGGACACGGGGATGAAACTCTCCTCCGTCCTCAGCGACGTGGCCGGCGCAACAGGCCGGGCCATTCTGGAGGCTCTGATCAGCGGGGAACGGGATCCGGCCCGGCTTGCCGACCTCGCGATCGGCCGGGCCCGAAACAAGATCCCCGAACTCATCGAAGCCCTGGACGGGCAGTTCACCGGTCATCATGCGTTCATGGTCCGGCACTACCTGGACGAGATCGACCGCTGGAAGAGCGTCATCACGGCCTTCGATGCCCCGATCTCGACTCTGCTGGCGGATCGGGAGCGGGACCTCGCCGATCTGGCCACGATCCCTGGCATCGGCCGTCTGGCCGCGGAGATCGTCATCGCCGAGACTGGGGGAGACATGGCCCAGTTTGCCTCAGCCCACCGTCTCGCGTCCTGGATCGGGGTCTGCCCCGGGCAGAACGAGTCGGCCGGGGTGAACCGATCCGGCCGCACCCGTCCGGGGAACAAGAATCTCAAACGCCTGCTCGGGATCGCCGCGATGGTCGCGATCAGGAAGAAGGACTTCTACCTCGGTGTCTTCTTCCGGCGGATCGCTGCCAGACGAGGAGGCAAGCCGGCCCTGGTCGCCGTGATGCACAAACTCGCCATCGCCATCTGGCACGTTCTGCACGACCACGGCCCCTACCGAGAACTCGGCGCCGACCACTTCACCCGCCGCGATCCCGAACGCGCCATACGGCGGATGATCAAGGAAGCCAACAGCCTCGGACTGACCGTCCGCTTCGAGCCGATCGCGGCCTGAAGCACCCAACCACGGGGGTCATTTTCGTGTCAGTCCCTTGACAACCTCATTGGCAATCAGTAGTGCGCGAGGTGGAGGCGCCTGTGCAGGCTCGCGAGCGTGGCGTCAATGGTGCAGGAGGTCAGGCTCAGGTGTGAGGCGAGCGTTTCCTTGTACAGAGAGCGGGCCAGCTGGTAGTGGCCGGCTTCCAGTTCCAGGGTCACGATTTCCAGCCGAGTGATCAGCGAAGTGCGGTATTCGTGAGGAGGGCGCAGCCGGAGGGAGGCCTGCAGGAGCGATAGGGCCTTTGCGCGGTCGCCGAGGGCGATGTGAGTCTGGGCCTGCTGGTAGCGGAGGGCGGGCAGGGGGTATCGGTCGAACCCGTCGGCGTCGGCGTCGGCGATTAGTGCCTCCGCTCGGGCCAGAGCCTGGTGGGCGCTTGAAGCGTTCGCCAAGTGAGCCAGGGACACCGCGTGTTGGGACAGAGCGTAGGCGCGGACTCCGGGCGGCGCGATGCGGGTGTCGCGCAGGGCGGCCTCGGCGAGGGCGGCGCCCGTCCGGTGATGGCCGAGCCGGGTAGCCTGAGTGGCGAGGTCGCGTTCCGCGAGCCCCCGTAGCAGTGGGCTACTGGCCTCGTCGGCGAGGCGGGCCGATAGGTGCAGGCACTGGGCGGCTCGTCCGTGATCGCGGTCGTCGATGTGGGTACGGGCCATTATCCGCATCAGGGACGCGGCGTGTCCGAGCAGATCCCGGTGCACGCGGTCACTGGAGGGGGCGCGAAGCCATTGAAGCACTTGCTGATCGAGGTAGGAGGCGAGCAGGGAGCGGGTCGGCGGTCCTGCGTAGCAGTCGTACTGGCGCGCGGCCGCGGTGACGAGGTCGGCCAGGGCATGGACCTGGACCTGCCCGACCCTGCGGGCCCTGGACGCCAATGCGGACGGGAGCCGGCGCTGCGTCGGTACAGTCGCCGCAGGAATGCCGGGCACCCGATACGGCACGCGGCTCGGGCTTCGAACCGCGCCGAGGCCACTTTCGAGAAGGGACTGGAGGACGGCAACAGCTTCCTGCGGGTCCGGATGGCTGACCCATGGCGGCGGCCCCGGACGGGCAAGGCCGACGACAGTTGGGCCGCAGAAGCCGAGTTCGCTGACGCCCACCGGCCGACGTAGTCGCCGAGTAAAGGTCTCGGCGAGCAGTTCGGGCACCGGCGGACGCGGCGTGGTCCCGGTGAGCCAGTGCGCGACTGTAGTCCGATCGTAGCCCAATTGGACGCCGATCTCGGCCGCAGTGACACGCAAGGCACACGCCAAGTCGTTGGCGCTCCAAGCGGATTCCTCCAGAATCTGTCGCAACCGCGTGTTCGGTGCTTTCGGTGTGATCATGCCGGAACCCTTCTCAGGACCGAGGCGGAGGGTGGTGGGACGTGTTCGTCAACCCGCCCGGAATCCCACACCGTCCGGCCTGCGTCGTGACCCCCCTTACAACCCCTAACGAAATGATCTTTGGGCTGGTTAGCTGGCTCTGGGAACCTTGATCTGGGGGTGCGGAGCGGGTCGGCGAAAGCCGTGGGAAGTGAACGATGAGTTCTGGGCGGTGATCGAGCCGCTCCTGCCGAAGGTCGAGCGGCGGGTTCGTCATCCGGGGCTGAAACGGCATCTGGACCGGCTGGTGTTCCAGGGGATCCTGTTCGTCCTGCACACCGGGATCGCGTAGGAACACCTCCCGTAGGAGCTCGGTTTCGGCTCGGGCATGACTTGCTGGCGACGCCTGGCGGAGTGGACCGAGGCCAGCGTCTGGCCCCGCTGCACGAAACCCTTCTGGCCCGGCTCCGCGGTGCCGGCGCCCTGGACCTCTCGCGGGCCGTGGTCGACGGCTCTCACATACGCGCGTTAAAGGGGGCTCCAAGACAGGGCGAAGCCCCGTTGACCGGGGTAGGAACGGCAGCAAGCACCACCTGATCACCGATGCCACCGGAACTTCGTTTGCCGCGACCTTGACCGGCGGGAACCGCAACGACGTCACCCAGTTCACCCCCCTGCTCCAGGCCGTCCCACCGGTCCGTGGCAACGGGGGTCGGCCGCGCCGACGCCCGGACACGGTGCTCTGGGATCGCGGCTACGACCACGACAAGTACCGGCGTCTGGCCTGGGCCCTGGGCGTAGAACCCGTCATCGCCCGACGCGGCGTCCCACGGATCCGGCCTCGGCACCGACTGCGGGTCGTCGAGCGGACCTTCTCCGACCTCCACTGGTTCCGCAGGCTGCGGATCCGCGGGAAAGTACGGGACGATATCCACGAGGCGTTCCTCAGCCTCGCTTGCTCGCTCATCTGCTGGCGGCGCCTGAAGTCATTCCGATAGCAGTTCTTACTGTCGTCTGCCAGATCGACAACGTTCAGCCGTATCTCCACCGACGAACAGGCAGGAGAGAGCAAGGCCAGTACTGTGTAAGTCCCTGCGGAGCGCTGAGCCTGTCCAAAAAAGTGAGCGTTTTCAGCTGGGGCTTCGGATCAGCAGCATGTACGCCTACGATCTGTAGCGATGCAGGATGCCTGTCACCCTTTTGTTAGGCGAGTTGAAAGGGCTCAGTGCGCGAACATTCCGAATCTGTTCTCCCGTTCGGATGAATCTGCGTGCAGGGGCTGTGTCCCTGCGCAGGTGGCGACTGTTCGGGATGGCATGTTTCGCTCATGCAGGATCCGTCTGTTTACTCTCTCGTGCATCCGCACCCACCACTATGGCTCGGCATTCGGCTTCACGGTGGGCGGTTAGTTCGTGCAGTCGTTCCCTCGGCGGCGGGTTACCTGGGCGTCCTTCGCCGCTCAGGGGAGTTGTGCCTGCTGGACGAGATCGGCGACATCGTGACGAGTGTGGGGTCGAAAAGGATGGACCATGATGACCCGACGATCAGTGCGCAGCGCGCGTTTTCGCCACCGTAAATTCTCGTCAAGTCTGCGAAACTTGGTCAGGCGTGTATCTGGTCGGTCTGCTGTCGCGTCGAAAATATACCGGCCAGCGTCGGAGACTTGCGCACATATACGGTTGCGGATGCCGGGGGCCTGGGACGGCGAGTGCGGTGATGCTGTACACGCTGGGAGCATTCACGGGCCGAACGGGATCCGACTCAGCCCGGTAAGGACCGAAAGCCCGTACCCGATTCATCCTCCCACGGAAGAGCCACCCATGATGTCGTCTCGACCGGGGACAACTCAGCTTCGAAAGCCGTGACGGTTCGTCGCGTTCTCCCTTGATGGACGCTCGATGAGGAATGTCGACACAGGCGGACGAGGACGGGCGCGGGCGAGCCTCCTGAAAGCATTGGAGGCGCTACACGCAATGTGCTGTCCATGATCGGCTGGTATCAAGCGTATCGATGCCGCTAATTTCCCCCTCCAGTCGCCCTCTGAAGCAGAAGTTGCAATCGGGCATTCGGCTTCCGGCTCACGCGATCCCCTCCTGAATCGTCACGCCACACGCGGCACGGGTGCCTTATTAGGGCAGCTGGCACTCGGGCGGCCAAACGGACGCCGGGTCTTCCGATTATCACCGATGGTAACCATGATGGGGAGGCTATCCCCGAGGGACAGCCGGAGAAGCAAGCTAGTACCCCGCTTGGCCAGAGTGGGCCGCGTCCAAGTAAACCTGGCACAGCTGCTAGTGGAAAGAGCCTGTGCAGCATGTGGATGTGCGGGTGGTGCAATCTTGCGCAATTGTGAACTCCGATCCGATAGCTACTCAGGTTGAACTCGTAGTGTCGGTTTGGGTGATCATGGTGGGCTCCATGGTCAGCCCGGTCTGGGCGAGGCAGCCGTCGATCAGCTCGGGCCGGTACTGGATCTTCTTGAGCTTGCGCTTGATGATGCGGTTGAGACCGGCGAGGTCGGCGGCGACGAAGTTGGTGATCGACCGTTTGAGCAGGGACCAGACGCCTTCGGTGGGGTTGAGGTCGGGCGCATAGCTGGGGAGCTGGTAGATCCGCAGCCAGTCCTTGTTCTCTTCGGCGTAGTCCGCCAGCTCCTGGCGCAGGTGGACGGACAGGTTGTCCCAGCACCACACGATCGGGGTGCCGAGCTGCTGGTGGGTGGCCGTGATGAGGTCGCGGTAGTCCTGCCAGGAGAAGCTCTTGGGCTCATTCTTACGGCCGTGGTAGACGTGCAGCTTGTAGAAGAAGTGGGTGCGGTGGCCGGGCCGGTAGCAGCTGACGCCGGCGATGTTCACGCGTCCGCGGCCCCGGCCCCGCACCCGCACCGTGGGGCGTCGGCCGCGTGGTGCCCAGGTGCGTCCCCGCGGCGGGCTCAGGGCCTGTCCTGCCTCGTCTTCGAAGCAGATGTGGGCACCCAGGTCCGCCGCCGCTCTTTTACCTCCGGCCACACCTGCTCTTTCCACACCTCGATGGAGGCCTCGTCCCGCTCGACGGCCCGACGCACCGGGACCTGGCAGCTCCAGCCGTGCCGGCGCAGCAGCTTCCACACCCCCTGCACCGTATAGCCGACATGGAACATCCGGCCGATCAGCAGCTTGATCCGCTTCAGCGTCCACCGCTGGTCGTCCTCGAAACCATGCACCAGCGGACCCCGCGCCAGCTCCGCCTCCAGCCTGGCCCACTGCCCCGCGGACAGCCTCTCCACCGACACCGGCCCCCTGGAGCGCAGGGCCTCCACCCCGCCCGACTCCCACACCCGCCGCCACCGCAACACCGAGCGATCGGACACCCTCAGCTCCCGGGCGATCTTGACCGTGGTCTCCCCACGTGCGAACCACTCGGCCGCCTCCAGCCTCAACCGCTCACGCGCCGCCTGCTCCTCGGGCGTACACCCGCCCGCCTGCGCATACCTCATCCCCATGACATACCGCAGGCATCACAACCCGTCAGCAGCCACGCCGACACTACGAGTTCAACCTGAGTACTGACCTTGAAGTCGTCTTGTCGTGGGGGCTGACGGTTGGTGATCGTCGCGGTATGCCGGAGGTATGAGGTATCCGCAGGGTGGGGGTCTGACCGCGGAGAGACAAGCTTTCCGCGAGCGGGTCCGGATGGAAGCGGTCGCCATGTTCGCTGACGGACGCGGCAGTACGGAGATCGCGAAGGAGTTACGGGTCAGCGCTCGTTCGGTTCAGCGGTGGAGGCGGTCCTGGAGGGAGGCCGGCCAGGACGCGGTCCGTTCCCGCGGTCCGATGTCCCGTCCGAAGCTGATGACCGACTGTTCGCGCTGCTTGAGGCGGAGTTGGCCAAGGGCCCGGTCGCTCACGGCTGGCCAGACCAGCGGTGGAAGCTCGCTCGGATCAAGACGCTGATCGGCCGCCGGTTCCACGAGTCCATGACGTTGTCGGGCATCTCCCAGATGCTGCGGCGTGGTGGCTGGAGCGATCAGGTTCCGGCCCGTCGCGCGGTCGAGCGCGACGAGGCGGCGGTGGCCGGCGGGGTGAAGGACGTGTGGCCGCACCTGGAACCACCGCGGCGGCGCTCGGGGCCTGGATCGTCTTCGAATTGCGCCGTGAGGCGCTGTGTTTCGTGTGGAGGTGAGAGACGTTCACCGCTGACCTGTCGTAGCAGCGAGGTGGAGCTGAGGGCAGCCTAATGGGAGCCGCCGGGTCGGTAAGACTCGGTGCTGTAGCCGCCAGCAGGTGAGCACTCAGGTTGCCGGAAGCGTTCGATTTCTGGGATCAGACCGTGCCCCTGCTGGTCGGCCGGAAGGCCAGACCGCTGATGGGGTGGCGTGCCCGCCGAGTTCGGCGTGAGCACTGGATCCATTAGGCCGCGCGCCGTGTCTTCCGCAGGCTGCACCACACAGGCGAAGTGCTGACAAGGGAGAGCGCGTTGCTGCTGATCGGCGATGACTGGGCTGAGGATCACCATGACGTCGAGGTCCAGGACGAGACGGGCCGGAAGCTGGTTGTCGCCAAGCTCCCCGAGGGCGTGGACGGCGTCGCCAAGCTCCACGAGCTCGTCGCGAAGCACGGCGGTGAGGATCTCGAATCCAGCTCCGTCATCGTCGGGATCGAGACCGACCGCGGGCCATGGGTCCAGGCCCTGATAGCCGCCGGCTACCAGGTCTACGCGATCAACCCCCGACAGGTCGCCCGTTTCAAGGAGCGGTACGGCACATCGGGCGCCAAGAGCGACAAGGGCGACGCACACGCCTTGGCGGACATGGTCCGCATCGACCGTGACCAGCTGCGGCCCATCGCCGGAGACAGCGAGCAGGCCCAGGCCATCAAGGTCGTTGCCCGCGCCCACCAGACTCTCATCTGGGAACGCACTCGCATCTTCCAGCGGTTGCGTAACGCACTGCGCGAGTACTTCCCTGCCGCCCTGAATGCCTACGCCGACCTCACTCTGCTCGGCGCGGACGCACTGGAACTGCTCGTCAAGGCGCCCACGCCGCAAGCCGCAGCGAAGCTGACTCGCTCCCAGATCACAGCTGCTCTGGCCCGCGCCCGCCGGCGCAACCGGACGGCGAAGGCAGCCGACATCCAGACGGCGCTGCGTACGCAGCACCTTGGGCTGGCTGAGCCGGTGACCGCCGCCTACTCGGCCACTGTGACGGCTCACGCCCGGCTGTTGATCAGCCTGAACGAGGAGATAGCCACCCTGGAAGCGCAGGTGAAAGCCCATTTCCATGCGCACCCGGACGCTGAGATCTACCTCTCCATGCCCGGCATGGGAGAGGTCAGCGGTGCCCGGGTGCTCGCCGAATTCGGAGACGACCCCACCCGCTATGCGTCCGCCAAGGCGCGGAAGAACTATGCCGGCACCAGCCCGATCACCCGGGCCTCGGGCAAGAGCCACACGGTCCAGGCCCGCTTCGTGCGCAACAACCGACTCGCCGACGCGTTGCAGGCCCAGGCGTTCTCCGCACTGAACAGATCTCCCGGCGGCCGGGCCTACTACGACAAACAGCGCGCCCGTGATGTCGGCTACAACGGGGCCCTCCGACAGCTCGGCAACCGGCTCGTCGGAATCCTCCACGGATGCCTCAAGACTCGAACACTCTACGACGAGGCGACCGCCTGGTCGCACTACGCATACCTCCATGCCGCTTGATCTGAAACGACATGGGGTGTCTGATCCGGGTGATGCCGGGGAGGGCGGGAGCGGCCCTGACAAAGCCGGGACGTGCCAGTACTGCCAGATGGTGCGGGTCCGGCGAGCGGGACGAGGAGGAGTACGCGAGGAACCGGCGTCTTTACGTCTCTTAACGATGACACCGGCTCGAAACCTGGTGGATCTGGGCCGGAAGCGGTGCGCACTCGCCGCCCGAGGGCGGCGGGGAACTCCTTGGCCGGTATTTCGAAGCCGTCCGGGAGGCCATGAGGGAGGACTACGGCGTACTCGTGGCGATGCCGCAGGGATATAGTCGGGCTCCTACTTCGACGAGCGAATCACAGTGAACACGGGAACCACCGGAGCCCTATTCACGGGGTTCTACCAGCCTTTCTTGTAGAAGGTGAGGGCGGTGATGGTCCTGGTGATGAGGGGGAAGGCTTGGAGGGGGCCGCGGTAGCGGGTGGCGAGGATCTTCCAGTCCTTCAGGTGCGCGATCGCCCGCTCGACGGCTGTGCGGAGCGTGCCGATGCTCTGGTTGAGCACCTTGTCGCCGGTGGGCCGTTCCCGGCCGGGTGGCTTCCGCCGCGCGGTGAGCATGCCGGAGCCGACGTAGCCCAGGTCGCCGATGTCCTCCCGGTCGGCGAACGCGTCGGGGAAGTGGGACTGCCGCCATGCGTACATGTCGTGCCGTGAACCCGGCACGGGCGCCGAGACCGCGAGAAGGTCCCCGGCAAGCGTGGCCGCGACCTGAAGGTTGAAGCCGGTGTCACGGTGCTTGCCGGAGAACATCGAAGTGCCCTCGCCGGCCCAGTGCCAGGTGGTCACCAGGGTGCCGTCGATCAGGACGACCCGGCCGGCCGACACCTCCGCCGGATCCGGGACGTGTTCGGCCAGGACCTTCTCCACCACCGGCAGCAGCGCCGTCCACCGCCTGGAGACAGTGGCCTGGGAGACCCCGAACAACTCCGCGGCCGCCTCCTGGACGGTGTTCTGCCGCAACATGAACAGGACGAGCACCACCGACTTGTACAGCCCCAGTGCCCACATCCGCCCCGGCACCACCGTCCGGTCCACATCCTCCACCAACGCCCGATGGACCCGCTCCACCAGCCCGCCCAGCTGATCCCCGTCCAACCCTGTCGTAACGTCCCACCTCAACCGCCCCGCCCCGGTAGTGATCTGATGTCGTCGCAAACATCAGGCTACCGAGCGGAGCCTCTTCAAGATCAAGGAAATCGAGCCACGAACCCCCGTGAATAAGCCTCAAGATTTTCCATCGGGATTACGGGGCGTCGAGAACTCCATGATCTTGGAAGTCCGTGCCTGCTTCACGTCCGAACTGGCCCACCCGCCGCAGACCATGACCAATCGGACGATCCGTCACTTTGCCGAAGCCCTGGTCCGCGGGAGTGGGCCTGGGCAGGCGGTTCCTGCTCGCATGTGTACGGACGCCGAGCACGAAACGGGCTGGCAGCTGGTCCTTGGAGACCGAACGATTCGGTACTACGACTGCTGAAGTCCGGCGCTTGCTGGCCTGGCTGCTGGAGCGGCAGGTCGAGGTGGTGATGGAGGCGACCTCGGACTACTGGCGTTCGGTCTACTACCTGTTGCAACCGCATTTGAATCTGATGCTGGTCAATCCAGCTCATCTTAAAGGGATTCGGGGCCGCAAGACCGATCCCAGTACTACAGGAGTGCTTCCGTGTCTGTTGGTGGGGGGGGTGTCTCTATGTCTTTCGTCAAGGACGTGGTGCCTGGTATGCGGGTGTTTGGGATGGTTATGCGGCGAGGGTGATGGTGGGGGTGCGGGATTCGTAGAAGGTGCCGTCGCGGAGCATGGCGAAGAGGACGCTGATGCGTTGACGGGCGAGTCTCAGGAGGGCTTGTGTGTGGGTTTTGCCGCGGGCTCGTTGCCGGTCGTAGTAGGCGCGTGGGTGGGGGTCGGCGTTCATGCAGGCGAAGGCGGAGAGGAACATTGCGCGTTTGAGTTGGCGGTTTCCGCCGCGGGGTGCGTGTTCGCCGTGGATCGAGGTCCCCGAGGATCTGGTCGTGGGGGCGAGACCGGCGTAGGAGGCGAGGTGGGCGGCACTTGGAAAGCCGGTGCCGTCGCCGACGGTGACCAGCAGGACGGCGGCGGTCCTGACTCCGACTCCCGGCATCGAGGTCAGGACCGAGTGAAGAGGGTGAGCCTCCAGCAGGCTGCCGATCTGCGCTTCCAGGGCTCGGCGCTGGTCATGGACCGCGGCGAGTGAAGCGGCCAGGGACGGGATCACGATGTCGAGGGTGCCGGTTCCGGGAACGATGACGGTCTGCTCGTCGAGAGCGTCGAAGACCTCGTCGATCAGCCGCTGTGCCATGCGCGGGGCTTTGGGCCGGATCAGTTCAACGAGTCGGCGGCGGCCGGCTTTCCGCAGAGCGGCCGGGGATCCGTGGCGTTCGAGGAGCCAAGCCGGTCAGCACCGTGAGCTCGGCGGTGATCTCGTCGGTCAGTTCCAGCGAACGCAGGATGTGCGGCATGGTCCGGGCCGCGTCCGCGATCACCGCGGCGTCCTTGGAATCGGTTTTCGCCTCGCCCGGGTAGAGGTCGGCGATCCGCCGCATCGCGAGTCCGGGCAGGTAGGCGACCTCGCAGCCCGCGTCACGGGCGACGGTCAGCGGCAGGGCACCGATCGAGGCGGGCTGGTCCACGATCACCAGGACGGTGCCGAACTTGGCCTTGAGCTTGTCGAAGACGGCCCGCAGCTTCGGTTCGCTGTTGGGCATCGGCTTGTCGAAGACCTTCTTCCCGGCCGGGGTGAGCCCGTGGCCGTGATGGGCCGTCTTGCCGACGTCCATCCCGAGGAAAACGCCTATGCCTTCGGTCTCTAACATCGCACCCTTCCGCAAGTGTTGACCGTGCCGGCCTCGGCGATGGCACCGTGCTCGCGCATCCACGTTATGCAGACCTGCCGCCCGCGAACTGCCCGGCATTGCGCCGGACCGGACGGTGGCCGGGTCTCTCATCAGCGTCTCCGACGGCACCCCACGGACCCGGCGACACCACCCCCCAGGTCATGCCTTCGACAGAGGGGACACAGTCATACCGGGCCCGGAGGCCAGCGGCCCCATTGCAGGACCGCGAAAAACATAACGGGGGAGTCGTTGTTCTGTCTGTGGAGACGTTGCGTGATGTGGAGCGGTGGGCGGAGTGGTTCGAGGATTTCTTCGGCACGCTCGGGGGTTTGTTCGGCCGGAAGGACCTGCGCGGGAACGCGTGTGTGCGTATGTGAAGGCGTTGCTGGGGCCGGTGGAGCGGGAGAATTCCTGGCAGATCGCCGTGCATGCGGGGTATGTGACGCCGGACCGGGTGAAGGACCTGCTGCGGCGGACGAGGTGGAGCTGGAGCGGGTTGCGGGACGGGGTGCGTGCCTTCGTGGTGGAACACCTCGGTGATCCGGGGGCGGTGCTGGTCCTGGACGAGACCGCGTTCCTGAAGAAGGGGACGAAGTCGGCGGGTGTCGCGAGGCAGTACGCGGGGATCACCGGGCAGGTGGAGAACTGCCAGGTCGCGGTGTTCGCCGTGTATGTCACCTCGGCCGGGCGGGCGTTGATCGACTTCGCGCTCTACCTGGGCAAGACGTGGGCCGGGGATGCGGAGCGGTGCCGGGAGGCCGGAGTGCCGGCCGATCGGGCGTAGGCCGTGGTCACCAAGGCAGAACTGGGCCGGCGTCTGGTGGAGCGCACCCGCTGCGCGGGAGTGCCGTTCGCGTGGGTGGCCGCCGACAGCCTCTACGGGCGGGACCGCGGCCTGCGGTCGGCCCTCGAGCGCCGCGGCAAGGGCTATGTGATGGCGGTGCCCTGTGATGAGACCGTCCTCACGACGGGGACCGGGCTGGTGCGGGTCGATGCCCTGGCCGTGAGCGTACCGCTGGTGTTCGAGCGGCGTTCGTGCGGAAGCGGGTCGAGGGGCGAGCGGTACTACGACTGGGCGCTGGCCGAGGTGGCGTGGCCGTCGGATGCCGGGCCGGCCCGTAAGGGGTGGCAGCACCTGCTGCGGGTGCGGCGTTCGATCGTCGACCCGTCCGACCTCGCCTTCTTCGCCGTCCACGCCCGCGAGAGCACCACCTTGTCCACGCTCGTGAACGTCGCCGGGATGCGCTGGGGCGTGGAGGACTGCTTCGAGACCGCCAAGTCCGACTGCGGCCTGGACCAGTACGAGGTCCGCCACTGGGAGCCCTGGCACCGCCACATCGCCCTGGCCATGGCCGCGTTCGCTTTCCTCTCGGTCACCGCCACCCGCACCGCCCGGCTCAAGCAGGCCGACGAACCCTCCACTACGGACATGTCCGACCAACCCGCCATAACCTGGCCACCGCTGAACCTCCCCGTCCTGCCCTCCGGCTGATCGACTACACCGCCGAGGAGATCCGCCGACTCCTGCACCAGACCCTCTGGCACGTCCAGCACGACCCCCTCCTCATCGCCGCCCAATCCCTATGGCGCCGAACCCACCAGACCATCGCAAAACGGCTCCACCACGCGAGACGCAGACAACGAGCCCCCGAACCACTCCTGTAGTACAGGGCGCCCGTTCGGTGGGCGTATTTCGGCAACAGTCCAGGGCGGAACGTGCCGAGGCGGTCACGTGGGACATTCACGATCACGGGCCCGACCTCGGTCATCACCTTCTTCACCCGGTAGCCATTACGCGTGCTACCACCCGAACGCGATCCCCGACCGCCTGCGATGAGCGATTCGTCGGCGAGATGCAGTTCCATCTCCGCCTCGAGAGCGGCTTGCATAAGATGCTGAGCGAGCTCGGGGAGAATTCCTCCTTCGCCCATCAGCCGGAGACCGCCGGAAGCGGTCTTCTCCGCCGCGAGCGCGGCCAGTTCTTCCAGCAACTCGAGCGACAGACCATTCAGGGACGTGGGCATCGACTTCACACCAGCACCCTCAGTGGCCTGATCGGCCTTGCCAAGCGACACGCCGCCGACCATCCCGATCGTGTGACCCATCGACGTTCCCATCAGATGACTCCTTCGAGAAAGGAACCCACCTAATTCATGACACTCCCGTCCACGCGCCGTGCTTCTGCGCGTGTTTCATGAGCGTGTCTGAAAGATCGTGTAAGTCCGTGATGTGGAAGCCTGGCCCGGGGCTCGGCCTCGGGCCTGTGGGCCAGGCGGATCGGACGAGTCATGGCAGACAAAAACGAAGCGGCCGCATCCGTGGCCGGCGACAAGACGGTCGACGAGGTGGTCGAGCGGCTGCTCGACAAAGCTGACGCCTCCGGGGCGGCCCTTCTCGGTGAGGGCGGGCTCCTGACCGAGATCACCAGGGCCGTTCTGGAGCGGGCTCTGGAAGCCGAGATGAGCGAACACCTCGGCTACGAACGCGGAGATCTTGGAGGTCACGGGTCGGGGAACTCCCGCAACGGAACCTCGCCGAAGACGGTCCTGACCGATGCCGGCGCCGTCACGCTGGCGATTCCGCGCGACCGAAACGGCGACTTCGAACCGAGGCTGGTCCCGAAGAACGCCCGCCGCCTCGCCGGGTTCAACGACCGGATCCTCTCGCTCTACGCCCGCGGGTTGAGCGTGCGCGACATCCGCTCCCACCTCGCCCAGATCTATGGCGTCGAGGTCAGCCCGGACCTGATCAGCAAGGTCACCGACGCCGTGATCGACGAACTCGTGACCTGGCAGAACCGGCCCCTGGACGCGGTCTGGCCGATCATCTACATCGACGCGCTGCGGGTGAAAATCCGCTCTGGTGCGGTGACCTCGAAGCCGGTCTATCTGGCCGTGGGCGTCGACATGGACGGCCGCAAAGACGTCCTCGGTCTGTGGGTCGGCTCCGAGGGCGAGGGAGCCACCACCTGGATGGCGGTCCTCTCCGAGCTGCGAAATCGGGGTATTGAGGACGTCTGCATCGTGGTCTGTGACGGGTTGAAGGGCCTGCCCGACGCGGTCACCGCGACCTGGCCGAAGGCCACCGTCCAGACCTGCGTGATCCACCTGACGAGAGCCTCGCTCAGGCTCTCCTCGTCGCGGGACCACCCGAAGCTGGTCCCGGCCCTGAAGGCCGTCTACACAGCCCCGACCGAGGCGGCGGCCGAGCAGGCCATCGATGCTTTCGAGGCCTCTGAGCTGGGTGAACGCTATCCGGCGATCGTGCGGACCTGGCGGTCGGCCTGGCCGGAGTTCACGCCCTACCTGGCATTCCCGCCGGCCATAAGGACCGTGGTCTACTCCACGAACATGGTCGAATCCATGAACGCGCGGCTCCGCAAGGCCACCCGGAACCGTGGTCATTTCCCCTCGGAGCAGGCCGCGTTGAAGGTCCTCTACCTCGCGGTCCGCGAGCAGATCAACCCGACAGCGCGCGACGCGAACCACGTCGCCGCACACTGGAAAGAGGCACTGAACCAGTTCTCACTCTTCTTCGAGGACCGGCTCAGCATCCAATGACACCAGGCGACTTACACAAGATCGCTGACACGCCCTGTTTCATCGAATGGCGCTGCCTTGTGTGGGAGTCAGCCGTTTGTCCAGGTGCCGAGGGCGATCTCCGCGGTGATGCCGGGGCCGAATCCGGCGAGCAAGCCGTGTGCGCCCTCGGGGATGAGTCCGGTTTCGGCTGTGCGGCGCAGGGTGTCCAGGACGACGGCGGAGGCGATGTTGCCGTAGTCGGTGAGTGTGTCTCGGCTGCGTTCGAATATGGCGGGTTTGACGTTCAGGTGGCGGGAGAGATCATCCAGGATGCGTGGGCCGCCGGCGTGGATGACGTAGAAGTCGAGTTCGGTGGCGTCCCACCCGTGCTCCGCGCTCACCTGTACGAGGGCGGGGGCGAGGTCCTGCATGGTGTGGGGTACGCGCCGGTCGAGTAGGAAGTGGAAGCCCGTCGGTTTGAGTGCGTAGGAGATCCATTCCTCGGTGTCGGGAATGAGTCGGGTCGCGTTGGATTCCAGGCGCATGCCTCGGCCGTGTCCGTCGCCGCGTACCACCGCGGCCGCCACGGCGTCCCCGAAGAGTCCGTTCGACAGGAGGTTGCCGACGGTGAGATCATCTGGCTGATAGCACAGCGAGCAGAACTCGCAGGCGACGATCAGGGCGTTGGCGCCGGGGTGGGCCAGGCAGAAGTCGTGGGCCCGGTTGATGGCCGATGCGCCGCCCGCGCAGCCCATCTGGGCGATGGGCATTTGCCGCGTGTCGGTCCGGAACCCCATCGTGTTGATCATCCAGGCGGTCAGCGCGGGCATGGTGAAGCCGGTACAGGAGACGAAGATGATGGCGTCGATCTCCCGCGCGCAGACGCCCGCGTTGGCCAGGGCTGCGGTCACTGCTGGGGGGACCCTGCGTTTGGCCTCGCGAACGTAGACGAGGTTGCGTTCCTCGAGGCCTGGGTGGTCGAGGGTCGCTTCGATGGTCTGTACGAGGTGGCGCTTGCGCACGCCGGTGTTCTTGATGAGGCGGAGCGCGAGCTGGATGTCTTCGTGGCCATGGTGGAGCCTGGCGGCCAGATCCAGGGACTCCTCGATGGTGATGACATGCTCGGGCACTTCGACGGCGGGTACGCACAGCACAGGCCGGGTGTGCGGGGCCTCAGCGGCGTGGACGGGTTGAGTGCCGGGTCGGGAGTGGTGCGACGGTGCGAGCTGGCCGTTGGTCGTCATGGGGTGCTCACATTCGTACGAGAGATCACAGGGGCCGGGACTCATCCCAGGGAAACACCCTGTCGGCAGCCCGACCGGGACTGGACGGAGGTATGTGCCAGCCCGGATGCCAGCTGGCGGTGCAGGATGGACGGGTCGTAGGCGTTTTGCCAGTGCTCGACGATCAGGCTGTCGCGGAAGCGCCACAGCCCGCAGAAGGGGAAGGCGATTGCCTCGTCGCCAACGTCGGCGTGGAAGGTGCCGGTCACGGCCGCGAAGAAGTCGTTCGCGGCGATCGCGTCGATGGAGGCCCTCAGGGTGCCATCGGTCAAACGGCACAGGGCCTGCTCGCTGTCGATGACGGCTTGTTTGCCGTGGACCCGGGCGGGCAGGTCGAGGCCGAGGTCACGGTGGGCGAGGTGATAGACGACGTCGTCCGCGGTGTAGTCGCCGATGCGGGTGAGGTCCTCGTACAGGGTCCGCAAGAGGCTATCGTGCGGGTGCGCCCCCGCCGCCGGAGCGGTCACCCCCTGTCCTTGACCGGGCGCCGCTCCGCCAGGGTGCCGCCCGCCACAGCGGCGTCGATCAGCCGCAGGTCGTCCTTGGTGAGGCTGATCCGCGCGGCCTTCATGTTCTCCTCAAGGTGGGCGATGGAGGTCGTCCCCGGGATCAGAAGCGTGGCTGGAGAACGCCATAGCAGCCAGGCAAGGGCAAGTTGGGAGACGCTTGCGCCGCATTGCGCGGCGACACCGGCCAGCGGACTGCCGGGACCGACGAGCTGTCCGTGCCCCAGGGGAAACCACGGGATGAACGCCATGCCGTTGCGCTCCGCGTAGTCCAGGGCTGCGTCGCCGGTACGGTCGGCGACGTTGTAGAGGTTTTCGACTGCGACGATGTCCGCGAACTCGCCTGCCTGGCTAAGCTCTTCGCGGGTCACCTCCGGCTGGCCGGAAATCCCGATGTGATGGATCTTTCCCTCGGCCCGCATCTCGGTCAACGCCCCCAGTTGCTCGGCCAGTGGAACCAGCGGATCAATACTGTGGAGCTGATAAAGGCCGATCCGTTCAACTCCGAGGTTTCGCAAAGACATCTCCACCTGCTGGCGCAAATAGGCGGGTCTACCGAGAGGGGTAATGTACTCCTGCCCAGGGAGCGTCCAGTCCGAAGGACCCCGCCGGAGCAGACCGCCCTTGGTACAGATGACGAGCTGCTCAGGGTAGGGGTGGAGGGCTTCTCGGATGATGCGCTCGTTGTCGCCCGGGCCGTAGCAGTCGGCAGTGTCGATGAACTCGACACCGAGATCGACCGCACGCCGCAACACGGAGACCGCACGAGCGGGATCCGGATACGGACCCCACATTCCCGGCCCGGTCAAGTGCATCGCACCATAGCCGATGCGCCCGACGTCAAGATCCGAACCCAGCCGAATCCGATCGGGGGATGTGGTGAGCACGCTCATCGGTCGCCTCCCGAGGCAACAAGGACTACTACAGGCCGAATATGAGGCTGCCCTCGCGGCCCGGAACGCCGACAGCACTCAAAGGCTGGTCCCGGCCCAGGCAGAGCACCCGAATGTATTGCTCTCATGACGATGCATCAAAGGAAAGGCCGTTTCATCGCATCCCCGGCCCGCCATCCGGATTCCACCCGAACGGCCCATCGGACAAGCGGCACCCGTCGTGAAGATCCCAACGGCATCACCTGCTCCCGGCCGCCAACGAGCAATGCTCGGAACCTGTGGATCAGTCCGGGGGTGGGGTGCCTCGTGAGATGCGGAGGGCGTACCTTCCCGGGTGATCGACTCAAGGTCACCGAATAGGCCCGCGCTACGAACGCGGGTCGGGAAGGCACGCGCGTGCTCAGCGTAGTCAACGAAGACGGCACCACCGAGAGTGGTACCTCTCTGATCGACGAGATCGTCCGGGAAGGTGCCCGGCGGATGCTCGCGGCAGCCTTGGAGGCGGAGGTTGAGCAGTACATGGCCGAACTCGCAGGCCAGTGCGACGAGGCGGGCCGGCGGCTGGTGGTTCGCAACGGCCGCCACCGGCCCAGGACGGTGACCACCGCGGCCGGGCCCGTGGAGGTGGCGGCGCCGCGGGTCAACGACCGGCGTGTGGATGCCGCAACGGGTGAGCGGGAACGGTTCTCCTCGAAGATCCTCGCGCCGTGGTGCCGGAAGTCCCCGAAGGTCAGCGAGGTCCTGCCGTTGCTCTACCTCCACGGCCTGTCCTCGGGCGACTTCGTGCCCGCGCTCGAGCAGTTCCTGGGCAGTACCGCCGGTCTGTCGCCGGCCACCGTGACCCGGCTGATGAAGCAGTGGACGACTGAGCATGCCGCCTTCCAGGCTCGTGACCTGGCCGGGTCCGACTACGTCTACGTGTGGGCCGACGGCATCCACCCCAAGATCCGGCTCTCCCAGGCGCACTCGTGCCTGCTGGTCCTGATGGGCGTCCGCGTCGACGGAACCAAGGAGCTGATCGCGATCGCCGAGGGATTGTGGGAGTCCACCGAGTCCTGGGCGGATCTGCTGCGGGACTGCCGCCGGCGCGGCATGCGCGACCCGGTCCTCGTGGCCGGCGACGGGGCAAGGGGACTGTGGCGGGCCCTGGCCGAGGTGTTCCCACAGGCCAGGCACCAGAGGTGCTGGGTTCACAAAACCCGTAATGTCATGAACGCGCTACCGAAGTCCGCGCAGCCCGGCGCGAAGAAGGCGCTCCAGGAGATCTACAACGCCGAAGACCGCAACCACGCCGAGAAGGCGGTCACCGCGTTCGAGAAGGCATACGGCGTGAAGTGGCCCAAGGCCGCGGTGAAGATCACCGGCGAGGTCGACGAGCTCCTGGCGTTCTACGACTTCCCCGCCGAGCACTGGATCCACCTGAGGACCACGAACCCCATCGAGTCGACCTTCAGCACGGTCAAGCTCCGGACCAAGGTCACCCGCGGCGCCGGCAGCCCCACCGCCGCCCTCGCCATGGTCTTCAAACTCGTCGAGTCCGCCCAGCAGCGGTGGCGGGCGGTCACCGCACCCCACCTCGTCGCCCTCGTCCGAGCCGGCAACCGGTTCGAGAACGGACACCTCGTCGAACGAGACGAGACCCTCGCGGCATGAACCACCTCAACTGATCCACAACTCTTGACTATTGCTCAAACGGGGCAGGGGCCGCAGCGCGGTGGTGTCGGCCTTGCGTAGTTGCCAGCGGCTGCTGATCGCGGCGAGGGCAAGGACGGTCTCGGTCATGCCGTAGTGCTCGCCCAGGCACTTGCGGCGCCCGCCGCCGAAGGCCATGAACGCCTGGCGCTGGGCGGGGGTGACGCGTTCGAGCAGCCACCGGTCCGGGTCCAGAAGCTCCGGGGCGGGGACGACGCCGGGGTCCCGATGCAGGGCGTAGGGGGAGATGATCACATCTGCGTCCGCGGGAACGGTGAAACCGGCGAGCACAGTCTCCTCCAGGGCGACACGGCTGAGCATCCAGGTCGGTGGCCACAGCCGCAGCACCTCGGTGAGGACCTGACGGGTGTAGGACACGCGCTCGATGTCGGCGAAGGCGGGAGCCCGTCCGGCGAGCTCACGGTCCAACTCGGCCCACAGCCGGCCCTCCACGTCCGGGTGGTCGGCCAGGGCGTGCAGGGTCCAGGCGAGCAGGGACGCCGTGGTCTCCACGCCCGCGGCCAGCACGGACAGGACCTGATCACGTACCTCGGTGTCGTCAAGCGGGCGGCCATCGCCGTCGCCAGTGGTCATCACCAAGGACAGCAAGTCGTCCCCTGGCGCCTCGCCGGCCCGGTACTGCGCGATCACCTCACCCACGGCCAGCTCCAGGCGGACCTGCGCCCGACGGAAACGACGGTTGGCCGGCAGTGGAAGGCGGTGCAACAGCGGCCAGGGCACCAGCAACTGGCGGAACATACCCTCCAGCAGCACCGGCAGGGCCGAGGCCATCGTGTCCGCTGCCCTCCGGCCGGTCGGGGCAGCGATCAGAGTCCGAGCCACCACCTGCGCCGCCAGCCCATACATGCGCGCTTCCACATCCAGCAACTCACCCTCACGCCACCCCCCGACCACCTGCGCGACGCACTCAACCATCAGCGGGGCGTATTGGGCCACCTGGTCACGATGGAACGCAGGCCGCATCACCGGATGCTGACGCCGGTGGTCGGCGTTGCTGCAGGTGATCACACCATTGCCGACCAGGACCCGCGCCGTGTCCATGAACGGCCCGCCCTTGTCGAACACCGACGACACCAGCACCCGGTGGGCCGCCTCCGCCGCGTTGACCACATACACCACACGCCCGGCGAGCTGCACCCTCACTACCGCCTCCCCACAGAGAGCTGAGAAAGGCGAGAGGATCACACACCATTTGGGGCACGTGACTCAACCACGGCACACCGCCCTGAACCTGCTGAACCTGCTGAGCCCCCACCGCGCCAACTCCCCCCGATACCTCTTCGGCAGCACACCGAGCCGTCCGCCCAGCCCCGCGACGAGCCACCGAACGTTTCCTAACCCCTGCAGGCACACCCCTACCACGCCGCTCGCAAACGAGATGCCCACCAGTCAGCCGTTCATCCGTGCACGCGGGGGCGCACGACAGCACTCCCGGAGCGCACATTCACTCCATTCCACGCCTACGCCGTCGGGCGTGTCGATGTGACCAGCAGTAGCGAACCTGGCGGCCCCCTAGGCGCAAGCGCTTCCGCGGGTGCAGCGGTTCCGCCGCTGTTGGGAGAATGGGCCCCCTCGCCTCTACGCGATTCCTGCGGTGGCGTCCACCGGGACGCGTGTCCGGCAGATCGGTGGGTGTTCGCCTGCAGGGATCGTTCGGAGTGTTCGCGCCATCGTCAGATTTTCAGCCGTTCCCACGGGAGTGCCCGACCCACGGTGATCTCCGATGGAACGCTCTGATCAGGAAGGCGGCGTGCCGTCCTGTGAGGAGAGACCATGTCCGACGGCACACCCCAGCCCCGAGAGCACCGACCTCGCCGCGATCTCCGGGCCCGGGCCCCGCGGCGCCCTCTCCCGTGACTGTGCGCATTTGCAGAATTACCTGTGGGAGCACCCTGCGGCATGCGGACACCGCATGTACCGGTTCGAGAAAGAGGCAAGGCCCTATGACTGCCGCGTTGCACACCACCAAGCTCAACCGCCGCTTCGATCTGCTGGACGCCGACAGTGACGGGTATCTGGAGCGAGAGGACTTCGAGGCCCTCGCCCACCGCCTGGTCCAGGGGTTCACCAGCGCCTTCGACAGCCCGCAGGCGCAGGCCGTGGTGAAGACCTACCTGGAGTTCTGGGAGGGGTTCATCAAGCCGATGGACGCCGACGGTGACGGCAAGGTCAGTCGTGAGGAGTTCGTTTCCACGGTCACCGGCCGCGTGCGCGCTGGTGACTCTTTCGACCGCACCTATCGGCCCCACATGGAGGCGGTCGTCAACCTGGCCGACGCTGATGGTGACGGTGTCTTGAGCCGGGGGGAGTTCATCCGTCTGGGTGCTCTGGCCGGTGTCAGCGAGGAACAGTCGAACCGGTCCTTCCTTCAGAACGACGCCGACGGCGACGGAAGCCTGACTGCGCAGGAGCTGGTGGCCGCCGCCCGCGAGTTCTACCTCAGCGACGACCCGGACGCCGTCAGCAACCACCTCTTCGGGCAGCTCTGACCCCCCACCACCCGGCTGCTCACCTGCCGGTGCCACGCGCCTTGTGGGTGCCACGCAAACGAGCGCCGCCTTTCACCTGACCCGAACGCCAGTTGCATAAGAGGAGAGAGCAGTGCAAGGCACGGAACCACAAGCAGGAGCGGCACACGAGTCGCCTTCGCTGGCGTCTTTTGTGGACCTCGCGGCCGCTCCCCGGCACGTCTTCGTCAACGGTGACGGGAACCGGCGCTGGGCGCGGATCAGCGGGCGCAGCGTCCTGGACGGGTACCGGCGGGGGTTCGGCCGAATCGAGGAGATCGCGCGTTGGTGCAGTGAGGTGGGCACCTCATCGCTGAGCTGGGGGGTGCTGTCCACGTTCAACGTGGCCAGGCGTCCGGCGTCCGAGATCCAGGTGGTGCACCAGGCGACGGCCGAGGTATTGGAGCGTCTCGCGCAGGACGGAGCCTGGAAGATCAGGCATGTCGGCTTCCGTCCGTACTGCGACGAGTCGGTGCTCGCCGCCCTGGACAAGGCGGTGGACGCCACCCGTGAGGCCCCGGGTCTGACCCTCAACGTGATGTATGGCTACAACGGGGACGAAGAAGTCGCCCACGCCGTCCGGGAGCTGGTCCGTGACCTTCAGGCCGTGGCTGCCGGGCAGCCGGTCGACGAATCGTCCATCACGGCCGAGGCGATCTCCAGGCGCCTGTTCATGTACGGGCAGCCCGACATCGACCTCATGATCAGGACGGGGGGCGACCAGCGTCTGTCCCATGTTCCCCCGTGGCACATCGCTTCGACCGAGTTTCATTTCTGTCCCACCTTGTTCCCCGACTTCACGAAGGCCGACTTCCTGCATGCCCTTTGGGCCTATGAGAAGCGGACCCGCAGGATGAGCGGATGATGGCCGGCGATCTTCTGGAGGAAGCTGGTGTTGACGACGTTGGCGTTGACTTCGATATCGACCTGGGCTGCGGGGGCCGCACCGAGTACGAGTGCTGCCGGGATGACCGTTCCGGCCGTGGTGAACGACTTCATGAAGGGCTTCATGCCCTGTGAACGAGTCCAGTGCCAGACAGGTATCCAGCGCGTAGGTGTCGCGGCCGCGCGCTGCTGAGACACATGTACGACTGCCCCGGCGCCTTCCCCGGCGGAGGCTGCGAGGAATGCAAGGGCTGGGAGGGCCGGACCTTCAAGGGCATCAGAGCCGAATTCGCGGGAGTCACCGCCGCCGTTCTCGTTCCCCGGCCGGCCCCGGCGGGCCGGAGCCGGCCCGCCCCCTCCACCATGGGGACCGCTGCGGGAGCCTCACCCGCGAGGGCGGCATCTGTACGTGTCACAGCCCGGACGACTACGACCGGGAGACGGCCTGTATGGCGGACCTGGAGGACGGCGTCGGCCACTGGTGGTGACCTGAAGGCCCGCCCTTACAGATGCGCGCGTGGCGGCTGCCGATTGCGCGACGAGCCGGGGTCCCGCGACATGATTGGGCGAGCCGCTCGGGACTCTTTGTGCACCCGTATTCTCGGTCTACTGGTGTTCTTCTTCCAGCTCCAGCTCCAGCTCGCGGGCGAGGGAGACGTTCTCTCCTGTGATGGCGGGGCACCGAAAGACTTCTCGGCGATTACGTTTCTGCTGCGGTTGGCGACGGGCTTGGTGGGGTCGGGGAGGATCGACGACGATGTAGTCGTCTCCGATCGGGGATCCGTTCGGATGCGCAAGCTCTTCGAGGACCCGGCTTCGGATGGGTGCTGCCTGGGTGGCTGTGGCTGTGGCGCCCGAGGTGGCCAGGGTGAAGGCGCGGGCGAGGGTTTCGAGTGCTTCAGCTGCCTGGCCGGGGCGCTGGTCGGCGAGGTAGGCGGCTTCGCGGCCGATGGCTTCGACGAGCCGTTGGGCCTTGACCCTTGATCCTGGACACGCGAGACACTGGATCTTGTGGATCTGAGGATGGACATCTCGTGGTCATGAAGAACTATCCGCCGCAGTTCAAGGCGGATGCGGTCGCACTGTACGAGTCGCGGCCGGGAGCGACGATCCGGCAGATCGCCGCCGATCTGGGGATCAACCCGGAGACGTTGCGGAACTGGGTCAGGGCGGCCGGCGCGAGCCGACCGCGGGGGCACCGTTCCCAAGCCTCCGCGGAGCCGGCGACGCCGATCGAGGCGGAGAACGCCGCTCTGCGTCAGAAGATCCGCGAGCTCGAGGAGGAACGCGAGATCCTGCGGAAGGCGGCGAAGTATTTCGCCGGGGAGACGCGCTGGTGAACCGCTTCCAGTTCGTCGCCGACCACCAGCGCCGCCACGGCGTGAAGCGGCTGTGCCAGATTCTGGGGATCTCCCGTTCCAGCTTCTATTACTGGCGTTCGACGGCGGGTGACCGGGCCGCCCGGCGGGACGCCGATGCCCGACTCGCAGCTCGGATACGGGTCGTGCACCTCGATTCGGACGGTACTTACGGCGTTCCCAGGATCACCGCCGAGCTCCGCGACGAAGGCGAACGCGTCAATCACAAACGGGTCGCCCGTGTGATGCGGAGCATCGATCTGGCCGGAGTGCGGCTGCGGCGCAGGCACCGGACCACGACGCCGGACCCCGCCGCGGCGAAGGCACCGGACCTCCTCGGACGTGACTTCACCGCCGTCGAGGTGAACACCAAGTACGTCGGCGACATCACCTATCTGCCCATCGACGGCGGGAAGTTCTGCTACCTCGCGACCGTCATCGACCTCGCCTCACGCCGCCTCGCCGGCTGGGCCATCGCCGATCACATGCGAACCGAACTCGTCACCGACGCGCTCACCGCGGCGAAACGAACCCGTGGCAGCCTCGCCGGCGCGATCATGCACACCGACCACGGAGCCCAGTACACAAGCAGATCCTTCGCCGAAGTTTGCAGGTCAGCAGGGGTGAGACAGAGCATGGGCGCGATCGGATCCAGCGGGCGGACAACGCGCTCGCCGAGTCCTTCAACGCCGCCTTCAAACGAGAGACGCTCCAAGGCCGCAAGAGCTGGCCCACCGAACGCGAGGCCCGCCTCGACGCCTTCCGATGGCTCAACCGATACAACACCCGCCGCCGGCACTCACACCTCGGACAACGCAGCCCCATCGCCTACGAAACCGCCACCACAACAACATCAACTACGCTGGCCAAAGCCGCATAACCCGTGTCCAGGATCCGGGGTCAAGGCCCCCCCCTCCGACCGGCAGAATCACCCCGCCCGACAACAGCAGCACAATAACCGCCAGCACGAACAGCATGCCGAGCACGATTCACCCCACCGAGCGAAGATCACCAACAGCATCCCGAATGTGAGACAGAGCCGTTGACCGTACAGACCCCCCTCCGGGTCATGCGACACAAGACAAGCAAGGAACTGGTCCTCGTCGACCGACCTGCCCGCCCCGCTGATCACACACCAGCCAAACGGCAAGGCCAACATGCCAGGACCCCAATTTCACCCAAAGCCGTAAGCCTCCAGGACTTGTCCTACGGGTGAGTCCTGGCCAACACCCGTCGTACGCGCCGCGTCGGGCCCCCCTGCCATTGATGTTCTTCGAGTTGGGCTCGGAACAGAAGCAGCACGTCAACCTGACCTGCGCAGACGTTCCAGCAGCGTCACCCGATCGGTGGCCAACTCGAAGAAGCTCATTGAGGTGTCGGACCGTATGAAGATCGGCAAGTCCGGCACTCAGTGGGCGATGCTGCGAGGCCTCCGATCCTGGCGAGGAGGCATCCGTGCGCGGCCAGCGCGGGCTTCTCACCTGTCTGGACGGTAGGGGGTGCCCCTGAGGCGCGTAACGTCGTGCCACAGGGACTGGAACGCGTCATATGCCGAGGGAAGTTCCGTCAGGCATGCCCGGCTGCTCTGGGTCGGCGGTAGCGTCGCTTTCACTCAAGTCTCCCCACAACACCCAGGCCCGCGCGGCGGGTCCCCGCGGAAGGACGCCCCCATGCGGAAACACACCACCAGGCCGGGCGCTGCCCGCGCCCCACAGCGGCCCCACCGGCTCGGCTCTCTCCTGCTTGCCGCGCTCGTCGGCGCGGCCACCGTCGCCGCCACCGGCACGGCGCGGGCCGCCCCCGTACGCATCGACATCACCATGCGCAAACAGGAAAAGACCAACTGGTGCTGGGCCGCGGCTGCTTCGACCATCGCCAACCAACTGGGCAAGGAGCACACGCAGAACGCGTTCTGCAATGCCGCCTTCGATCGCCGGCAGGGCAGTGAGTGCCCCAACAACCAGGCCGACCTGGGCAACGTCCAGCGGGCCCTGCGTTGGGCCGGGATCGCACCGGGCCGGTACGTGACCGGCTGGCTGCGCTACAGCACCGTCAAGGCGGAAATCGACGCGGGCCGCCCGATCGAGACCCGGGTCCTGTGGACCTCCGGCGGCGGGCACATGCACGTCATCTACGGCTACGACGAGGCGAAGCAATGGGTCTACTGGGGCGACCCGTGGCCCTCCTACACCCGCTACAACTGGGGCTCGCACAACTACTATCTGGACAACAACGCCTTCCGGTGGACCCACTCACTCTATGAGATCGGGAAGGGATGACCATGACCGCACACGCTTCGGGGAACCATCACCTGCGGCTATCTGGGCTTCTGGCCGTTCCCACCGCCGCGACCGCCCTCGCCTGCCTGACGCTCGCCGCGCCCACCGCAGCAGCGGCGGAGGGCGCATCGCCGGTAGACCTGGCCCTGGCCGGCCGGGCAGCCGGTGCACAGACTTCGCTCCGAAAGGTCGAGGCGTTCCTCGCCGTCGACCAGCAGCGCCTCGCGTCCGGCGCTCGTCTCCCGGGCCCGGACGGCAGCGGGGCGGTGGATGGCGCCGCGGGGCCGACCCGGCTGGGTGCCACCCTAGCCGTATACGTCCTGAATCCCGATTTCGTGCGCGGCGTGCCCGGGGCGCCGCCCAACCGCCCCGAGGGTGCCGCGACCACGGTGACCGGGGCGAACGGCCGGACGGCGACCATCCGTACCGCCCCGACGGAGAGAGGCTGGCAGGTGGTTTCCATCGGCTCCGGTGACGAGGAGGAACGGTATGCCCACGCCGCAGGCCCGGATCGGACCGCCTTCCGTGAGCCGCAGACCAACACCTGGTACGCCTGGTCCGGCGACCGTGTCGAACCGCTCCACGCCGAGGCGGCCCGGGTCCTCGGCACGACTAGCCTGTCCACCACCGCCTACCGGCAGCAGGTGGCCGCCCGCTACGCTGACCTGCTCCCGGGCTCGCCGTACGATGTGTCGGGCCTCGCCGGCGGCGGCGCCCTCGGCACCGCCCCGCACCCGCAGGCAGCCACCCCCAAGGAACGCGCGGACCACGCGAAATTGGAGCCGTCGTCCGCGCTGCCGGCCGCCCTCGCCGCCGCTACCGCCCTGGCCCTCCTCGCCACGGGCCTAGCAGCCTTCCGCCACGGCCGGAAACCCACTGGGCCTACCTGAGAACGCGGCGACGAGGCAACGGGTTCAACCGATCCGGCCCGACAGCCACGGCCGGCCCAGCTACGCCTCCTGGCACGCCATGACGAGGAGGCCGGCCACCTCATCTGCGCCGTCCGGATGAGCGACCGGACCTCCCGCCCTTGAAACGCAGCGGCATGGGATTCGAAGAGAAGGAAAAGGGTCGAGGTTTTGGGATTGTCGAAGCGTTGAGCTGGTCCTGGCGGTTCAGTACCGACGGCTGCGGGAAACGGCTTTGGTTTAGCCTCGGCTCGCGCTGAATCTGCTGGGCTGCAGGCAGCGCGAAGGTTCCGCCGAGGATGGTCTCCACGCTGACCACGGTGGGCCATGGGCGGGGGAACCGGACGATGTGGAACGGGCCCACCATCCCGGGATGCGGGTTGGCGAGTATCGGCATCACCTGGATCGTGATGTTGCGCAGCTCGGCCATGTCGAGCAGGTGGCGCAGTTGGTGTGTTAATTGCACCAGTGCCTCCGTTCATGGAGCGAGTCGATCCCCGCCTCGAAGGAAGCTCTGTTGTTAGACCTGCGCCACCAGCTGATCGAGGGCCGGGCCGACGTGCCACGCGTCGGTTCAGTGATCGAGCTGGACACCATCCCCTGGTACGCCGTCGTCGGCCCTGACGAGACCGTCGTTGCCCCCGTCGTTCCGTACCTTCGCGGCCTGACCCTGGATGACAACCGTCCGCCGACCGCGAAGAGCTACGCCTATGACCTGACACGGCACCCAGCGCCACCTCCGGACCGTCGGCGCGATCCGCACATGTGCGGTTCTGCCGCTGTGGTTCCCGCGCCCATCCCGTCTCTTGAACTCCGGTGGCCGCGCGGCGCCGCACGGCCCGCGCTGTCACCGGCCAGAATCCCGGCCCGGCGCCCAAAGGGCAGCACCGGATTGGGCACCGTCCCCGGCTGAACAACCCTGGACAGGTCGAGCAGCCGGGGACGGACACACCGGCCGGCCAATCTGGCCACGGCCTCTTACCCGCAGGCAAACGAGCCTGCACCGTACGGAAGTTCACCGAGTCCGTCCCCTGACCGGACGGTGGGCCCCTGTGCCTGCCACCACACCGCGTGAATCCACCACCACCGACTTACTGATCGTTTCAGAATGAGTTCGGGGGCTGGGCAGGGCGGTCCAGGCGGCCGACCTACCAGACCAGACCGCGGTGGCTCAGGCGGACGCGACGCCGAGCACTGCGGTCATCGCGTATCCGCCGACAGCGACTGGCGCCGACAGGCAGGGTCGTCTACGAGTGGATCGGAGAGACGCGTGCAGATGGCAGTTGGCCTCCGTGGCTACTCGTCATCCTGCTCGACGCGCTGGCTGTGTGTGCCGGGCTGCATGTGGAAGTGGTCGGCTGTGGCGATGGCTGACAGGAGGAGGGCCATGGCGGCGGTTGTGGCCCAGCCGGCGAAGCTGGTGGCCCAGCCCAGGGGTACGGCGACGGCGGCTCCGATGAGGCGTTCGGTGGTGCGGCCGGTGCCGAGCAGGGCACGGTAGGCGGCGTGACCGAGGAGGAAGATCGCGGTACCGCAGCCGAGCCACCAGGAGTTGGTGTGGTGGTTGAAGTGGTGGACGGCGTCGGTAGTGCCGGCGGCGACGAGGACGATGCCGATGACCATGACGAGGTGGCCGAGGCCGAAGGGGTAGACGGCCAGGAGTTCGCGGCGGCGTTCGGGTGCGCCTTCCAGGGCGGTTGCGGCCCGGGTGTCGTCGCCCTCGAAGTAGATCCACCAGAGGCCGGCGGCGACGGCGATGCCTAGGACGACGCCGAGAGCCAGCGTGGGGCCTACCGCGGCTCCTTGGGCGCCGATGCCGATGGCGATGATGGATTCGCCGAGCACGAGGATGACGATGAGTCCGTGCCGTTCGACGAAGTGGTGCGGTTCGATGACGAAGCCCCGGATGCCCCCAAGCATGGGCGAGAGGACGAAGAGGAGCAGGACTGCGGCGGCCCAGCACAGCCAGGTGAGGGTCTGGGGAAGGTAGGGGCGATGAGGATGAGCACTCCGGCGCCGGCGTTGAAGGGCACGGTGCGGATGATGGCGGTTCTGGCGGATGCCCGGTCGGCGGTCAGGAATAGCAGGCAGTGGATGGCGACGGCGGCCAGGTAGGCGAGCGGGAAGGCCAGACCGTCGGTGTCGAAGGCGAAGGGCAGGTCGAGGCCCATGATGAAGAACGCCATCATGGCCAGTACCAGCAGGAGCCGGATGACGGTTGCGTCGGGGCGGACCGCGTTGGTGAGCCAGCTGAAGCCGAGGAACATCCACCACACCACGGTTAGGGCCAGCAGGGCGTGCAGGAGGCCCTCCCATCCGGGATGGGATTCGATGTGGTGGGTGACCTGGGTGATCACGAAGACGAAGACGAGGTCGAGGAACAGCTCGATCGTCGTCACCTGGCCGGTTGCCGCTCGGGTACGCAGCCTGAGTGGGCGAGATGTGCGCGGACTCATCAGTGGTGGTCTCTTGTCCTTGGGATCGCTGTCCGGCCCGGGCCGGACGGAGTATGCACAGCGGCGGGGGAAATCCGGCTCGCGTGATTGTGGCGCACACGCGGTGCTTTTACCTGGAGCATCGCCCACGCAAGAAGAGGGGGAAGGGATGCCAGCCCACGGCCTCACAGGGAGGAGGCGGCTCACCGGATGCGTGGTCAGGCGTGGACGCCGACGATGGACTTGGTCTCCAAGTACTCGCCGATGCCGAAGTCCGCCCACTCGCGGCCGTTGCCGGACTGCTTGTAGCCGCCCCAGGACGTGTTGAAGTCGAAGTCAGCGTCGTTGATCAAGACGTAGCCGGTGCGCATCCGTTCGGCGACAGCGAGAGCCTGCTGCGGGTCGCCGCTTGTGACGTATCCGCACAGGCCGTAGGGCGAGTCGTTGGCGATGGTGATGGCGTCTTCGATGCTCTCGTAGGCGATCACGGACATGACCGGGCCGAAGATCTCCTCGCGGGCGATGGTCATGTCGTTGGTGACGTCGGCGAAGACGGTGGGTCTGACGAAGTGCCCGTCCTTGAGAGTGTCGGGCAGGTCGGGCTTGCCGGGGCCGCCGGTGACGAGTCGGGCGCCTTCCTCGATGCCTTTGCGGATGTATCCCTGGACGGTGTCCCACTGGCCGGCGGAGACGACCGGGCCCATGGAGGTGCCCTGCGAGTGCGGGTCACCGACCTTAAGCGCCTCGACTGCCGGGGTGAGGGCGGCCAGGAATTCGTCCTGTCGTTCACGCGGAACCAGGGTGCGGGAGGCTGCGCCGCAGGTCTGTCCGCTGTTCAAGAGCGCGTACAGCACGGCGGTGTTCACGGCGGTGTCCAAGTCGGCGTCGGGGAGCACGATCTGTGGGGATTTGCCGCCGAGTTCGGTGACGACCCGTTTGGCCGTGGGCGCCGCGGCGGCGAGCACGCCGACCGCGACCGGTCCGGAACCGGTGAAGGAGATCATGTCGACCTCCGGGTGCTGGTTCAGGGCATCTCCGATGACCGAGCCGCGGCCCAGGACGAGGTTGAACACGCCGGCGGGAACCCCGGCCGCTTCCAGGATCTCCGCCAGCACGACGGCCGAGTACGGGGTCAGCTGAGCCGGTTTGAGCACGACGGTGCAGCCGGCGGCGAGCGCGGAGGCGACCTTCCCGGCGGGCTGGAGGGCGGGATAGTTCCACGGAGTGATCAGCGCGCACACGCCGATCGGCTCGCGCCGCACCCACGTGCTTCCGCGCTTTTCGACGAGGTCCAGGTTCCGCAGGGCCCGTGCGGCGTTGTGGAACTGGCTCTGGCCGGAGGGCACGTGCAAGCTGCGGGAGAGGTCCAGGGGGGAGCCCAGCTCCTCGGTGACGGCCTGAGCCATGTCCTCGGCACGACGGGCGTATTCGGCGCCGATGGCTTCCAGGAGGTCCACTCGCTCGGCGGCAGTGGTGATGGAGAACGAGGCGAAAGCGTTCCTGGCGGCCGTGACCGCCCGGTCGACGTCGGTGGCACCGCCGAGGGCGGCCCGGCCGCTGGGCCGTCCGGTGGCGGGGTCGGTCAGCTCCAGGACGGCGGGCTCGGCCGGCGCCGTCCAGCTGCCGTCGATGTACAGGTTGTGAAACTCACGCATGGCAGCCTGCCTTGCTCCGTTTGAGGGAAGGGGGCGGGATGCCGGACGGCGGCGGGCCGCCGTCCGGCGAGTGGTCCGCGACGTGAGGAACATCGGACCACCTGGGTTGCTGGTGGCGCTGCCGGTCAGCTCTGCGCGGGGGTGAACACGCCGCGGAAGCGCATCTTCCCGGAGGCCAGGCGGTCGTAGGCCTCGGTGGCCCGGTCGAGCGGGAAGGTCTCGGTGATCGGCTTGACCTTGCCCTTCGCGGCGAGGTCGAGGACCTCGCTGAGGTAGTGCTGGCCACCGTGGGTGGAGCCGATGACCGGCCTCGGGGAACATCGGTACAGCGGATATCGGTGAGAACGATCATGGCCCTCTAGCACAGTGATCCACTTCGCTGCTGGGGTTCGGTGAAACGTCTCCGGGCCTGCTCCGGGGCTGGCTACGGTCCGGCTCGTGCCGGTGGAATTTCTGAGTGATGAGCAGGCCGAGGCGTACGGGACGTTCGCCGAGGAGCCGACGAGGCCCGAGCTGGAGCGGTTCTTCTTCCTGGACGACGTGGACCGGGACCTGATCGCCCTGCGGCGTACGAAGCACCACCAGCTTGGGTTCGCGCTCCAGATGTGCACAGTGAGGTACGTGGGTCTGTTCCTGGAGGACCCGCTTGCGGTGCCATGGCCGGTGGTCGAGCACCTGGCCGCGCAGCTCGGCATCGAGGACCCCTCGTGCGTGAAGCGGTACACCGAGCGGCGTCAGACTCTGTACGACCACGCGTGGGAGATCCGGGGCGCCTACGGCTACCACCCCTACGAGGACGCCGAGTGGGGCCGGCGGTTCCGTACCTTCCTGCACGGGCGGGCATGGACGCACGCCGAAGGCCCGAAGGCGCTGTTCGACCACGCGGTGGGCTGGCTGCGCCGTCACCGGGTCCTGCTGCCCGGGGTGTCCGTGCTGGCCCGGCAGGTGTCGGAGGCGCGGAAGGTCGCGGAGAAGCGGCTGCACGCCACGGTCGCGGGCGCCGCCCGCCGCGCGGACCCGGCGCTGCCCGGGGATCTGGTGGCGACGCTGAAGACGCCGGAGGGCGCCCGGTTCTCGGAGCTGGAGCGGCTGCGCCGGCCGCCGACGCGGACGACGGGTACGGCGTTCGCCCGCGCGCTGGAGCGGGTGGACGAGATCAGTGCGTTCCAGCTCGGGCGGCTGAAGCTGTCGCAGATCCCGCCGAACCGCATGGCGACGCTGGCCCGGTACGCGCTGGGGTCGAAGGCTCCGCTGCTGGAACGGGCGGCGGATCCGAAGCGCACGGCGATGCTTACCGCGGTGATGCGGCACCTGGAGGCGAAGGCCATCGACGAGGCCCTGGACCTGTTCCAGGTCCTGATGGCCACCCGGCTGCTGAGCACCGCGAAACGCAAGACGGAGAAGGAGCGGCTGTCGACACTGCCGCAGCTGGAGAAGGCGTCACGGGTGCTCGCGCGGGCGGCGAAGGTGGTGTTCGAGGAACTGGAGCTGGTCGAGGAGCAGGCAGCGGACCTGGACGTCGCGGCGCTGTGGGCGGCGGTGGAGGAGGTCGCGCCGCGCGCCGCCGTGATGACGGCGGCCGCGACCGTGGTCTCGCTGGTGCCCGAGGACGAGGACTCGGCCGAGGTTGCCATGCGGGCCGCGCTGGCGAACCGGTACGCCACGGTGCGCCCGTTCCTCGCGTTGCTGGGCGAGTCGAAGGCGCTGGACGCGGCGAGCGCCGGCAAGCGGGTCCTGGCCGGGGTGCGCGGCCTTCCGGCGCTGGCCCGGCGGAAGGTGGGGGTCAAGCCGCTGCTGCCGCGGGAGGTGGACGACAAGCTCGTGCCGCCGGCGTGGCGCAAGGCGGTGTACGCCAACCCTGATCTGCCGCAGGGTGCGGTGGACCGGGACGCGTACGTGGTGTGCGTGCTGGAGCAGCTGCACCGGGCCCTGAACAGCCGCGACGTGTTCGCCGCCCCGTCGCACCGCTGGTCCAACCCGCGGGCCCGCCTACTGGACGGGCCCGACTGGGACGCGGTCGAGGAGGACGTGCTGGCCGGGCTGAGCCTGGACATGCCCGTGACCGAGCACCTGGCGGAGCTGGTGCGGGGCCTGGACGCCGGGTGGAAGCAGCTCGCCGAACGTCTGGAAGAGGCGGGGCCGGCGGCGAAGGTCTCCATCGAGGTGCAGGACGACGGGCGGGTGAAGCTGAACGTCGCGGGGCTCGGGGCGCTCGGCGAGCCGAAGTCCCTGACCTGGTTGCGGGGGCGCGTCGAGAGGATGCTCCCGAAGATCGACCTGCCGGACCTGCTGTTCGAGGTGAACGCCTGGACCGGGTTCCTCGACACGTTCGTGCACCTCGGGGACGGCACGACCCGGATGAAGAACCTGCCCACTTCGGTGGTCGCGTTGCTGGTGTCGGAGGCGTGCAACATCGGCCTGGCCCCGGTGGTCAACCCCGCCCATGAGGCCCTGACTCGGGCCCGGCTCGTGCACGTCGACCAGTACTACCTGCGCGCCGACACCATCGCCGCCGCGAACGCACGGCTCATCGCGGCCCAGGCCGAGGTGCCCATCGTGAAGTTCTGGGGCGAGGGCCTGCTCGCCTCGGTGGACGGGCTGCGGTTCGTCGTCCCCGTCCGCACCATCAGCGCCGCTCCGTCGCCAAAGTACTTCGGGTTCAAGCGGGGCATCACCTGGCTCAACGCCGTCAACGACCAGGTCGCGGGCATCGGGCAGATGGTGGTGCCTGGCACCCCGCGCGACTCCCTGCACATCCTGGACGCGCTGCTGAACCTGGACGGCGGCGTGAAGCCGGAGATGGTGGCCACCGACAACGCCTCGTACTCCGACATGGTGTTCGGCCTGTTCAAGATCCTCGGCTACAACTTCAGCCCCCGGTTCCGCGACCTGGACGATCAGCGGTTCTGGCGGGCCACGATGCCCGGGGTCGAGACCGGAACGTACGGCGCGCTGGAGGATCTGGCCCGCAACCGCGTAAACCTGAACAAGGTGATCACGCACTGGCCGGACATGCTCAAGGTCGCCGGCTCCCTGGTCACCAACCAGGTCCGCGCCTACGACCTGCTGCGCATGTTCGGCCGAGACGGTCGCCCGACCCCGCTCGGGGCGGCGTTCGCGGAGTACGGGCGGATCGCCAAGACCGAGCACCTGCTGCGCGTGGTCGACCCGGTCGACGACACCTACCGCCGCCAGATGAACCGGCAGCTCACCGTGCAGGAGTCCCGCCACAAGCTCGCCCGCGACGTGTGCCACGGCAAGCGCGGCACCATCCACCAGGCGTACCGCGACGGCATGGAGGACCAGCTCGGCGCGCTCGGCCTGGTCCTCAACGCCATCGTGCTCTGGACAACGAAGTACCTCGACGCCGCCGTCAGCCAGCTCCGCGCCGAGGGCCACGAGATCCGGGACGAGGACATCGCCCGGCTCTCTCCGCTCAAGCACAAGAACCTGAACCTGCTCGGCCGCTACAGCTTCACCGCCTCGACGCCGGCCGCCGGTGCCCTGCGCCCGCTGCGCGACCCGGACGCGCCGGAGCTGGACGAGGACGGGGACGAACAGGACTAAGGGCGGCTGACCACGTCGGTGATGAGCTCGCGATCCTTGCCCTGGTCAGCCGCTTCGCGGCCGCCACGGCGTGGCCGGTGGCAACCTCGCGGGAGATGAGTGCCGGGGCATGGACGCGACCGTGAACCCAGCGATCGGAGCGGCGGGCGCGGCCAGTGATGCGCAGACCCGCTCATAGCGCATGTGTATGTCCGGCCGGGCTGGTGCGGATGCCGCGGATCCGCAGGCCGTGCGGTCCGTAGCGGGCAGCGAAGGCGTATGCGCGGAAGGTTCCTTCGACGGTTAGTCTTACCGCTCGGGTGTAGCCGGTGAGGTCGGGATGGCGGCGGCACAGTGCTTTCGCCAGGCGCATGGTCTCCATAGCCTCGTGGTGCTGCATGGCCATCACCTTGTCGCAGGCTTCCTGCAACGTGAGGCTGCCTTCTTGGTGCAGGACCATGACGAGGTTGCTGGGGTTGCCGTTTCTGATGTCCTTGGCCAATCCCATCACATCATGTCCGAGCAGAACGGCGTATGTGGCTGCCTGACGGAAACGCTTGATTTCCAGGAGGTTTTGGAGGCTGGGCGGGAGGTCGACGGCGTTGAGGAGCGCGGCTTGTTCGTACGCGAGATTCCCGGCCCCTTCGAATTCTCGCTGGAAAAGGAAGGTGTTGACGTCCGGGGGCCACACGCGTGTTTCTGCGTACTCGCGCAGTGCCCATTCACCTGCGTCGAGATATTCCTTGAGGGATTCGACGAAGACCTGTTTGCGGGACTGCCAGCCCGGCATGTGCGCGGCGTAGCGGACGGCGGCTTCGCGCAGGCATCCGAGAAGGGCGGCCCCGTGGGGGTAGGGCCTGGCGGTGCTCACGGGGTCAGGGGGCCGGTCGTCGCGGAACATGTCCAGGATGACCTGATCGATTTCCTCCAGGCTGCGGAGACGCTCAAAGACTGATTCGGGGGCTGCGCGGGGATCGGGATCGACTCCGTCGTCGTGCATGAACAGTCCGGTGTTGAGCAGTGCCGTGGTGGCCATCAGGGGGGACGTCGGGGAGACGTCAGGAAAGGCATAGGCCGTCCATGCGGCACCCATACGGCTGGCTGCCGCCACGTAGCGATCGTCTTCAGGGGAGAAAACCTGCATTTCGGCCTGGCAGGCGGAAACGAGCTCTTCCACAGCGGCTGGGTGCGGCATAGCTGATTCACCGAAATAGGTCGCGCACACGGCCGTGTAGTCCAGGACGGCTTCCTGTCCGTTCATCGCGACCGTGCCGGCATCGAAGTGCAGGGCGATCGGAGTGCCGGGCGTCAGTTCTCCGTCAAAAAAGGCCGGCCCATTGCCTTCCTTGCTTCCTTGGGGAATCTGTGACAGCGGCGCCAAGCGGGCATTCACGTGGTCCTCCCAGTGACGGCGTCGGCGAACTCTTGCAGGCTCTGTTCGACGGCTGGAGCGACAGGCACTGTCAGCAGTGCCCGTCCGGCCTGCTCACGACGCACACGGATCATGTCCTCGACCGCGGCGCGGGCGCCGGTGGCGGTGATGATGTGGCGAATGCGGGCAGCGGCGTCCTCGTCGAGACGGGGATCACCAACCAGCGCGTGGAGGGCCTCGCACTCGGCGGAATCAGCACGCTGGAGGGCGAGGGCGAGCAGGACCGTGTGCTTTCCTTGGCGCAGGTCGTCCAGGCGGGGTTTGCCGGTTTCGGCAGGATCGCCGAAGGTTCCGAGGATGTCGTCGCGGAGCTGGAACGCCTCCCCCAGGGGCAGGGCATAGGCGCTGAGCGCATCCAGCATCTCCCTCCCAGCCCCGGCGAGGGCGGCGCCGATGTGAAGGGGCCGTTCGATGGTGTACTTGGCGGTCTTGTAGCGCGCGATGGCCAGCGCCCGCTCGACGTCGGTGGTGGGGCGGCCGGTGGCGGTGAGGTCCAGATACTGGCCGTACATGACCTCGCTGCGCATCACGTTGACCAGGGGTCGTACGCATTCTCGGTGGGCTGGGCTCAGTTCGCTGTCCGGGCCGTACAGGAGTTCGTCCGACCAGATCAGGGCGAGGTCTCCGGCCAGAATGGCGGCTGACTCGCCGAGTGCATCGGCCGCCGCGACGGTACGGCCGTGGTGGTGGTGGGTGGCCAGGGCCCGGTGCACGGTGGGCTGGCCGCGGCGCGTGGCGGAGTGGTCCATCACGTCGTCGTGGATCAGACAGAAGGCGTGGAACATCTCCAGGGACGCACCCGCTCTGACTGCCGGCTGCACGCTGTCGGTGCCGCCGGCTGCGTGCCAGCCGAGCACGCACATCGTGGGGCGAATCCGCTTGCCGCCGGAGGCCAAGAACTTGCCCAGGACGGTGGGGATGTCGACCGGCAAACCCTGGCGGCGGGCCTCGCTGGTCTTGCCGTCGATGAAGGCGTTCAGCACGGCGGTGAGCTCACGGTGCACCCATGGCAGGTCCAGCCGGCCGTGTGCGGGAGCAGGCGGTGAGGACGGAGCCGGATCGTGCGGCGTGGCAGTGGGCAAAGTGCTCACGACGGTTCACCCTTCCGTAGCGGCCCGATTCATGGTCTCGGCCAGTTGGAGGGCGCCCAGCAACGCACCCCAGCATCCCCCGGTTGACCGAGCCCGCAAAGGCGCACACCAGCCACGATTGACGCGTATACGTCCTGCGGAGTGCGCGGTGGCGCACGCCATCCGGCCCCATCAGGAGCGGTGCCGCCGCGCGGGCCGGGGGCGCGCAATCCACCCCGCCCGCGCCGGGCGCACAGCCGGGACCGATCTGTCGGCAAACGATCGTTTGACGACAGGGAGCCGATGCGTCCAATCAACCCGTGCAATCCGGGGTTCGCGGCGGCCCGAATCCAATCAGATCCGATGATGATTGCTGACAGGGTTTGACGACAGATAGGGTCCATTCCTCCGTACGGAAGGGGCCCGCAGTGGCAAACCTGGTCTACAAGCGGGTCTCGACCGACCAACAGTCCACCGCCCGCCAGGACCTCGTCCTGGACGAGGCCGGCATCGAGGACCCGGTCGTCTTCGAGGAGGACCCGGGAACCTCCAGCCGCCTCCACGCCCTCCAGCGCCCGCAGTTCGGCGAACTACTCACCTACGCGCGGCCCGGCGACACCGTGCACATCTCCGAGATGTTCCGCCTCGTACGCGGCACCGGCCACATCCTCGACGTGCTCGACGTCCTCCACCGCGACCGCCTCGCGCTGCGCATCCACGACGGCGCGTTCTCCGCGATGGACCTCACCGCCCGCCACCCGCGCACTGGCGAGCTGCTGTCCACCGTGAAGTTCATGGTGCAGACCCTCGCCGCCGCCGGCGAGCTCCAACGCGACCTCCAACGCGAGCTGACCTACGACGGACTGCGCGCCGCCGAGGCCAGGGGCAGCAAGGGCGGACGCCGTCCCGCCGTGGCGGCCGCGAAGACCGAAACCGTCCGCACCGCGTACCTGGAGGGCCGGTCCATCGCCGCCCTCGCGCGCGACCACGGCGTCAGCCGCGGCGCGATCCGCACGGCCGTCGCCGATCTCCTGCCCGAGCACACGGCCGGCGACCCGGACATCCCGGCCCCGGAGCTGCCGGTCGTCCTCGACATGCCGGGCAAGGTCGCCGACTTCCTCCGCTCGGCCGAGCTGGAGCCCGCCGAGCGCGCCGCGCTCGACCAGGGCGTCACCGTGCGGCGCGGCCAGGGCTACACCCTGCGCGTCAGCGCCGTCCCCGCCGTACACCGCCAGCTTCTCGCCCTCTGTCAGCCGCTCGACGGCGGTCAGGGCCTTCCCACAGTGCCGGCCCAGCGCAAGGCCCGCCGAGAGTACGAGAACAGGGTCAGCGCACTCGCGCCCTGACCATGATCGTTCTCACCGATAACCGCTGTACCGATGTTCCCCGAGGCCGATGACCTGCTGGCGCATCATGTGGAACGGCACGCCCTCGGAGGAGATGGAGAACGGCTGGCTGAAGTCCAGCCCGCACAGGATCACGCGGCCGGAGACGCGCAGGCCCGTCATGGCCTCCTCGGCCGCGCCGAAGGCGTTGGTGGTGACCAGCAGGATGTCCGCGCCGCCGAGCTCGAGGAGTTCCTTGCCGTTGGCGACAACGTGGTCGGCGCCCAGCTGGGTGGCCAGGTCATGCTTGTCCGGGGAGTGGGTGATCGCGATGGTCTCGAATCCGCACGCCTTGGACAGCTGCAGGGCCACATGGCCCAGTCCGCCGATGCCCAGAACGGCGACCTTCTCGTGCGGCTGCGGGGACGCGTCCCGCAGACCGCTCCAGGTGGTGTAACCGGCGCACATCATGGGCGCGGCATCGGTGTACGACAGGCCGTCCGGCAGCAGCACCGTCCCCTCGGCCGCGATGGCGATGTACTCCGCGTGCCCACCCTGCGCGGAGAACCCACTGGTGCGGGGCGCGACGCAGTTCATCGCGGTCTGCCCGGTCAGCGGCCGGTTCTCGCGACAGTAGGCACATCGGCCACAGGCGGACTGCACCCAGGTGGTACCAACCCGGTCGCCGACCTGGCGCGTGTGCACCCCGGCGCCCACCTCGACGACCTCACCGACCACCTCATGGCCCGGCGTCTGGGGGTAGAGGTCCCCGCCGTAGCCCTGCGTGGACCAGACATCGGTGAAGCACATGCCCGACGCGTGAACCTTCACCAGCACCTGCCCCGGCTCCGCCGTCGGGGTCGGGACCTCCTGGACCTCCCACGGCTTGTTCGCGCCGGTCATCACAACTGCCTTCATGACTGCTCCTTGCTTCGATGCGTCTGCGGTGGGCAGCGTCGGCGGGATCGCTCGCGCAAGAGCGAACCAAGCAACCCTTCCGAGGTAACCACCTAGGTAGGTACACCGTAGCCCCGGTCAGGATAAATTATCAATAACCAGGTAGTTACCCTCTTGATGCTCACGCCTCGAGGTACGGGCGGTAACGCGAAGTGCGCCATCGGTGGCGCCGCGAGGCTCCTCTGGCGTCCGCGATGTCCAGTGTGTCGGCCCATCGAGCACCCCGCATGTCAGCCGGATCGGCAAAACGCCAGGCCTATGAGCGGCGCGTACCCGGTTTGGCCGCTTTGCGTCGGCAGCTCCGCAGCGGGCGGACGGCATTATCAGTAACTGTGTAGTTACGCCCGTGTGGGGGCACTATCCTTCCCCTATGCCGCCCGACGCCACCGCTACGAAGAGACGCCTGCTGGACGCCGCCTACAGCGAGTTCGCCCAGTACGGGCTTGCCGGCGCCCGCGTGGAACGCATCGGCGAAATTGCGCAGGTCAACAAGCGTCTGATCTACGTCCACTTCGGCAACAAGGCCGACCTCTTCGACATCGTGGTCGCCAAGAGCCTGGCCGACCTCGCAGAGGCCGTCCCCTTCGACGCCGACGACCTCTCCCGCTACGCGGGCGACCTGTTCGACTACCTGCTGGAACACCCCCAGGTACTACGCCTGACAGGCTGGGCTCGGTTGGAACGGCCCGAACCCACGGCAGCCGAGGTGGACGCCTACCGCCCCAAGATCGATGCCATCGTCTCCGCCCAGCACAGCAACTCCGTCACCAAAGAAATCGCCCCCACGGACGTCCTCGCCCTCGTCCTCGGGTTGACCACAGCCTGGGCCGGCGCCTCACCCGCCCTGCAATCACTGGCTCCCGAAGCCCCCTGGTCCCCTGAGCGACTGCGCCATCACCGCGCCGCGATGACCGCCGCCGTGCAAGCCTTCGTTGCCTCCTGACCCCCGTTTCCGCCGACGGAAACGGGGGGTCACCCCGCACAGATCACACCCGATCACCGCCAGCCGGCCGCAGGGAACTCGTGACAGCTCAGCAGGCAAGCTCACCAGTCAACGCTGAGCGCAGCTGCCTGGTCTGGCTCACCGGGCTTGCCGCCTCAATGGACCCCACCTCAACGGGGATCTTTTTCCACTCTTCCGGACATGATCAGCCATCTTGTGCCCGGTGACCTGTGGGACCGCATTGCCCCGATGCTGCCGCCTCACCCTCAGCGGCGGCATCGATACGCAGGACGACACCGAACATGCGACCGCATCGCGTTGGGCGGCATCATATTCGTCCTGCGCACAGGTGTGACCTGGCGCGACGTGCCACGCCAAGATGTGGGTTGCTCGGGAGTCACGGTCTGGCGCCGCCTACGGGAACTGGACCGAAGCCGGCGTCTGGCCACGACTGCACGCCGCGATCCTCACCGAACTACGGACGGCCAGGCTGCTGGAGATGGACGACTGTGCCATCGACGGCTCACACATCCGCGCCCTCAAAGGAGGCGCTCACACTGGACCATCTCCGGTTGATCGAGGCCGCCCCGGCAGCAAGCATCACGTCATCGTCGACCGGCACGGCACACCGCTCGCAGTGTCACTGACCGGCGGCAACCGGCACGATGTCACCCAGCTCATGCCGCTCGTCGATGCCATCCCGCGGATTCGTGGCCTGCGTGGCCTGCGTGGCCTGCGTGGCCGCCCACGAAATCGCTCACGACGCCTGTACGCCGACCGCGGCTACGACTTCGACAAGTACCGCCGACTCCTCCGGCGCCGAGGGATAACCCCGAAGATCGCCCGCCGTGGTGCCCAGCATGGCTCCGGCTTGGGCAAGACCCGATGGGTCGTAGAGCGGACCTTGTGCGCCACGAGGCGCCCTGTTTGTATCCCCGGCTGAGCCGGGAGGAACTCGGAAGGAGGTTTTTGGGCCGAATGACTTACCTGGATCCGAAAGGTGAAGGGGACAACAGCATGTCAGGAAACCAGTAACCGGGCCCAGTTGTCAGAGACGGTGTACTGGGCGGCCCGCGCGATATGGCGAAGACTGGATTGCTTGAAGCCCAATCTCCAGAAGATGCAAGCTCCCATCCGCCGGAAAGACTTCTGAAACCGGCGCCGTACTCTGCCCTGTACTACAGGAGTGGTTCGGGGGCTCGTTGTCTGCGTCTCGCGTGGTGGAGCCGTTTTGCGATGGTCTGGTGGGTTCGGCGCCATAGGGATTGGGCGGCGATGAGGAGGGGGTCGTGCTGGACGTGCCAGAGGGTCTGGTGCAGGAGTCGGCGGATCTCCTCGGCGGTGTAGTCGATCAGCCGGAGGGCAGGACGGGGAGGTTCAGCGGTGGCCAGGTTATGGCGGGTTGGTCGGACATGTCCGTAGTGGAGGGTTCGTCGGCCTGCTTGAGCCGGGCGGTGCGGGTGGCGGTGACCGAGAGGAAAGCGAACGCGGCCATGGCCAGGGCGATGTGGCGGTGCCAGGGCTCCCAGTGGCGGACCTCGTACTGGTCCAGGCCGCAGTCGGACTTGGCGGTCTCGAAGCAGTCCTCCACGCCCCAGCGCATCCCGGCGACGTTCACGAGCGTGGACAAGGTGGTGCTCTCGCGGGCGTGGACGGCGAAGAAGGCGAGGTCGGACGGGTCGACGATCGAACGCCGCACCCGCAGCAGGTGCTGCCACCCCTTACGGGCCGGCCCGGCATCCGACGGCCACGCCACCTCGGCCAGCGCCCAGTCGTAGTACCGCTCGCCCCTCGACCCGCTTCCGCACGAACGCCGCTCGAACACCAGCGGTACGCTCACGGCCAGGGCATCGACCCGCACCAGCCCGGTCCCCGTCGTGAGGACGGTCTCATCACAGGGCACCGCCATCACATAGCCCTTGCCGCGGCGCTCGAGGGCCGACCGCAGGCCGCGGTCCCGCCCGTAGAGGCTGTCGGCGGCCACCCACGCGAACGGCACTCCCGCGCAGCGGGTGCGCTCCACCAGACGCCGGCCCAGTTCTGCCTTGGTGACCACGGCCTACGCCCGATCGGCCGGCACTCCGGCCTCCCGGCACCGCTCCGCATCCCCGGCCCACGTCTTGCCCAGGTAGAGCGCGAAGTCGATCAACGCCCGCCCGGCCGAGGTGACATACACGGCGAACACCGCGACCTGGCAGTTCTCCACCTGCCCGGTGATCCCCGCGTACTGCCTCGCGACACCCGCCGACTTCGTCCCCTTCTTCAGGAACGCGGTCTCGTCCAGGACCAGCACCGCCCCCGGATCACCGAGGTGTTCCACCACGAAGGCACGCACCCCGTCCCGCAACCCGCTCCAGCTCCACCTCGTCCGCCGCAGCAGGTCCTTCACCCGGTCCGGCGTCACATACCCCGCATGCACGGCGATCTGCCAGGAATTCTCCCGCTCCACCGGCCCCAGCAACGCCTTCACATACGCACACACGCGTTCCCGCGCAGGTCCTTCCGGCCGAACAAACCCCCGAGCGTGCCGAAGAAATCCTCGAACCACTCCGCCCACCGCTCCACATCACGCAACGTCTCCACAGACAGAACAACGACTCCCCCCCCACCAACAGACACGGAAGCACTCCTGTAGTACCGGCTTGATAACTTCATTGAGCTTCTTCAGCGTTGCTTCTCCAGGGTGAGGACGGCCTTGGTCATTGACGTGAGCGTGTTGGGGCTGACGCGGGCCCTGCGGAAGATCCGCCAGGCCTTGAGGCGGGCGAAGGCTCGTTCAACGGGTGAGCGGAGTCGGGCGTGTGTCCGGTTGACGGCCTTCTCCTTGACGGTGAGCTCACGGCTTCGGTGCTTCTTGACGGGTGTCGCGAAGGTTCCGCCGGCGCCCTGGTATGCCTTGTCCGCGAGGGCGGGGATCTTCAGCCGGTCACAGATGGTGACGATGCTGTGGGTGCGGGCGGCGGTGATGTCCGCGGTCCGTCCCGGCAGGGCAGGTGAGTACCAGAGGAGCTCACCGGCCGGGCCGGTGACCGCCTGGATGTTCACGCCGTGCTTGCGGTGCTTGCCTGAATAGTCGTCCTGGCCGTTGCCGACGCGGTCGCACTCGGCGAGCGTGCCGTCCACGAGGACGTACTCGGGGCGTGCCCGCCGCAGTGCGCGGATGAGTGAGGGCGCGCGGGCGGCGAGGTGTGTGATCACGCTGTGCACATAGGCGTGGGCGGTGCTCTCGCTGATCCGGAATCCGGCGGCGATCTGGGCGAGGGTGTCGTGCTTGCGCAGGTATACGAGTGCGATCAGGGCCCGCTGAGAGGCCGGCAGCTTGCACCGGCGGTCACCCTCACGGGTGACGATCAGCATCGTGACCCACTCCACGAGGGCATGCGGAAGGCCCAGTGCGGCAGGATAGGTAACCAACAAGGCTCCCTGATGAACGAGTTGAGACGTGAGACATCTCGCTCAACCGTCCGGGAGCCTTGTCCGTTACGAGCCCCTGCCTGTCACCCGATCGGTGGCCAACTCGAAGAAGCTCATTGGGAATCAATAGCCAGCCCACTCTGGCAGCAGATGAGCAGCGACGGGGCCTGTAAAAGGAACGGTGTAACTCCGATCATGAGGATTGCACCTGTGACCAGCGAGAACATAGCTATAGCGCCTGAGGCTGGGGCCCCGGCGGCGGCTGTCGATGACCGGTTCCTGAACGAGCTCGTGGCCCGGGCTCAGGCCGAGGGCCTGCAGCTGACGGGCGAGGGTGGGCTGCTCCAGCAGCTGACGAAGCGGCTGCTGGAGTCCGCTCTCGAGGGCGAGATGACGGACCATCTCGGCTATGACCGGCACGATCCCGCGGGCAAGAACGGCGGCAACTCAAGGAACGGGAAACGCTCCAAGACCGTCGTCACGGACGTCGGCCCGGTGGAGATCGAGGTGCCGCGGGACCGCGAGGGAGCGTTCGAGCCGCAGATCGTCAAGAAGCGTCAGCGCCGGCTGACCGGCGTCGACGAGATGGTCCTGTCACTGTCGGCGAAGGGCCTGACCCATGGCGAGATCTCAGCCCATCTGGCGGAGGTCTACGGAGCCGAGGTTTCCAAGCAGACGATCTCGACGATCACCGATTCGGTGATGGAGGGCATGGCCGAGTGGCAGGCCCGCCCGCTCGATCGTGTCTATCCGGTCGTGTTCATCGACTGCATCAACGTGAAGATCCGCGACGGCCGGGTCGCCAACCGCCCCATCTACGTGGCCCTCGCGGTCACGGCCGAAGGCCACCGCGACATCCTCGGACTGTGGGCCGGCGGCGAAGGCGGGGAAGGCGCCAAGCACTGGCTCCGGGTCCTGACCGAGCTGAAGAACCGCGGCGTTGAGGACGTCCTGATGCTGGTCTGTGACGGCTTGAAGGGCCTGCCCGACGCGGTCGGCGAGGTCTGGCCCCAGACCGTCGTCCAGACCTGCGTCGTTCACCTGCTGCGGGCCTCGTTCCGTTATGCCGGCCGCCAGGACTGGGACAAGATCGCCAAAGCACTCAAGCCCGTCTACACCGCTCCGACCGAGGACGCTGCCACCAGCCGATTCCTGGAATTCTGCGAGGAATGGGGCCAAAAGTACCCGGCGATCGTCCGGTTGTGGGAGAACGCCTGGGCCGAGTTCGTCCCGTTCCTGCAGTTCGACGCAGAGATCCGCCGGATCGTCTGCACCACGAACGCGATCGAGTCTGTCAACGCCCGCATCCGCCGGGCGGTCCGGGCCCGCGGCCACTTCCCCTCGGAGAACGCGGCCATGAAGTGCGTCTACCTCGCGGTGATGTCCCTCGACCCGACAGGCGCCGGCCGCAAACGCTGGACCACCCGCTGGAAGCGAGCCCTCCAGGCCTTCGACATTGCCTTCGACGGACGCCTCACCAACAACCGAATCTGACCTACAAACCGACCACGGTTACACCGTCTACTGGACAGACCCGCGTCGACCAGGCGGTAGAAGCCCTCGGCGGCGTCGGGGCTGACGGGCAGCAGGCCGATGTCGTCGACGATGATCAGGTCGGATCGGATCACCCGGGTCAGGGCCTTGGCGATGGAATCGTCGGCCCGGTGGCGACGAGGGCGCCGAGGTCTTCGATGGAGAACCAGGCGACGGCCATCCCGGCCTCGACGGCGGCCTGTCCCAGGACCTCGCACCCGTGGCTTTTCCCGGTTCCCGAGGGCCCGACCACGCAGAGATTCTCCCTGCATTGGACCCATTAGAGGGTCTTGATGGAGTCCTGGGTGGCGCGGAGTATGGAGGACGCTTGCTCGTCCCAGTCGCCGAAGGTCTTGCCCGCGGGGAACCCGGCCCGCTTGCGGCGGGTGTGCAGATTCGCGCGGTCGCGGCCGGCGGCCTCTTCGGAAAGCAGGACGCGTACGACTTCCGCGGGGTCCCACCTCTGGGCCTTCGCGGTGGGGATTACATCGGTCAACGCTGCGGTATGGCGCGGACGGGGCGGCCGAAGGCCGAGTTGACGTTGTCGGACGAGGAGCGGGCCGCACTCGAGGGGTGGGTGCGGCGCCGTTCCACGCCGCAGGCGTGGGCCCTGAGATGTCGGATCATCCTGGCCTGCGCCGAAGGCGCTTCGAACAAAGACGTGGCGGCTCGACTCGGCTCGACTCCCCATGCGGTGGGCCGCTGGCGTGCGCGGTTCGTGCGGTATCGGATCGCCGGTCTGGGTGACATGCCGCGTCCGGGCGGCCCGCGGACGGTGACGGACGAACAGGTGGCCGCGCTGGTTTCCAGGACGCTGGAGTCCACCCCGAAGAACGCGACCCACTGGTCGACGCGTTCGATGGCGAAGGAGCTGGGCCTGTCGCAGTCGACCGTGTCGCGGATCTGGCGGGCGTTCGGCCTGCAGCCGCACCGCTCGGAGTCGTTCAAACTGTCGACAGACCCGTACTTCGTCGACAAGGTCCACGATGTAGTCGGTCTCTATCTGGACCCGCCGGAGCGGGCTCTGGTGTTCTATGTCGACGAAAAGTCGCAGATCCAAGCCCTGGATCGCTCACAGCCGGTGCTGCCGATGATGCCCGGAGTTCCGCAGCGGACCACCCACGACTACGTCCGGGCCGGCACCACCACTCTGTTCGCTGCTCTGGAGGTGGCCACCGGCAAGGTGATCGGTTCCCTGCATCGGCGCCACCGGGCCGAGGAGTTCAAGAAGTTCCTCATCAAGCTCGACAAGGAAGTCCCGGCCGGCCTCGAAATCCACCTGGTGCTGGACAACTACGCCACCCACAAGACCCCTGCCATCAAAACCTGGCTCCTGGCACACCCCCGGTTCCACCGGCACTTCACACCACCGGAGCGTCCTGGCTCAACCTGGTGGAGCGATGGTTCGCCGAGCTGACAAACAAGCAGATACGGCGAGGCGTCCACAGATCCGTCCAGGCCCTGGAGAAGGACATCCGAACCTGGATCGCCACATGGAACACCGACCCCAAGCCCTACGTCTGGACCAAGACCGCAGACGAGATCCTCGAACGCCTCGCCAGCTATCTGAACAGAATTCCTGACTCAGAAGACTAGTCGAGCAGGTGCTGCATCGCGGCGTCCAGGAGGCCGAGCTCGCCTCCACCGCCGGTCTGCTCAGCGGTGCCCTGTGCTGCACGCTCGTCGCCACCGGGTCCCAGATCCCGGCTGCGGGCATCATCGCGGCGGGCATCGGTAGCTGGATCGCGAGCAGCATGGCGGCGCGCTGCTGCCCTCACCCAAGCTCGGAGGGACACCGGCAGTGAGCAGCGGCGCGCACCGGCCCCCGCGGCGTGGGGATACTTCGAATGTAGCAGTCTGCTAGCGGCCGGTATCGCCTGCTAGCTTTCCTGGTGGGTATGGCGAAACAGACGAACATCCGGCTGGACGAGGACATCAAGGCGGCTGCAGAGGCCCGGGCCCAGGGCCGGGGTTTGAGCCTGCAGGGATATGTGGCCGATCTGATCGAGCAGGACGTGAACCAGTGCCGCGCGGCCTTCATGGCCGGCGCCTCGGCGTTCCTGGCTGCGTACACGGACGAATTCGAGGCGGAGCTCGGTGAGGACCGGTACCCCGGCCTCCCGGACGGGCTGCCCCAGTCCGCGCCGAGGGACGCCGCGTGAATCTAAAGATCGACCTCGCCTGGATCCTGGCAGTGGCCCAGCAGATCCCAGGCGACCCCCTGGTAGTCGATTACGGGGTGCCGGTGGCCGCAGAGGCACGCCACCGTGTGGAGGTCCTGGACCAAGAGGTCTACCCCGAGCCCCATCACAAGGCCGCGGCACTGCTGTGTGAGCTGGCCAGGAGCCCCAGCCTGGAAGTACGCAACCTGCTGTTCGCCGCCGCGGTGACCGTGGCCTACTTGTCGGCGTGCAGCCTCCCGGTCGTCCCCGACCTGGACACCGTTCTGCCTCTGGCCCGCGAAGCCCGGGACGGGCTGCCGGTGCGGGAAGTAGCCGCTCGCATCAAGACCTGGACGAGCTGAACTACCCGTCGTCCCGGCCAAGCCTGACCGGACCCGCCGCACGGCTCCCTACCTGGGCTACCGGCATCCCTCAGACTGCTGGCACACCTCTTCGTGGATCCGGAGTCCTGAGCACTGCACCAGGATGATGGGCCGCCAGACATGCCTGCCACGGGCAACGAGAAGGAGCCGGTATTGATCACCATGGACGTTCAGCGCTGCGGCAGCTCGGTCGTGGTCAGCGCCAGCGGGAGACTCACAGAGGACTCCGACGGTGCGCTCCAGCAGGCACTCGACGACGTCACTGCCGGTGCACGGGACCGCATGCTCGACCTGCACGGTGTGGTGTTCATGGACTCCGGCGGCCTGCTCAACCTTCTGGACCTGCACCGGCGCGCGGAGTGCCTGGGCTGCGTGTCGTGGCAGTCGGCTGGCAGTCCCAGCCGCAGCAGCTCATGGCAGAGGTCGCGGGTATCCGCGGGGCGGGCTCGGCCACCGGGGAGCGGTACGCGGTGGCGGGCTTCCGCCGCCTGCTTCAGGAACGGGTACAACGCGCACGGGACGTCGCGGACTTCGGACCCGAGCGAGTGGGCCACTTCTAGACCTGGATTTCGCACGTGCCGATGTGCTTTCGACGTCTGGCCTGTGGACGGCCTGAACCGGCCGGTCTGTCGTCCGTCGGGGTGATCGTCGGCCGGTCACGCATCCCGGGTGGCTACCGGCGTGATCGGAACAGTCTGCGCCGTGGCTGCTCGGGGAAGGCGAGGGCGGAGTGGAAGCCGTCGTCGCCGACGGTGCGTCGCAACGTTCGCACGATCGCCCCGGGATCGTCGTAGGGGCCGTTGATGTAGAAGGGCTTGCCGTCACGGCCGAAGCGAATCGGGCAGGGACCAGCGGGCTCGCCGAGCACAGCGGCGGCGGCCTCGAAGTCCGTCTGGGGAGCGAACCCGAGTTCGTGAGCGTAGACGGCAGCGCCGAACACCAGGGCACGGACAAGCTCGGCGGGAACCTGCACGTGCCTCTCGTAGGCGCTGAAGTAGGCCTGCCGGTACGCGGCCAGCCGACTCTGGGTCATCGCTTCCGGAGGCAGCGCGTTCTTCACCCCCAGGCACCATACATCCAGCAGAAACCCGGCGACCTGCGCCTTCGTGGAGCGTGTGCTGTCCGCGGCGACGAGCACGGTGACAAGGCCCTGTCCCTCCTCGGCGTCGGAAGCTCCGGAGTCCAAGCCGGTCCACTGCGGCGCGCCCTCAAGATCCACACTGCGGCTCCAGCCGGCGTTCACCCAGCAACGCGGCTCGCCGCGACCTGGCGCCGTGACCTGCACGGCAGTGTTGAGCACTCCGACGACATCCGCGAGACCCACCCCCAGGGTCCTGGCGATCGCCTTCGCTGACCGACCCTGCTGGTCAAGGTTTTGCACCTGTGCTACAAGCCGTTCATCCACAGCCCCCACCCTACGGCCGCCGCCAGGGTCGCAGGGCCAAAATGCCGGCAGCTCGACCACCCGGGCGATCCCGCGGAAAGGACGCAACTCGAATGTGCCGGTAGTCGCGTAATGACCGGTGGCTCTCGGGTTCTCTCCTGGTATGAGCAACTCATCCGGTGTGCCTCGTCGTTCGGCTCTGCGTCCGAGGACAGAGGTGGCGGTGTCGCGTGTGGTGGAGAAGCGTCTGGGTGCGCTTCCGGTAGTCGCGGGTTTCCTGCGCCGGCTGGATGTGGCGGGGACGGTCGATCGGGCTTGCCCGATTGGGGAGAGAGCCCTGTCCACCCATGGCCAGATCGTCGAGGCGCTGATCGCCAACCGGCTGACCAGCCCTCTTCCACTGCAGCACGTGGCCCACTGGGCGCGGGACTGGGCAGTGGAAGAGGTGCTCGGGCTGTCCGCGGACATCCTCAACGACGATCGGCTCGCCCGCGCGCTGGATGCGATCGCCCCGAACCTGGAGGGCATCGTGGGATCGGTCGGGGCCCGGGCCATCGATGTGTTCGGCCTCGATGTCGCGCGCATGCACTGGGACATGACCTCAATGTCCCTGCACGGCGCCTACGAGGAGAACGAAGATGACTATCCCACCCCGGCCTACGGCCACCCCAAGGACCGGCGCACGGACCTGAAACAGATCCAGGCCGGACTCGCTGTCACCGGGGACGGCGGCGTGCCGGTCTTCCACCGCGCCTACGACGGCGGGGCGGCAGAGGTCTCCCAGGTCACCACCGCCATGACGAACCTGTCCGCGATGGCCGGCGAACGAAACTTCCTGCTGGTCGGAGACTCCAAGCTGATCTCCTGGAACAACGTCGGCGCGATGACCGACGCGGGGGTGGGCTTCATCGCCCCACTGGCCGCAGCCCGTGTCCCAGCCGGCCTGTTCGCCTCCCTCGATCAGAACACCGCCCGCCCTGTGGAGTACGCCGCCCAGCGCGATGCCAACAAACCCGCAGATCAGCGATGTTCCTACCGGGTCCTGGAGGACACCATGGAGCTGACCGGGCCCCGCAAGCGCGACCGGGCCCACCGCCTGCGCCGGATCCTGGTGCACTCCAGCGCCAACGCGACGGCCGCCGCGAACGCGCGTGCCCTGAAACTGAAACGCACCGCCGAGGAACTGGACAAGCTGACCCGGACCGCAGGCTCCCGGTACTACCCCGACGGCGACGCGGTCACCCGAAAGATCACCCAAATCATCAGCAAACGGAAGGTCACCGCCTACCTCCGCACCGAGGTCACCATCGGCCCCGACACCGCGAAACCCACCCTGGCCTGGTTCTTCGACCAGCAGGCCATTGACGCGGAAGCCGCCACCGACGGCTGGTACGCACTGCTGAGCAATCTCGACCCCAAGGAAGCCGACGCCGCCGAGGTCCTCATCCGCTACAAGGGCCAGCCCACCGTCGAGCGCCGCTACAGCGACTTCAAGGGCCCCCTCGCGGTAACCCCGATGTTCCTGCACCACAACCGGCGCATCGCCGCACTGATCACCGTGATCTGCCTGGCCCTGCTGATCTTCTGCCTGATCGAACGGGAAGTGAGGCGAGCCCTCCTCCCTGCCACCGGCCTCATCGGCTTCTACGCCTTCGACAACCGGACCGTGAAACCCACCGGACGCCTGATCCTCCACGCACTCAGCCGCATCCGCTACCAGCCCGGACACAACGGGTCACCGCCCAAGATCCTCATCCCCGACCAGATCCAGGTCCACCTGCTCGAACTACTCAAGATCGATCCAAGCCAACCTCGCTGGACGACGGAGTGATTCCACACGTGCGAAATCCAGGGCTAGAGGCCCGTCCGGACTGTCGACTCAGATCAGATCGTGCCATGGGTATCGCTGCCTCCCCGTAGTACAGAAAGCGGTCGACTGTCGCAGGCGCATTGGCGCTGCCGCCGACGGCGCAAAAACCTCAACCGTCACGATCGACCGGACTGTTCCCATACGTTACGCAGAGATGGCCAACATCGAAAGCCGATAGTGCAGTTCAGGGCCGTGCGCGAGGACAAACCACCACGTTCTCGCACCTTGGCGTGACTACCTCGGACCTGAGTCCGATGGGTGCCGCCGATCCAAGCCGAGCAGCGTCTGTCTGACGCCGCTGATGACCCCGGGCATGTATTGATCTGCCCTTACGATTTACGCCAAAGGGTTGGCTCGAACTGCAATCAGAATGACTGAAACTCTACGCAACCTACCGAGGTTCCTCTGGTTGTGAGCGCCCTGCCTCCGCATTGGTACGGGCCATTCCTAGAAGGACAGGAGTACGCACCACGTCATTCATTGATGCCGCTATCGCGCGCCGGCCAATGCGGCACGATGTGGCCGCTGCCGAAGCAATCGATCATTGAGGTCCCTCCCAGGCCCTGGCGCCAACCCGAGTCCGGGACCACACCCCGGCGTACGGGTGAGGGGCACCTCCGCCGGACTTCGGTCTCAGCCAGGTTGGTCGTTGGAGCGCAGCAGCCGACCCGGCGACAGACGAATGCGTGATCGGGCTGTTCCTCAGCTCCAGGCGCGGTCGGGTCCTGGGGCGTGCTGTACGGGATCGCAGCATCGACGTATGCTGGTACCAATCTGCAGTTCAGGCAGAAGAAGGCCCTCACCACAAGGTGAGGGCCTTCTTCCATTGGCGCTGGCTAGGCAACGCTGCGGAGCTTGGGGGTCCCCTGCGAGGGGGGCACCGTCTGATACTCAGGCAGCTTGAGGGGCAAGAGCCTGCCCGCGCGCATGTCCTCCAGGGCTTGCGCAAAAGCCTCGTCCATGGCTTCTGCGCTCTCGTATCGCCCGGCGAGCGGGTGCAGGCTGTAGCTGTTGGCGCGTCGGCTGCGCTCACTGGGTGTACGCAGCACCACGTTCAGCTCGAACAGCGGATCAAGAAGCTTGCTCACGGCAGCCGGGCTGACTTTGTACTCGGCCGACATCGCCTGCTGCGAGGGCAAGTTGCCCGTGCCCATCTCACTGCGGAAGACGAGGTAGGACAGGAACTTCACCGCGGCCGCCCCGATCGGAAGCGCCCAGATGCGTTCAGTCACGAGTGGGGACATCACAGGCTTGGGCATCAGGTGGGATCTCCTTGGTCGTGTCGTCGCGGTATACAGGCGCCCGTCACCCTGTCGCTCCTCTGGCGGGCGATTCCTCGAAGTCAAGCATCTGCTGGCCCGGCAGGTTCTTCGGGCCGACCTTGTGGGGGAAGTCTGTGGTCTCATCCCCGTGGTCGGAGGCGATCTCCTCCAGAACGGTCTTCTGCTCGCCGCTGTTGCCGGAGAACCAGAGCGTCACGTTCAGTCGGATGCGACCGTAGCCGGCACTCTCCAACCAGCCCCACTCGATGAGCGTCTTGACGGCCTTGTTGACGGTCGGACGCGTGATCCTCTTCGCGCCGGGCATGTCGGTCAGCAACTCATTGAGGCCATCGGTGATCTGTTGCTGCGTGTACGAGGCGATGCCGGTGCCCTTCTTCTGTCCGCCGGCGACGAACAGGAAGACCGCGGCTCGGGATCGAGAGAGGACTCCGGCCACAAGCAGCTTGGCCATCCACTGGGCGAACCAATTGGAGGTGATGCTGTAGCCGATCTCGCCGGCCATGGTGTGGATGCTGCGAGGGTCGGTGTCGCTGTAGTCGATGTGGATCTGGACCTTGGGTCCTCCACGGGTCGCCCTGCGCCCGGTGGGTGCGGGGGCGACGTTCTGTGTGTGCCCGATGTGGCCGGCCAGCAGGCTGACGATGTCGTCAAGGACGCCGTCGCCGTTCTTGGGCCCCTCGGCGGGTGGGGTGTGGTTGGGCCGGCGCTGTGCTCGCGCCGGCGGTTCAGGCGTCACTGAGCCCTCCTCTGCTGTTCAGGCAGAGGGGAGCCTATCCCAAAAGTTTCCGTCAGCTTAAGTTTTGACGGCGCGTCGCCTGCGCAAGTTGCGGGCCGCGCCTGTGGAGTGGTGCCGAGACTTTCCAGCAGGGAAAGTTTCGGCGCCTCTCCGAAGCCAGAACTTTCCGGCAGGTTAAGTCTTGCGGGCCTTCCTTGACGGCGTTTACGCGAGGAGCCAACGATCCGCACCGGAACTTTCCTTCAGTGAAAGTTTCGGCGTGGTTCGGACCCGAAACTTGCTGTCAAGTTAAGTTTCGTGAGTTGCCGCGACACACATGCTCGATCTGAGTGGTCTCTCCGCAACCATCACCAGGCGGTTTCGAGGGCGCGTGCACCGCTCTGACCTGGGCGTTCCACACGGGCCGCATCTGGGCTGGTTGCTTTCCCTCAGGTTAAGTTTCGAAGGCAAGTGTCACCGCTGGGTTAACAGATTCGACCCCCAAGTGTGTCCGCCAGGAACGTCAGATCACGAGAAGCTGCAGGTCAGCGAGGTGCAGATTCGGCGCTCTCTTTACTTAGAGGCAGCAACCAGCAGGCCAGTCGTCACTTCACAGCTCGCGGTGACAGCCCTCGTGACGGTGCGGCAGGCGTCCGCTCCCCCACCAGGTCCTCCGGGCCGGATCACTGACTACAACATTGCTGCCCCTCAGCCCCGTTCGAACCTGCACCACCGAATGCGCGCCCCTGTGGCGAGTTCCTTGAACGACTACGATCAGGGGCCACCTGCACCACCTCAGACCCCAGCCACGCCACCAAAGGAACGACACGCTCATCAGCCACATGGTTCGCTCTCGTTCTCACCGTCCCGCAGGTCCACAGCTCCGCGTGGGCCCGACACGCCCCCTAGGGCGGGGCGGGAACATGCCGAGCCGGGGGTTCGGGGGCTGCCCCCGAAGACACCAGCCAGCGAACTTCCAGTGGACAAGTTGATGCTCAAGCCACGGAGCGCTCGCACCCTGGTCCGCACTTGAGACACGGCTGCGACCCCGATCCCTCGTTTCTGTACCCGCAGGACTAGGCAGCGCGTGCAAGAGGACCTGAGATCCATGCGTCAACAGGTTCAGTAACCCCTCCCAGTACCGGGGTGAAGACTTTCTCGAACGGACCGTGGGTCCGCAGTTGCTCAAGGGTGGTCACACCGGCCCGGAGCGGGGTGGACGAGAGTGCGGGATCGCTGGCAGCGAGGCTCCGCAGATCAGCGATGCGGCGGGCAAGACGCTCTTCGGAGGCACCGGTCAGTACGAGCAAGAGCCGAGGGAACGCCGGGTATCGGTAGCGCCAGGCCGGCATCCCGGCCTGGCGCCGGGGCCCGCGGTTGCTCTTGCCCGTCTGAGGCTGGGGCGCGTACTCGTGGTAGGCGGCGTACGCGTGCAGTTTCTGGGCGAGGCGGGCGATCGTCATCTGGGTGCGGTCGATCTCGACGAAGAACGTGAGCAGGGTGCGCTGTTTGCCAGCGGTGTGGACGTAGCTGAGGACGGCGTCGGGGATGAGGCAGAGCTCCTCTCCCGGCCGGGAGTCGTCGCGGTAGTAGTGGGCGACCTCGGGTGACCAGTCCAGGGGACCGCATTCGTGGCCGAGGCGGCGCGCGTGTTCTACGAAGGCGGCTCCGGTCTCGACGACGGCAAGGGTGTGCTCCTGGAGGGGGCCCAGTGCTGCCTCGGGGCTCATCCGGTAGGCGCGGGGCTGGAGCAGGCCGACGGCTTCGACGGCTTGGGCTCCCTTCTCGGTGAGCCACCACAGGAGTTCGGTCTGGCCGGTGCTGCGCCGGCCTACAGCCTCGGCGAAGCCGGCTTCGCGGAGGGTGTGGAGTTGGCGGCGCAGGTACTCGGTGCGGGTGTGATGCGGGGTGACGAGCCGGTGGAGTTGGCGGGTGGAGACCAGGCGGTGTGCGTAGAGGACCTGAGCAGCCTGCTGGGCGACCTGGCCAAGCCCGGTGGGGGTGGACTGCGGGTAGGGCATGAGTATTTCCGTTCTAGTCGGTGACACTGGTGGGGTCGCCGGAGCTGGGGCCGCCGAGGCGTCGGCCGGTGTGGTGGGTGAGGACGACGGCGTCGAGCTCCTCCAGGTCGGCGAGGATGTCGCCGAGCGGGCGGCGGTTGAGGTTGCTGTCGATCGCCTGGTCGAGGACGGGGACGCCGGCCGGGTTGTCGTAGTGCGCGAAGATCTCGTCGACGGGCAGGCCGCGAACCCGGAAAGGCGTGGTCCGGGCGCCGTGCAGGTTCACGGACATCACGTAGTGGTACTTCGGGAGTTCGGTGATCGTCTCCGCACTGACGTGCCCGTTCCAGCGCTTCGCGACGAACGCGGCCTCGTCGTAGTCCGCGGCGCAGGTGCTCAACCAGCTCTGGTTCTGTAGCAGGGCCTGGCGGGTGATGGCGGAAAGACGCAGTGCCATCTGCGTCATGCCGATGAAGCGCACCTCGTACTTCCGCAGCTGCTCGGCGATGGCGGCGAGGAAGCCCTTACTGCTGCTGTCGAGCGCGGTGAGCTCATCGCCCCAGGCCCAGAAGGTGTTGCGCTGCTCGCGCGGCGTGTCCTGTCGGGAGAGGCCGGCTCGGTGCAGGTCGTGGATGAGCAGGCAGCTGACGAGGGCGTCGCTCTCGCTGCCGGACGGGCAGACGAAGACGATCTTGCCGGTGTCCATGGCGTGCCGGACGTCGTACGCGGAGCGCGGGCTGCCGAAGAAGCCCTGAAGGCTTTGGCTGGTGTCGAGGCGGTCGATCGCGTAGGTGACGGTCGGCACCGCGTCCGGGCCGAGCTTGGGGAAGGTCGTCTCCCAGTACGCGCGGACACGGGCCGGGAGTTTGGGCAGGAGCTGCTCGCGCCAGTCCTCGTCGGTGAGCCAGGTACGCAACTGGAAGAGCGTGCACTGCGCCTCCGGCTTCTTGGCCTGGACGGCCTTGAGGTTGAGCAGGGCCAGGGCCTGGGAAGCGCGGGCCAGGATGGTCCGGGCGCGGGGTGCGTTGTCGCCCCAGTCCTGCGCCGCGGCGATGCCCTCGGTGACCGAGCGGACGATGTCCTGGACGTCGGAGAGGTTGCGGCCCTCCATCGACAGAGGGTTCCACGAGACAACCGCCTGATCCGGGTCGGCCTTGGCCAAGTTGATTTCCCAGAGCCGGCCCATGATTTCCGGGTGCGCGAGGTACGGCTTCGCCCTCATCCAGCCCTCGCCGTGCGGGTCGAGGAACCACGTGCCGTAACCGGAGTGCGCCATCGCGATGCACTGCACGAGGGCTTCCTCCGTTTTGCCGTGGCCGGCCTTGCCGAGCTGGAGGCCGAAGAGGAGGTCCTCGACCCGGGCGGCCGCGATCCGTTCGCGGCCGTCCGGGTAGACCACGGCGCCCAGCGGGACCAGGTCGCGCTGCCCGGTGTAGACGGGAAGGTCGGCCGGGGCCGGCGGGACCAAGCCACCGGTCCTGACCACGCTGGACGCGGTGCACTTCACCGTCGGCGGCTTCAGCCAGCCGGCCAACTCGGGCACCGTCAGCCACTGCCGGCGACGCGGCGCGAACTCCCCGCTCGCGAACCGGCGCTCGAACCGGCCAATCGCCCACCGTCGGGGCCGGTGGGCCTTGAGGTAGTTCTCCCCCGACGTCATCGACAGCGCGGCCATCAACTGGTGCATCCGCGCCAGTGCCAGCTGCGGGTGAGCGGCCTCGGTACGCAACAGGATCTGCACGGCGAACACCGCGCCCGCGGCGGGTTCGAGCTTGCCGACACCGTCGCGCAGGTCGGCCTGCCGAGGAATCCGCTCGGAGCGGGTGGAAGCGCCGGCGCCACCGGACCAGGCGGAAGTCATCGAGCCCCAGAAGCCTCCTCCACCGAGGCCGCCGGTCAGACGCTCGCCGTACGCGGACGGGCCCCGGCGGGCGGCCCGTGCCATCAGGCGGCGCCTGCGGCGGGCCAGACGCTGCTCGGAGACCGGGACCAGGTCGAAGACCACCTCGGCCTTCTCCCCGTCCTCGGTGCGCACGGAGGCCATGGCCGCGGCCAGCTGCTGGAGCGGGTCGGGGCTCAGGCCGAGAGAGGCGAGGGCCTTGTGGTCGGGCAGGCCCAGGGCGAGTTCGGCGCGCTGGACGTAGCGGCGCGCGCCCGCCCGGAAGGGGGGTGCCTGCGCCGGCTTGGCGAGGGAGATGCCGGCGGTCACGGCGTTCCTCCCGGGCCATTGAAGTGGACGGGCCGGATGTCGGCTTGGCCGTGCTGGGTGCGGATCTCGACTTCTGCGAATCCGGGCATGTTCAGGATCGCGGCTGCGGCGGCCGGTCCTTCGAGGTAGCAGCGCATCTTGCCATCCACGGCGGTGTACTTCAGGCGCACCGCGGATCCGCGGGCCGGGACACCGTCGGCGGCATAGTGCACGCGCCCGAGCTGGTGGGCCCACCGGCCGACTTCCCCATCTCGGGGGTCGAAGGTGGAGGTCGGGATCGCCTCGACCTGGACCCTGTCGGCGAGCGCTTCCCGGGCGAGCGCCGCGCGACGGATCGTCCACCACACCCAGACCGCCGCCCCGACAACGCCGAGGGCAACGAAGTATGGCGTGGCGGCGCGCAGGACGGACTGGAGCTGGCCGAGGAGCTCGACGACCGGCAGGTCCGGCAGATTCATGTCGGCCGGACCGACGTCGGCCGGGCCGGGGCGATGTGGTGCACGGTTCCTCCAGGATGGTGGGAAGAAGCCCTTCACCTGGAACAAGTAGGAATCGGCGGCCCGATCAGACACGGCACCCGAATGCTTTGCCAGCCCTTTACTGATCGAGTTGCTGTGGCCGGGCTGCAGACGAGCACCGGCCGTTCGCATCGACTGTGACGGCCGCGGTCAGGGCCTGGCGGACTGAGAGACCATTCAAATGTGGTTTGTCTTGTCTGGTAGATGCGTGCTGTTTGGTGGCGTTTTCGGGTTCGTCTGCGGCGGGTGTCCCGGGTGCGGTAGACCGGTGGGGTGAGTGAACCTCGTCGTGCGTATCGCACTGATCTGACCGATGCCCAGTGGGAGTTGATCGAGCCTGTCCTCACGGCCTGGAGGGAGGCTCGCACGGCGGCCGGCTTGAAGATCCGTTCACCGAAGCATTCACTGCGGGAGATCGTGAACACGATCCTGTACGTGAACCGGACCGGGGTCCAGTGGGACCTGCTGCCTCACGATCTCCCGCCCGCGACCTCGGTGTTCTACTACTATTCGCTGTGGATCAAGGACGGTACGACGAAGCGGATCCACGACCTGTTGCGGGCCGAGGTCCGCTCGAGGGCCGGCCGGGCGAGGGAGCCGACGGCCGCGGTGATGGACTCCCAGTCCGTGAAATCCTCCTTCAGCGGCGGCTCGGAAACGGTCGGCACGGACGGCGGGAAGAAGGTGAAGGGCCGCAAACGGCACATCATCGCCGACACCATGGGACTCCTCCTCGCCGTGATCGTCACCGCCGCCAACATCCACGACCGCCACGGCGGGCAGGTCCTCCTCGACGATGTCCACGACGCACACCCCACGGTGGTGAAAACCTGGGCCGACGGCTCCTACGGCGGCCTCAGATCCCGGGGTGTCTGCCTCGACATCAAGCTCGAGATCACCACCAAAGGCCTCGCCACCAGCGGATTCACCCCACTCACGCAGCGATGGAAGTCCGAGCGGACCTTCGGATGGCTCTCCCGCTCCCGCCGCCTCGCACAAGACGTCGAGGCCACCACCCACTCCGCCGAAGCCCAAATCTACTGGACCATGACCGGCATCATGCTCCGCAGAGCCACCGGAAACAGCGCGATCACCACCTACCGAACCACCCCACAAGCGGGCACAACCACCACGATCTGATTCGAATGGTCTCTGAATGGCTCCCTACAGGTTGTTCAAGGCCCGCTCGGCATGCGCGCGCACGCTGTCCCACGCCGCGGGGAAGTCACGGACGGGAAAGCTCAGCCCCAGTGCATGGTGGGCAGCGTCGAGTTCCGGCCCCGGCTTGGGGTGGACGGCAGCGTTTCGTACGACGCGGATCTGGTCCAGGACCTGTACGGCCTGGTGGACCACGCCGCGATCGAGCGCGGGCAACAGCAGCAGGCGCCCGCAGTACGACCACACGTCGTACACCGTCCCGACGCCGACCCAGTCCGGGCCGAGCATGAGTCGATGACCTCAGGAGCTGTGCCATACCTCTATTCGAGATTGGCATCAGAGCGCCGGAATTCCCCCAGCCCCCGAGCCCAGACCGCTGCTCTGCCGAGAATGCCGGAGGCCCCGGTCAACCCTCCTCCGCTTCCGTTCCCGTTCTGCAACGGCAGGTCGGCTCCGCCGCATTGGTTGAGGGGGCTGCCGACACTGGCTTATTGGATCAGGTCGGTATGCGTGTAGCACGTCGAGCAGATGTAGAGCTGCAGGTGGTTCCCGCCGGAGACCTGGATCCCCGGCGGGTTCGACACGTTGTCGGCGTCGAACTCGGCAATGTGCTGGTCCTCGTTCGGGCCCCAGCTTCTTCTGTAGTCGCGGCATTCGTCCGATGCGATGGTCAGCAGCGGGTTCATCGCGGCGCCGCAGTTTATGCAGAACCGGGAGATGGGATCGGTGAGGCCCCAAGGTGCCCATCCACCGACCTTCCAGCCGGGGGCCTCGGACAGCTCGTTCATGTAGAACTCTTGCGGAGCGGCCTCATAGCGATCGTCTATCTCGACTCCGGCCGCCTGCCACAGGCTCCAGTCGCTCAGCTGCTGCTGCAACCCCTCGCCCAACTCCAGAAAGTTGGGGTACTCGGTGACTTGCTCCGGTGCGAGCACGCACGGCTCCGGCGTGTAGCCGTACTGCGCCTCGGTCGGCTTGGGCGGCGAGGCGAGGACGTGGGTGACGTCGGCGGCGGTTCGCCAGAAGAGCTCGGTCGTAGGCTTGTGCTCCGGCGGGTGCTCTGAGGGACACCACAGGACCTGGAGCAGATCGGTCCGTCCGGGCGGCCGCAGCAGGGGCACGTCGCGCGCGTACAGCTGGGCCACTGGCAGAAGGGGGGAAACTGGACCCTCGTGCCACTTGTCGCAGTACAGCCACGGCTGACTGGAGGGCCACAGCAGCGGCCCGCCGACCGAACTGTCGTATGGGGACGGAGAGCCGGGGCGGGGATGCAGCCGGGTCGTCGTGCGGGCCAGCGGGGCCAGCTGAGGGAAGGCCGCGGCCACGTCGAACGGCCGTGGTGAAGTGGTACGGGTGACGTTCACAGCGGTGATATTGCCAGCAGCCTCTGACAATCGGCGTGCGACAAGATCAGCCGCAGCATCGGCTACAACGGTGCAGCCGCACGACATCGCGGGCTCCGACCTGTCCCCCGCAGAGGACAGGTTGGAGCCCGCGGGGTATCTGGCCAGACTGACCAAACGGTGTCCGCGAGGTCCGCAACATCGATCCCCGCCGCCCGTCCACCCCCGCTGATGACCACCCCCGTGGTCGCTCGTCCGTTGAAGTGGTCCAGTGCGAACTGCCCCTGATCGCAGTGCGTCTAACAGATGATGAATACCTACAAGAAGGAGCCACATGCCCACGCCCGGTAACGGAATTTCCATCACCCACGAGTTGGGAACGCACGGTTGGTCGAACGAGGAGACTGCTGCGTACGAAGCCGCGATCGAAGCGGTGAACGGGCTGGTCGGCACGTACACCGCGGTGATCGTCGCCGAAGAGGCCAAGGCTCAGCCCAATCGCGAGGCGATCGATGCCGCTCTGGCCGCGCAGCAGCGCCTCGCTCGCGAACGTGAAGCGTTGCGCTCGACCGACCATCAGCAGATCGCCGAGGCGCGCGCCCGTTACGCCACGCTGGCTCGCGAGGTAAGGGCCGGCCTTGACGCGACGCGCCCCGCACAAGGCGGCTACCGCCCAGAGGCCTTCGAAAACGTGCCGACCGCAACGGTGTACGACATCTTCGCGGAAACAGCCTCCCGTCTCATCGGCCTGCTCATGGCCCGTGGGCAGGCCACCTCGGAGGCAGAGCAGTCACAGCAATGGCGAAGCCAGGCTCTTGCGGTGCGCGCGGCCGCCCGGCGGGTCCCGGCGCACGACCGCGGCGAGCTGCTGAAGCACATTGCGCAGTGGCAGAGCGACATCGCCCGCCTGGAGAGCCAGTGAGCATGGCCCAGCCCAGCGACTACTTCCTCGACGACGACCAGCTCCGACTGGGCTCCCCGACAGGCCGATGACAGTTGAACAGGCGATCTCACCGAGACGTGCAGCAGTCAGACCGATTCTCGGTCCTACCGCGGATAGCCGATTTCGGAGATGTCCCGGGCCAGGTCCGCCAAGGTGATCTCTGCGTTCAGCGACGATACGAGTTTCTGGTCCAGCGGTCGCAGGGCATACACATTGCTCACTGCTGTCAGGTCTACGGGGGCCTCGTAGTAGTCCTCGGCGAAGCGCTGGAACGCTTCCGGAGAACGGTCGATCAGGAGGCTGAACAGTCCGGTCGTCCCATCAGGATCGGCACAGCTCTCGGGAAAGTCGATCGTCCCGTGGCGCCACTGATCGTCGGTCTTCGCCCGCCACAAGCAGGCTGTTGCGACGGGCACGCCGTCCTCGTCGGTGAACGCCGGCTCCTCCACGAAGGACCGAAAGGCCTCAGGAACATCGTCGATCACTCCCGGCCAAGGCTCGCCGTCGTTGCCATATGGGCTCATCGGCGCTTCGTGGCTGAAGCCGCGGACATAGACTCCCGCCGCCGAGAACACTATGGAGTACTCGTCTCCTGACCCGTTGCGCATCGAGGCCATCTCCTCGCCTGCAGCCCAACCGGTGTTGAAGGAGTAATACCGGCTTTCCCAGTCCGGGCTCAGGATCGCATCGAGCATCGCAAGCGAGCGGCACAGGTCCCGCAGGTCGGCGATGGTGGGAAACTGGCGGGCTACGTCATAGACAGTCACGGGCTCATCCAACCGGATACCTCTGACATCAGCCCCGCCCCTGCCAGACGTCACGGTCAGTAGCAGGCCCATAGCCGGACGGGCCAACACGCGACAGTTGAATAGGCGAGCCCACCAGTCCCGAGGCCGTCGAGGTCCGTGGGTTCAGGGAAACCGAAGTCTGTTCAGCGGGAACTCCCGGGTCGGTCCGTGTGTATCAGCTGGGCGAATCCGTGGGTTCGGCGGGAACCGTGGGGTGGGCTGCGAGGCGGCGGGCTTCGGCGGTGACCTCGGCATCGACCTGGTCCACGGTTCTATCGCCGTATTCGAGGGTGTCGTACTCGTCGTCGAGTTCAGCCAGGCGCTTGGTCAGGGGCAGCTCATGTCCGTGGCGCTGGTGAATCCGGAAGGTGAACTCCCGAGGCGTGAGCTCTCCGGCGAGCATGCGGCGTGCGAGGGATCGGGCGGCGGCTTCCTGGCCGGCTTCGCTGGCGACCGGATAGAAGGTGAGGCCGAGTTCGTCGAGTGCTTCGGGAAGCAGGTGGTGGACGTCGTAGTCCGCCTCGGCGCGCGTGCAGGCGGCGAGGATTCGAAGGCCGGGGGTGTCGAGTCCGGCGACGAGCGCATCGCAGGCGGCATTCACCACGTCGCTCGCGCGGATTCCCCCATGCTCCAGAGGGCGGCATGGTCCTGGAGAGCGATTGCTGCTGCTTCGGTCGACGTCACACACCCATGATTCCCTTCACGGTGCGTCCGGGTCGAGCAGATTTCATCGAAGGTCCTGTTCGGCGGCCTGTTCCAGGAGGGCTCGTGGAGCAATAGTCAAGAGTTGTGGATCAGCTGAGGTGGTTCATGCCGCGAGGGTCTCGTCTCGTTCGACGAGGTGTCCGTTCTCGAACCGGTTGCCGGCTCGGACGAGGGCGACGAGGTGGGGTGCGGTGACCGCCCGCCACCGCTGCTGGGCGGACTCGACGAGTTTGAAGACCATGGCGAGGGCGGCGGTGGGGCTGCCGGCGCCGCGGGTGACCTTGGTCCGGAGCTTGACCGTGCTGAAGGTCGACTCGATGGGGTTCGTGGTCCTCAGGTGGATCCAGTGCTCGGCGGGGAAGTCGTAGAACGCCAGGAGCTCGTCGACCTCGCCGGTGATCTTCGCCGCGGCCTTGGGCCACTTCACGCCGTATGCCTTCTCGAACGCGGTGACCGCCTTCTCGGCGTGGTTGCGGTCTTCGGCGTTGTAGATCTCCTGGAGCGCCTTCTTCGCGCCGGGCTGCGCGGACTTCGGTAGCGCGTTCATGACATTACGGGTTTTGTGAACCCAGCACCTCTGGTGCCTGGCCTGTGGGAACACCTCGGCCAGGGCCCGCCACAGTCCCCTTGCCCCGTCGCCGGCCACGAGGACCGGGTCGCGCATGCCGCGCCGGCGGCAGTCCCGCAGCAGATCCGCCCAGGACTCGGTGGACTCCCACAATCCCTCGGCGATCGCGATCAGCTCCTTGGTTCCGTCGACGCGGACGCCCATCAGGACCAGCAGGCACGAGTGCGCCTGGGAGAGCCGGATCTTGGGGTGGATGCCGTCGGCCCACACGTAGACGTAGTCGGACCCGGCCAGGTCACGAGCCTGGAAGGCGGCATGCTCAGTCGTCCACTGCTTCATCAGCCGGGTCACGGTGGCCGGCGACAGACCGGCGGTACTGCCCAGGAACTGCTCGAGCGCGGGCACGAAGTCGCCCGAGGACAGGCCGTGGAGGTAGAGCAACGGCAGGACCTCGCTGACCTTCGGGGACTTCCGGCACCACGGCGCGAGGATCTTCGAGGAGAACCGTTCCCGCTCACCCGTTGCGGCATCCACACGCCGGTCGTTGAGCCGCGGCGCCGCCACCTCCACGGGCCCGGCCGCGGTGGTCACCGTCCTGGGCCGGTGGCGGCCGTTGCGAACCACCAGCCGCCGGCCCGCCTCGTCGCACTGGCCTGCGAGTTCGGCCATGTACTGCTCAACCTCCGCCTCCAAGGCTGCCGCGAGCATCCGCCGGGCACCTTCCCGGACGATCTCGTCGATCAGAGAGGTACCACTCTCGGTGGTGCCGTCTTCGTTGACTACGCTGAGCACGGGCGTGCCTTCCCGACCCGCGTTCGTAGCGCGGGCCTATTCGGTGACCTTGAGTCGATCACCCGGGAAGGTACGCCCTCCGCATCTCACGAGGCACCCCACCCCCGGACTGATCCACAGGTTCCGAGCATTGCTCGGGCTCGTGCGGAGTCCGCTCAAAGAGCGTTTCATCCCGTCTGGGGTGTTTGGTAAGTCGCCCAATGCCAGGAGCATTCCGGGCAATCCCGGAGGCGTGTGAGGATCCGTCCATGGAGTGCGATGTGTGTGGACGTGCGATGTGGCGATGGCCGATGCTGCCGAGTCTGTGGGAAGAGGAGATCTGGTCCTGTTCCTGGTGCCACGCGGCGACCCATGTGGGTGGTGAGTGGTTCGAGGTCTTGCGGCCGCCGTATTTGCCCGTGGGGATGCGTTGGGAGCGGGCCGTTGCTGAGGGCCTTTCCTCCGACGTCTCCCATGCTTTCGGTATCTTCGACAGGACGCTGTGCGGAATCCAGGTAGCCGGTATGTCGCCGTCGGACTACTGGTGGCTGCCGGAGCGGGAGAATGCCTGTGGCGGCTGCCAGGATGCGGCGGGTGTCATTGATGACCGCTGGCCGCAGGTGATGAGGGGCGAGGCCGCGCGGGTGAGTGTGGCCCGACGGCTATGAGTCCTGGGCGTTCCTCCACGACGAGGAGGTGATGAAGAACGGGTATGTGGGATGGACGTTCGGCGTTTGAGCTCCTCATCGTTGGGGCCCCGCAGACCGTGAATATCAACCACTACGGCCGCAAAGACGAAGGGGACGAGTAGAGACGTCGCCGGGGAGCGTGGATGAGAGCCTGCTCATCACTCCGGTGCGCGTCCTGTTCGTCGACGGATCCACGGCAACGGACTGTCAGCTCGCTATGCCCATGGCGGTCCGTGCTTTCTGGACGAAGGCCTTAAGGGCAAAGTTGTGGGTGCGGGTCAGTCGCTGCCGCTGCTCGCCCAGCTCTGGATAGCGGCAGTCCAAGATCAGCGCTCCCTTCTCGGCCCATGTGAGTTCGGGAACCTGCTCAAGAGCTTCATCCGCTTCCCTTAAGTACGGCTGGTGCAGGTACCCGTCGTCTGCGGCCACCGAGGCCTCGCGGAGGGCGTCGAGGGCGGCTATCGCCCGGGTGGCCGGCCCGCCGTCGTCAAGGGGGGTCAGGCGCTCCCGTGCCCGCGCGGCCTGAGCGCGCGAGCTGGCCAGACCGGCAAGGTCGGCAACGGTTTCCACAACGTGGAATGCTGCCGCGGACAGTTCGGCCGTCGCGACGAGCTCGATGACACCCAGGGCGTGGATGAAGTCGGTGTGGGTCTGGTCGACCACGGCGCCGACGTCCGCCCGCTCGTACTGCTTGTCGAGGGCGCGGGTGAGCTCGCGAACGGTGCGGAGGAAGCCGGTTATCGCTGCAGTCCGTTGATCGCGGAGAGCCGTGATGTGAGCGGCTTCTGCCGCACGGTCAGCTTGCTCCCGAACCGCTCCCAGCGTTGCGGAGGCGGCGGTCGCGGCGGCCTCCCTGGCCGCTTGTGCCTGAGCGATGCCGGCTTTGGCCTGGATGTATGCGCCCAGGCACGTGCCGAGGAAGGCCGCGACCAGCGGGAGAACGATGAGTAGGAGATCTTTGTGTTCCCTGAGGACTCTGGTGCGCATTTCCCGATGCTGAAGCTGCTGGCTGCGGGATGATCGTGGGTGCGGTCGCTTCCCTGTCGTGCGTCCGCGGGGGGTGATCTGCGTTGACGCTCCTATAGCTGTCAACTGGCCGTATGGGGTGTCTGTGGGGCGGGTCGGAGCAGGTGGTAGACCTCGCGGATGACGTAGCGTTTGAGGCAGCGGATGATCTCGCGTTTGGTCTTGCCTTCGGTGGTGCGGCGGGCGACGTAGGCGATCGTGGGCTGGTGGTATTGCATCCGGACGATGACGGTTCGGTAGATCGCGGCGTTCAGCTGTCGGTGGCCGCCGTGGTTGATCCTGTGCCTGCCGCTGGTCATGCCGGAGCCGGTGGGAACGGGCGCGATGCCCGCGAGTTTGGCGAGAGCGGCCTCGGACTTGATCCGCTCGGGGTTGTCGCCGGCGACGACGAGGATCTCCGCGGCGGTGTCCACCCCGATGCCGAACGGCTCGAGCAGCTGTGGGGCGGTCCGTTGGACCAGGTCGCCGATCATCTTCGTCAGTTCCTTGGCCTCGGCGTCGAGGTACTGCCACCGCTTGGCGAGCGTCCGCAGTGTGTGACGCAGTGCGTCCTCGGGTCCTTCCAGGCGGCGAGGACGCAGGGCTGCCAGCTGCCGTGCCAGGCTGATCTGTGTCTTTCCCGCGGTCTCCCGGCGCAGGGTGTCGGGGGCGTGGACCAGCATCGCCTTCATCGTGACCATGGCCGCGGCGCGCTGTTCAACAGCCTGGTCGTGCGCGACCTTGAGCCGGCGGATCATCTCCGCTTCGCCGTCGGCGCTCTTCGGTGTGGCGGTTGCGAACCCGGCGAGGACGGCGCGGGCGGCGTTCTCGGCGTCCAGGGTGTCGGACTTGCCATTCATGCGCCGCAGCCGCCGGTCCGGGCGGCCGGCCTCAACCACCTTGTGGCCACTCCTGCGCAGAAACGATGTCAGTGTGGCGCCGTAGGAGCCGGTGCCCTCGATCCCGAACGCAAGGACTCGGCCGAACGAGGCCGCCCAGTCCTGTAATTGCTGGAAACCGCCGGTGTCGGTGGGAATGGTCAAGGTGGCCAGGATCCCACCGATCGTGTCCATCACCGCCGCAACGTGGACGTGCTTGTGCGTGTCGACGCCGATCACGACATGCCCGGACCTGGGCTGCTCGATACTCTGCACGGTGTTCCTTCCGGCCGGAAGCGTGGGAGGTCACGCTGTCGCCGGTCGGACGGACAGGACTGTCACGGGGACGCTTTGGTGGAGTCGGCTCCAGGCTCTTATCAGGTCACGTCCGTCCGGCGGCAGCGCTTGCTGCGTGCCCGGCCGGGCGGTCGACAGATCAACGCCAGGACACCCGCGGGGTCAGTCGTAAGCAAGAGTCAGACCGCCTCGGCCGGGACTACCCGATCCTTGCGGGATCCGGTGCGAAAAGACTGACAGTCGTTGCAGCCCAAGGGCCTGCCGCCGGTGCCGGAGCAGACCGCGAGGACGGCCCGTGCCGCCTTCCCGAAGGGGAGTCTGCCGATGCGGGTTCGGGATCACCTCGCCGAGGTCTTCGCGGACGAGCCGTTCGCCGAGGCGTTCGGGGTGCGTGGGGCCCGGGGGTACTCGCCCGGCGTGCTCGCGCTGGTGACGGTGCTGCAGTTCTCCGAGGACCTCACCGACCGGCAGGCCGCAGAGGCCGTGCGGGACCGCTTGACCTGGAAGTACGCTGTTGGGGCGGAGCTGACCGATGCCGGCTTCGACCACACGGTGCTGCCCCGTTTCCGGGCCCGGCTCGCGGACCACGGCATGGAGCGGGTGGTCTTCGACCGGCTCCTTGAGCACTGCAAGGAGGCCGGCCTGGTGGCGGCCGGGGGCAAGCAGCGCACCGATGCCACCCATGTGATCAGCTCGGTGCGGAACCTGAACCGGCTTGAGCTGGCCGGGGAGAGCGTTCGGGCGGCGCTGGAGGCCCTCGCGGTCGCGGCCCCGTCCTGGCTGGCCGGCGTGGTTGACGTGACGGAGTTCGCGACACGGTACGGGCCCCGGATCGACAGCTGGAAGATGCCGTCCTCCCAGGTCAAGCGCGATCGTCTCGCCCAGGTCTTCGGCCAGGACGCTCTCGCCCTGTGTCAGGGGGCCTGGGCGAAGGACTCCCCGGCATGGATCCGACAGATCGAGTCCGTGGCCCTGCTGCGGCAGGTCCTGGTGCAGACCTACCTCATCGGCTCCGACTCGCGGGGACGGCAGGTGATCAGGAAGCGGGACGCCGACAGTGACGGGGTCCCGCCCGGCCAACTCCGCCTGGCCTCCCCCTACGACAGCGACGCACGCTGGGCGGCCAAGGGCGACGATCTCTTCTGGTGCGGCTACAAGATCCACCTCACCGAAACGTGCACCACCCTCCCCACCGACACCGACACCGACACCGAGCCGGAGTGGCAGGGACCGCCGAACCTGATCACCGACGTGCACACCACCGACGCGACCGTGCCCGACGTGAAGGCCACCGCGCCGATCCAGGCCAAGCTCGCCGAGCACGGCGTGAAGCCGGCCGAGCACTACCTCGACTCCGGCTGCCCGTCGGCCGAGTTGATCACCAGGGCCAAGAAGCAGGACATCCGCATGGTCACCCCGGTTCTCCTGGACCGCTCCGCCCAGGCCAAGGCCGCCGACGGCTTCGACAAGACCGCCTTCGCCATCAACTGGAAGACCCGTCAGGTCCGCTGCCCCGCCGGGAAGACCAGCTCCCACTGGAACCCCGTCAAGCAGCATGGCAAGGACGCCATCGTGATCACCTTCAGCGTCCTGACCTGCCGCGACTGCCCCTTCCAGCTCCAGTGCACCGCCTCGAAGCTCGGCCGCCGCATGCTCACCCTGCGGCCGAAGGAGCTCCACGAGAATCTCGCCCGGGCCCGCGCCGAGCAGAAGACCGACACCTGGAAGAACAAATACAAGATCCGCGCCGGCGTCGAAGGCACCATCAACCAGGCCCTGGACATCACCGGCATCCGCCGGGCCCGCTACCGCGGCCTGCCCAAGGTCCGCATCCAACACGCCTTCTCCGCCACCGCCCTCAACATCGTCCGCCTCGATGCTTGGTGGACCACCGGACCCCTCGACCGAACCCGCCGCACCAGCCGACTCGAGCAACTCAGCTACCGACTCTCCGCCTGAAGGAATTACGCACCAGAGTCCCTGAGAAAGACAATCACGTTCCCGATCCTGCCGCGAATGCTGGGCGCGACGCACTACTCCAGCGGAGATGGGTACGTGGTCGAAGGGGGAGGTCATGAAACGATGCGCCGGACGACGAGGATTGGTCCCAGGTCGGTTTGCTTGACCACCGTCACGGGACGGCCGGTTCTGGGTGCGTGGACGACGTAGCCGTAGCCGATGGCCATGGCGACGTGTTCGGGGGCGGATGCCGAGCCGCGGGCGAAGAGCAGGTCTCCGGGGGCGATGGCGTCGGCCGGGACGGCGCGTCCGTCGTGGATCTGGGTGTAGGTGGTGCGAGTGATCTCCATTCCGGCGACGCCGTAGGACCGCTGAGTCAGGGATGAGCAGTCGCAGCGTTCGGCGGGGTTGTCGCCGTGGGGGTTGGTGCAGCTGCCTCCCCACTGGTACATGGTGCCGACCTGGCCGAGCGCCCAGCGGATCGCGGTTTGTACCTGGGGTGGGGCGCTCGCCGGAATCTGGTATCCCTCGGGCACGGTGCCGGGCGGGATGTCCCCGAAGTCGACTGCCGCCTGGACGGTGCACGCGGCCGGCGCGAGGCCGCCAGCCCCGGGGATGGTGGGGGCGGCTACGCCGGTGGTCCCGCCGAGGGTTGGGGCGATGGCCTGCTGCAGAGCGGTGGCGAGGGGCTCGTGTTTCGCGTAGGCGTCGGGGTAGCCGGAGCGCTGGACCTTTTGCGCGGCGACGGTTATCGGCATGTTCTGCCAGTCGGTGAGCTGGGCCAGCGCGTCGTAGAACCGTTCGGAGGCGTAGACCGGGTTCAGGATCTGCTCGCGGGTTCCCCAGCCCTGTGAGGGGCGTTGTTGGAACAGGCCCAGGGAGTCGCGGTCTCCGTGGTCGAGGTTGCGCAGGTCTGATTCCTGCAGGGCGGTGGCGAGTGCGACGATCTGCCCGCGGGCGGGGAACTTCTTCTGTACTCCCGTGGCGACGATGATCTTCGCGTTGGGGAGCTGCTCCCTGGGCAGGGACAGGCCGGAGACCGTGACGTTGCCGCCTCCGTTGAGCATGGCCGTGACCTGGCGTGCCATGTGGGCGGTGTCGGCGTCGGCGCCGCCTTGCCCGGGCGTGCAGCGGGTGGCCGCGGCCTCGGCCTCGCTCTGGCCGAGGCCGGCGACGTGGGCGGCGATCCCCGCGAGCATCAGGAGCCCCAGCCCCATCAGCCCGGCGGTGACGGCCAGCCACCGTTTGATTCCCTTCTTCATGAACGGCCCCGCTGGCGGCGACGGCGCCTCAGCTCGCGCTCCTCGTTGCGGTTGAGGGTGGAGTCACTGGGCCGTGGCGGGGTCACGTTGGTGACGCGGCGGGTGGCGGGTTGGCGCTGGCTGCCTCGGTCCAGGCGCTGTCGCAGCTGCTGCTGGCGCGGCGAGGCCGCCGGCTGAGTCGGCACCGGGTGGCGGGGCCGGGACTGCTGCGCCGTGGCTTGAGTCGACGGAGCGGCCTGCGGACTGGGCTGGTTCGGGATGGTGGTGGCCTGGTTGCCGGCGGACCGCTGGTGCATCGGACCGCCGGGCAGCTGATTGGAGATGGTGGGCGCCGTGCTGCCGGTGGGGGTGGGCGCCGGTCCCCCGGGCGGGTTGGTCGGCCGCGGCGGGTGCGGCGGCCGCGGAGGGTGGGGCGGCTGCGGCGGGATCGTCGGCGGCTGCGGCGGATTGGGGGGCTGCGGAGGGTTCGGCGGATTCGGTGGGAGGTGAGGCGGGTTGGGAGGCTGAGGCGGGTTGGGCTGGTGGCCTGCGGGCCTGGCCGGCCGGTTGGCCCTGCCCTGGATCCTGTTCATGAGGGCGACGGTGGAGACGCTGGAGGACGTGGCGTAGCCGAGGGCCGCGATCGGGTTTCCCGTGGCGAGGGATACGCCGACCATCGCGGTGCGGACCGCTCCGCGCGTGATCTTTCGGGCGATGCTCTGGTTCTTCGCGACCGGGGTGGAGGACGGGGTGAAGGCGGAGCCGTGGGTCCCGCCGACGCGGGCTGCGGACATCTTCGCGCGCCAGTTCGCCGCGACTTGCTTGGAGCGGACTGTGAGGGCCTTGCGCTTCTTGATCGCGCCGATGCACACGATGTCCACGGCAAGGAATCGGAGGGTGAGCTCGTTGCCCCAGCCCTGCTGCACGGGATCGAGGACGGCCTGGATGATCAGGATGAGGACAGCGAGGCCGACGATCGAGGCGAGGAGCTGACCGAGGGAGTGCAGCACTGACGCTGCCCAGTCCCAAAGGAAGGCACGTCCGGCCCCGGGGATGGTGCCGGCCACGAGGGCGGGTTCGGCGCGCACGGCGTCCCAGGCGATGCGGCACTGCGCGACGAGGAAGCTGCCGGCGAGACCGGTGATCAGAACGGTGACGATGAGTGCGGCGATGAGGAGGAAGATCGCACCGCCGACCTTGTCCATCGAGGCGCGCTTGGCGCTCTGGACGTCGCCCTTGACGCACTCCTTCTCGAACTGATCCATCGGCTGATATCCGAAGTGGTCGATCGCCCACCGGTTGACGATCGGCATCATCCACCCCGTGACGGGGCTGCTGTTGGGGTCGATGTAGGTGCGGAAGTCGTCGTACTTCTTCAGACGTTGCGTGTGTTCCTGGATCGCCCGGTCGTAGGCGAGCTGCCGCAGTTTGGTGTCGGAGTACTTCTGGGCGCAGTCGCCTTTGAAGATCCGCCCGTACTGGAGCAGCATGGCGGGCTTGACGATGAAGGCGTCGGTGAGGGCGTCGGTGAGCGGGCGTGAGAGGGCTCGGCTGCTGGCGGATTTCTCCAGGCTCTTTTCACGTTGGTTCGGGTTGGCGTCGAGGATGATGTCGGCGACTTCGAGGGACAGGCCGCGGGCGACCGCGACGGCGCCGTCCTTCTCGCCCAGGAGGAGTTGCGGGGGCGAGGACAGGAGTGTGGCGGTCAGGCCGGCGATGAGGAGGGACAGGGCGGCGTCCCCCCACCCCTTGGCGCGGTCGCCGAAGAAGATCCGCGCGACGCAGACGAGCGCGCACACCGACAGGAAGAGGCTGGGGAGGCCCATCTGCAGGATGACCTGGGTGTGCAGGGAGGTGGCGACGGACAGGACGGGTGTCAGGAGCAGCTTGGCGAGGCCGAATCCGAGCGCCCAGGCGATGAGCCAGCAGCAGAACGCCACGACCCACTTGGTGACCATGAAGCACAGTTCGGTGATCAGGTTCTCGATGCCGAGGTCCCAGTCCATCAGGTCGCCGGTGTCTGATTTCACCGTGTAGGCCGAGATCGGCATGCGGTTGCGGTCGGTGACGTTGAAGACGGCGAGGACGCCGCCCTCGTCGGGCAGGAGCTTGCGCAGCCGTTCCTCCTCGGCTTTGAGGAAGCCTTCCTTCACGGAGTCCGAGAACGACGTGTGGAGGTCCGCGAGGATCTTTTCGATCTCGGCGAGCTCTTCCGCGGTGGGCGTACGACCCCCGGGCGTGGTCGGCGTCAGGGGGGTGAGCGGCGCGCTGGAGGGAGCCGGAGTGGGAGTCGGAGAGGAGGTCGGTGTCGGGCTCGGTTCGGCGAGGGCCGGCAGGGAGGTGAGCAGGGTGAGGGCGGTGGCGGCGAACGCCGCCACGAGCAGCGCGAGGCGCAGGCGGGCCGTGCCGAGCAGGCGCAGCCGCTTCCACGGGGCGGGAGGGGTTTTCATGCCGCGGCCTGCCGGCTGGTCGGGGTGGTGTGGATGACGCGCTCGATCGCCCGGTCGAAGGGGATGAGGACCCGCATGAGACCGATGCGGCCGGCGAGGTCGCGGTAGAGGCACTCCCCCGCGCGTGCCCGGCGCTGGTCGTCGGGCAGGCCGAGCGGGGAGAGGCCGCCGGTGACCAGGTCCAGGAGGTCGGTGTCGGTGGCGTCCACTCCGAGGAACTCCAGGGAGCGGGCTGCCAGGGTGCGGCTGGTCTGCCGGAAGACGAAGCGGTGCGGGATGAGTCCGCGGACGATCACGCCCTTCTCGCTGTCGGACGGGCCGATGTCGTTGGCGTCGTGGCTGCCGACGTACGCGGCGGCGTTGCGCTTGCGGCCGTCGCGCAGCAGCTCCAGGAGGAGCTCCAGGCCCTCGTCGCTGGAGGTGAGCCACCAGCACTCGTCGAAGACGGTGACCGCGAATTCGTCCCGGGAGCGCATCGCGGTCTCGCGGGAGACCGCGGCGATCAGGTACATCAGGGCACGGCCCAGGACTTTCTCGAACTCCAGGCGCTGGATGCGGTGCTCGGAGGCGAGCTCGGACTTCTTCGGCAGCTGAAGCGCGCTGACGAGGAAGACGACGGAGTCCGCGCGGTGGGTGTCGACGACGGGCAGGGTCGCGTCGAACACGACGCGGGCGAGGTCCTTGCGGGCGACCGAGGCGAGCTTGCGGGCCAGGCCCTGGGCGGAGGCGTCGCCTGCGCCGCGCGCGGTGAGCTCGTCCATCAGGGCGCGCATCGACGGTTCGGGCCGGGCCAGTACGGCCTGGACGGCCTCGGAGAGTGCGACGCCTTCGAGGTCCATCGGGCGTACGCCGAGGAGCAGCGTGAGGAAGCTCTCGGTGAAGCGGGCCGCGACCTGGGGGCTGGTCTTCTCGTAGAGGCGCAGGGGGTCGAGGGAGACCTCGGCGGTGTGGTCGATGCGGATGAGCTGGGTGGTGCCGGGGCAGGCCTTGGCGAAGCGGGCCCATTCCTGGTCGGTGGTGCGGTCGACGATGACGGCGCGGCCGCGGGAGCCCGGCCGGCCGAGCTGGTGGCCGCGGGCGAGGACGTTGTAGACGGCGCCCTTCATGCCCACCGACTTGCCGGCGCCGAGCTCGCCGAGCCAGGCCATCGACGCGGACGCGTTCTCGCGGGGGCCGCGGGCGGGATCGATCAGGACGGGCCGGGCGCCGCCGGAGGCGACCTGGAGACCGTAGAGGCCGCCGCGGTCGTCGCCGAGCTGGGAGCCGCACCAGGGCATGGCCATCGCGAAGTCCCGCGCGAGGAGGATCTGCGCGTAGCCGGCCATGACGCGGGGGGTGCGGCAACCGGGCAGCATCGCCTGCCACAGGCTGGCCTGTTCGCCGGCCGGACGGGAGAACGTGTAGTCGGTGGAGCCGAAGTCGCTCGCGAGGGCGGCGGCCCGGTCCATGGCGTCCTCGGGGCTGTTGCCCCACACGGCCAGGGTGACCATGGCGCGGATCTCCACCTCGCGCCGGTTCGCGGTCAGCCGCTCGTGGTACTCCTCGTTGTCGGCCTGGTTCCGGGCGACGGCCGCGGGCGGGCCGGCCGGGTCGCCCTCGTACTCGGCCGCCTGCGCCTTGAGGTGGCGGGCGCGCTTGCGGACCTTCGGTTCGGCCTTCGAGCCGGGGACGATGACCAGGCGGGCGGTCCAGTCGACGGGGTAGGCCAGGTCGTCGAGCTGCTGGAGGTAGGCCGCGCCGGGCAGCGCGAACGCCTCGGGCATCTCGGAGAGGGCCAGGAGGGCCTGGTAGGAGTCGCCCCACTCACTGGACACCTGAAGAAACCGGCGGGTGAAGGGGTTGGCCGGCAGGGCGGGGCCGCCGGTGAAGTCGGCGCCGCCCTCGCCGACGAGAATCTCCCCGAGCGCCGCGACGGTGCGGCCGCGGCCGCGAACCGGGGTCTCGGTGCCGTCCGGGAGGAACGGCTCGGCGAGCCCCCGGCGCGCGCTGTGGCCGTAGATCCACAGGATCTCCGCCTCGGACGCCGGCCGCATCGACACCCCGGACGGCCACTGGGCCTGGATCCGCTCGGCCTGCTCCAGGCGCCGGCGCACCTCCGCGTCGGTGACGACCGCGGGCATCAGGCCGAGCTGCAGGGACACTTCCGCCCGCGCAGCCCGGAACGCCGACAGGAGAGCGTCCTTCTGGTTCAGCGGGGGCAGCGGGAGGGCGAGCCAGTCGGTGCGGCCGGTCAGCTCCAGGTCCTCCAACTGGTCCAAGACCGCGTGCCCGAGCTGCTCGTAGCGCGGTGCGCGCTCCAGGTCGATGTCGTCGACCATGGCGCGCACCACGGCGGTCGGGTCGATCTGCGGGCAGAGCGACATGAGCATCGGCTCGCCCGTCATGGCCTTGAACAGGCCTTCCAGGGCCTTGAGGCGACGTCGCTTCACGACGGCGGGGGCGTGGGAATAGTTGGTCGCGGTGACGCGCCAGACGGGCCAGACAGTGCCGTGGGTGGTGAAGATCAAATTGTTCTGGACGTGTCGGATCGGCAGGCGCATCGTCAGGTCTGCGGTCAGGTGCGGTTCGTGGGGGCGCGGCGGGCGAGGAGGGCTTGCACCCCCGAGGCCACTGGCGCGGCGGGTGCCGAAGGCTCGGCGGCGGGTACTGCGGGCCGGGGCCGGTCGGGCCTGGGATGCCGGAGCTCCGGTGCGGGGGCGGGGGCTTCGGCTGGCTCGTCGTCGGGGGGCAGGTGGATGCGGGTGTCGCCGCGGGTGGGCCGGGTCGGCCGGTAGGCGCGGCCGCGGAGCTGGCCGCGCCGGGGCGTGGCCAGCATCAGGGCGATGCTCAGCAGGGCGGCCGCGGGGTTGCGGCCGTCGATGTGCAGGTGGCGCAGCACGAACGCCACCGCGGCGGGCAGGGCCAGGAGGGCGGCGACGTCGAGCCAGCCGTTGCCACCCCAAACGGGGCGGGTCAGGATCAGGGCGCCGACGGTGGCGACGATCCCGGCGAGCTGGGTCAGGGTGTAGGGGCCGCCGGGCAGCCTGATCCCCCGGCCACCGTTGACGTCCCGGATCACCCCGTGAACGAGCGGCGCGCGCCGGGCTTTGGTGTAGCAGCGGCCGATCAGCTCGAAGTCCACCTCGCCGCCAGTGGCGGTGGCCTCGTTCACTGGTCACTCCGGGCGGCGTTGGGGCCGCTCTGGTACTGGACGATGTCCTCGGTTGTCTTGTTTTTCAGGGCGCCCATGTTGGCGGACAGGCCCCAGACGATCGCCGCGAAGATGACGGCCATGATCGTCGGCCCGGGTGCCTTGGTCTTCCAGCCCACAACCACGACGAAGATGCCGCAGAGAACCGGGATGGCCACGTCGAAGATGAGGCCCTTGATGTCGGTGCCGATGCCGGTGCCGGTCTGGATCCAGCCCGCGGCCAGCGTGATGGTGTCCTGCATGACGTGCTCCTCTTATGCGGTGGGGGTGGGTGTCGAACCGGGGGCGCCGGAGGCGGCCGGAGTCGGTGAGGTGAGGGCGGGGGCGCCGTCGAGGCTGGCGGTCTCCCAGCGGCCGGCGCGGGCCTTGAGGGTGAGGGCGTAGGTGAGCGGGAGCCGCACCCCGTCCTGGCCGGTCGCCCGGAGGGTGACGAGCAGGCGCAGGGTGGTGCCGTCGCCGGGGACGGAGACGACCGGTTCGCCGCCGGTCTCGCCCTCGACCGCGAACTGGTCCACCGCGACACCCGAGTACGGGGCCGGGGACGGCGCTGCCAGGCGGGTACCGGGGGCCAGATAGCGGTCGAGCTCGGCGCCGGCCTTCGTGAGGTAGGCGCTAAGGAAGCTGGTGACCGCCTGGGTGCGCGGGTCGGTCGGCAGCGCCGGACGCATCGCGCCGTAGACCAGCTCCGGAGTCTTGGCCCGCTCGGGGGCGGCGACCTCGGCCGGCAGCGCGAGCGCGATGTACGCGGTCGCTCCCCCGGCGCCGGGCGCCGTGGCCACGGGTACCTGGAAGTAGCGGACCGCGTCGGCCGACTGCGACGGGTCTGCGCCCGGTTGCGTGGACGGAGCCGGCGACGGCTGCGCGCCGGTGACGCGGGCCGCGACCGTGACCGCCCAGACGGAAGTGTCCGTCTGGCGGAGCCGGACGACGGTCAACTGCTCGCCCCGGTGCCGGCCGGAGACACCGTCGAGCTGCATGCTCGCGGCCTGCGGGTAGTAGACGGCGAGCTTGGGCTCGTCGCCGCGGCCGGCAGACAGGTAGGCGGCGACGAAGAGGCTCGCGAAGCCGGCCGCGCCCTGGCCGCCGCTCGCGGTCGGTGTGGGCGGGGCGGCCTTCGGCGCCGAGGACGCGGACGTGGCGGGCACCGAGAGGTAGGCGAGCGCGCCCAGCAGGGGGCCGAGCGCGATCAGGCCCCAGACGATCCAGCGCAGCAGCGCGGCCGAGTTGGCCTGGGCGCCGGTCGACCATCCGCCGACCCAGCCGGCCTCCTCGATGGCCTCGGTCTCCTGTGCGGCCGGCGTCTGCGGGTCGGCCGGTGGGGCCGGCTTCCGGCGGCCGGTGAGGGCGGGGCTCATGCCGTACCTCCGACCGAGCGCAGGGTGTGACCGGCCAGCTCGGCGATGCGGTTGCGGAGTTCCGCTTCCGGTCGGCGGCGCAGCGCGGCGAGCGAGGCGAGGACCGCGTCGGCGTCCTCGTCGAGGAAGGCGCGGAGGCGCTCGTGGGTGCCGGGGTCGAAGGGGCGGGCGACGAGTGCGGCGCCGAGGTGGACGAGCAGACGCTGGGCGCGGGTGACGCGCTCCTCGTCCGCGTCCAGCGACGTCGCGGCGGCGGGTGTGGTCAAGGCGCATCTCCAAAGGGGGGAGCGGACGGTGGCCTCGGCGGTGGTCCAGGTCATGCCGCGGCCTCGGGCTGCAGGGATGCTGTGAGGCGGGCCAGGGCCCGCGAGCGCCGGCGCTGCCAGGCGACGGCCGTGGTTCCGGCGAGGGCGGCGGCCTCGGCGTCCGGGATGCCGCCGCTGATGTGGTGCCAGGCCAGCGCCTGCGCGTCCGCGGTCGACAGCGCGCCGTCGCGCACCGCGTCGAGGAGGAGCTCCAGGAGCTCCAGCCGGGCCGGGGCACTCGCGGCGTCGTCTGCCGGGCCGGCGTGGAGGCCGGCTTGGGCGGCGGCCGCGCGGACGCTGCGGGCGCGGGCGATCTCGTACGGGCCGGGCGACCGGTCGGCGATCTGCTCCGCGACCGTGAGGTCTTCCCCCGCCGGGCCCTGCTCGGCGGCGAGCTCGGCCAGGACCCGGCGCAGTGTGTCCAGCGCGAGGTTCGCGGCGGGCCGGCCGGGGCGGAGGTGGATGCGACCGGAGCGGGCGACTTCGTAGAGGGCGGTCACGGTCACGTGACCGACGGCGTCGCGGGTGCGGCCGCCGGTCGTACGGACCTGTCCGCGGGTGATGCGGAAGACGGCGGGGAGCATGGCCTGGACGATGACGCGGCCGGCGAGGACGGCCGATCGGTCACGGCTGGCGGCCCGCTTCAGGAGGGCGCGCAGGACTGCGTCGGTCAGCTCATCGGTCACGCCGTCGGCCGTCGGGCGAAGCGCGGTGAGGAGCTGCTCGGGCGTCAGGGAGCCGGCCCAGGAATCGGTCACGGCCGCGAGCTCGTCGGTCAGGTGGCCATCGGTCACCCAGTCGGTCACCGCCTGGCGCAGGGTGGGGTCCGCGCACAGCGCGGCCCAGTCGGCGTTCAGCCGGTCGAAGTACCCGCCGCCGGGGGCGGGGTGCGAAGCGTCGTGCACGGCACGTCTCCTTTCGGATCTCGTGCCGTGAACTCTCCTCAGAGCGGCTTGCCCGAAGGCTTGCCCGCAGCCCTGAAAGCGCAGATGGGAGGCTTGCCCTCTGGCTGGGCAAGCCTCCCGTGACCGATTGGGCAAGCCTGGTGGGGGGTTGGGCAAGCCTCCTCGTGACCGGTCCATGCAACTGTGGGCAAGCCTCCCTGGGGGGTGGGCAAGCCTCAGGCTTGTGCCGCCAAGGCTTGCCCAGAAGGCAGGCGCGGGGGTGCGGCGGACGGGTGACCGATGGACGCGGACCGGTCATGACCGGTGACCGATGGAGCCCAGATCGGTCACCGGTCACCGGGCCCGGAATCGGTCACGGGCGGGCTCGGTGACCGGTCACAGCGGGTCCGGCCATCGGTCACGGCGCCGCCCGCCGGCTCGGCCAGGCGCCGATCGGTCACGACGGGACGGCTGCGCAGGCCGGTCGGTGGCGGTGGACGGTGACCGGTCACCCGGCCCTAACCGGAACGTCGGTCAGCTGCTGCCGACGGAGCGGAGGTGTGCCCGGCCCTGCTGCCGGCGCTGCTCCTCCAGGTGCTGCTTCGCTTCGAGGACGCGGCGCTGGCCTGTCTTGGGCGAGACCTCCAGGCGCCGGGCAACCTCAGCTCCCGACAGCTTCTTCCCGGCCTCTTCGGCCTCCATCAGCCAGGAGGCGACCAGCTCGACTTCGCGCTGGATCGGGTCAGCCTCGGCCGGTACCTCGTCGGTCTGCTGGCGCGGTACTCGGGCGGTCGCCTCACCGGACGCGGCCACCTCGGCCACCCAGTCCCGGCCCTCCGCCTCGGCAGGCGCGGCGAGGACGGGCTGCTCGAAGGAACGGCTCGCGGGTACGGCCGGGCCGGCGTCGGTCACGGAGGCCGTCGGCGCGGGGACCGCTCCGGCGGGCAGTCGTACGGGCTCGTCGGACGGCTTCGCCAAGCCGCGGACGCCGCTCTGTTCCCCGAAGAAGGGGTGCGGCTCCCCCGCGCCGAGCGGAGCCGCGACCGCCGGAGCCGCAGCCGCCGGCGCGTCGGTCACCGGCTCCGCGACCGCAGGTACGGGAGCCGGGAGTACGGTCGCTTCGGCATCTGCCGCCTGGAGTTCAGCGAGCACCGGCTCCAGCAGGGCATCGGGCAGAAGGCCACCGGTGTTCTGGTCGGTCAGGCCGTAGTCCCGCGCGAGGAACGCCGCGAACTGCTCCGCGGACGGGATCGCGCCGTACTGCCCCATGAAGTCCCGCCCAGCCAGCGCCAGGTCGACGAGGACAGGTTCGGGTACCGCGGCCCAGGCCTCCGGAGCCGCATCCTCGACGTCCGCCGGAGACTCCGCTTCCAGGACGGGGACCTCCTCAACGAGCGGCTGGGCGACCGGAGGCAGCTCGGGCACATCTGCCGCTGTCACCAACATCGGCTCAGCAGCCGACACGGACGAGGGCTCGGGCTCGGGGCGCGAGAGCAGGACCGGGCTCAGGCCGGCTGCGGTCAGGCCGGCGGAAGCGGTCTGCGCGAGCGGCACGCCGATGCGAGCCAGGCGCAGCGGCATCAGCGCCTCCACCGGAGCCTTACGCCGCCAGGCCCGCCCGTAGCGGGCCTGGAGCCGCGCCTCGTAGATCAGCCGGTCCTGCTCCATCCCGACGGCCTGCTCGTACGACCGCAGCTCCCAGAGCTTCATCCGGCGCCACAGCTTGAACGTGGGCATCGGAGAGAGCAGCCAGCGGGTGATGCGGACGCCTTCCATGTGCCGGTCGGCCGTGATGTCCGCGATCCGGCCCACGGCGTGCCGGGCCGCCTCGACCGTGACGACGAAGAGGACCGGGATCACGGCGTGCATGCCCACGCCGAGGGGGTCCGGCCAGGCCGCCGCGCCGTTGAACGCGATCGTCGCGGCGGTCAGCAGCCATGCCGTCTGGCGTAGCAGCGGGAAGGGGATGCGGATCCACGTGAGGAGCAGGTCGAGCGCCAACAGCACGCAGATGCCCATGTCGATGCCGATGGGGAACACCAGCGAGAAGCTGCCGAAACCCTTCTGCAGGGCTAGGGCGCGCACGGCCGCGTACGAACCCGCGAATCCGATGCCCGCGATGACCACGGCTCCGGTGACCACCACACCGATGAGTATCCGGTGCGTACGAGTCAGCTGCATGCGAGCTGTGCCTCTCTCTCCTCAGGATGAGTTGCTGATCTGGATCACGGTCTCAAGCGGGCTCGACGCAACCCTCGGACCGGCATGAAGGGGGAGTGGACGAGAGCACGATCGCCCCGGCTGGCCAACGGTGTAGAGCCTGCCGGTCAGTCATCGATGAGCATTTCTGCCAGCGCGAGACGGGCGTCGCGTTTCATGTGTGAACGGAGTGCACGTGCAAGAGCCTGAAGATCGACGCCTTGGACCAGGGCGTTCCGGATGCTTTCAAAGACGAGGGCCGAGCCGTCCGGCGTGATTACCGGGTAATCAGTGGCCGTCTCCCCCGGGGTCGATGCAGTTGCCGAAGCGGCCGGTGCAGTGGGCTTCAGGGCCGCCGGCGAAGCCCCGCCACTGATTACCGGGTAATCGCCTGCCTCGGCAGGCGCGGGGATGCGGGGCTTCCGCTGGGCCCTCTCCAAACGCTCGGCTTCGGCGCGCTGGTCGGCGACCCGACGCTGTTCCTCAGGTGCCACCTTCGCGAGACCCCGGACATGCCGCAGCAACCGGCGCCCCCCTTCCAAGTCGGCCTGAAGCTCAGGTGTGAGTTCCAGGAGCGACAGCCTCTGCGAGATGTACCCCTGCGACCTGCCGATCCGTCGCGCCGTCTCGTGCTGTGAGCCGTGAAACTCCACCAGGTTCTTGAGAGCCTGGGCCTCTTCCAGATCGGTCATCGCCTCTCGTTGGCAGTTGGCGACGAAGCTGGCTTCGAGGAGCGCCTTGTCCGTCGTCGCCAAGGCGTCGTCGACGAAGACCTTGATCTGCGGGAGCCCCGCGATTCGGGCTGCGGCCAGGCGTCGGTTTCCATCGACGACGACGTGAGTGGCTCCGGCAGGAATCTCAGGCTCGCGTGTAGGACGGTCACGCAGGTAGGCATCGACACTGGCCACGGTGATCGCCGCGACCTGTCCGGTGTGGGTCAGACTGGCAGCCAGACTGTCGAGGTCCGTCAGCCCGTCACGGGGGTTGTCCGGGTTGGCGCACACTTGATCGAGGGGGAGTGACGTCGGGACCCCGTCGCCGGTGACGTTGTCGATCAGATTCCGACGTGTACTACGTGCGACGCCGGCTCGCCGGAAGGCCGTGCCCTCCCCGATCTGTTCGCTCTTGCTGGTCACGAGATCCTCCTGGCGATGGTGCGCATCGTTTCCGCTTGTTCACTGTCTGGGGCGTACGAGAGCAGGGGTTGCTTGGCGCGGGCCGCTTCACGCTGTTCCTTGAGGTCTCCGATGACCGCGAGGAGGGGCGGGTCCTCCATCCGTTCCCACTGATCGAGCGAGGAGGTCGCGACGAAGCCGCGGCGGCTTTCGTAGAGGTTGACCACGATTCCCAGGTACTCCAGGTCTAGAGCAAGGTCCTCCGCCAGCGATTCGATCTGCTCGCTCAGCATGGTGAAGGCGGTGGCGGAGCTGTCTTCAGCCTGCACCGGTACGACGACCCCTGACACACCGACGGCTTCACCGTCGCGTCGACGGCCGTAGTACAGGGCCGCGTCCATGCTCGTTCCGAGGCTTGGGGGACAGTCGATCACCACCACGTCGAAGTCAGGCTCCAAGGGACGAAGTACGCGCTCCAGTGCCGGTTCCTTCGTGCGCAGCTTCGACAGCGCGAGCATGGTGTCGAGGAGGAATCCGTCCTGACTGGCGGGCAGAACGACGAGCCTGCCGCCGAAGTGCGTCTGCGGCATGGTGACCAACAGGTCCGAGATGGGGCCGTCGTTGGTGTTCACCATGTGCTTCGCGAGGCTGTCGCGGTCCTTGTCCACGGGAATGGGTTCGAGGCCAAGCTGATCGGTGAGGTGCCCCTGCGGGTCGTAGTCGACCAGCAGAACGCGCTTTCCTTGCTCGGCGTAGGCCTGAGCGATTCCTGCTGAGACAGCAGTCTTCCCAACGCCGCCCTTCTGGTTGCAGACGACCTTTCGTTGGGGGATGTCGGTGGCTGCTCGCGCCGAGTCGGCGGGGTGGGCGAGAAGCCACGCGCGAACTGCCTGTGCCAACCCCTGGACCAGGGTGATGCCGGACGCTCCACACACAGCGCGGACCTGGTCCCAGGTTCCCTGTGGCAGAAAAGTGGCGAAGGGGACTGATCCCGTGGTGGGTACCGGTGAGCGGGGGCCGTCGGCTGCCATCCAGATGTTGAGTCCCTCCAGCACTGCGTCCTGGATGTCGCATCCGACCATCGCAGCACGGACCTTGAGGTCTTGCCGCATGGAGGCTGGCAGTTTGGAGACTACTTTCTCCCGGTCTACAGGGGTGCCTTGAGTGCTCATGCGCCAACCTTACTAACTGGGATCCCTTCAGCGTGATCCGGTGTCAATTCGCGGTGTGTCGCCCGTGAAGTCTGGGTTGTGGGTAAATGCACTTCACCGTCAAAATCGAGTTGCCGTTGTCCATCAGGAGCGGAGACGACGAGGCGTTTCCTCCGAGGGACGGACCCGCCGGGGCGGCGGAAGCTGGGGGAGGAGTGCCCAGAGTGGGGACGAGCCTCCAGCCCACCGGTCCAGGAGGACACGGTCGACCAGGTGAAGCCGTTGGCTTCGGGCGAACTCCCTTGCAGGCTTGGTGAACCTGCCGTTGGTGACGAGGACGACGACATCGCCCCCGTGCACGGGACGTCCGGTGCCGTTGAGGACATGAAGGTCTGGCGTGCCAACGGCCGCTCCGGCAGCCCCGTCGCGGTCGGGTAGGTCCGGCGCATCGCTGCGCCGGACCCCCCTCAGAACCGTGCGTGCGCCTCTCAACGCACACGGCTCAAGCGGGCTGCGAGGCCCGCGCAATAGGTGTCCTACGGTTGCCCCGGGCGTGGAGTTCCCGATGGCAGTCTGCGTGAATCAGCTCCAGATTCAACCTGTCGTTTGAGCCGCCGTCACGTCGGTACACGATGTGGTGCACGTGTAGTTGTTTCGCCGAGGCTGAGAACCATTGGACCCACTCACGTACGTCCTGCGGTTCGAACTCGGCGCCTTCGATCAGGTCCAGCCCACACCTCGGGCAGAGTCCCTTCTGCCGCACCGCCAGCCCGATGTTTCGCTTTCCGTCAGCATCAGGATGTTTGCGACGTCGGGATCTGCTGGCCCAGTATGCAGACAAACTCGGGTCGTCCTTGGAGGCCCGGCCCGTGACCAGCTTATGTCTTACAATTTTGGTCCAACTGAACTTGATGAGGTATGCGCCGGTCTTGCGATCGCCGAATACCCATCTGTCTCGCCTGTGAAGGTTGAATTCCCCCCAATAGTGGGCGATCCTCCATAGTCGCCCCTTATTTCGGTGTCTTCGCATGGCCCACATCCAGAGTCGCTGGAAAACGTAGGAATCCAGCGTTGCGAAGATGTTACTGGAGACGACTCCCCGGTAGTAGGTAGCCCATCCTCGGATAGTTGGGTTGAGCTTGCCGATTAGGGCTATGGTCTCCCAACCGTCCATACTTCGGATGCGTTCCTTGAGAGTCCGGATGAGTCGTTTAACGGCGTCTCGACTCGGCCGAATGATCACCTTCCCGTTGCGCATGCGCTGGATGTTGAACCCGAGGAAGTCGAATCCTTCACTGAGGTGGACCACTCGGGTCTTTTCCTCATTAAAGGCCAGACCCTTGGGCTCAAGCCACTTGGAAAGGCGTTCTTTCACCATTAGTGCTTCTTCCTTCGTCACACAGAGCGCGACGAAGTCGTCAGCGTACCGAATCAAAGTTGGGGCAGTCGGATCGGTACGAGTTACCCTTTCCGTTGCTCCTGCCGCTTCTGTCATTCCGTGTAGAGCGATGTTCAGGAGAAGGGGACTGATCACACCTCCTTGGGGCGTCCCCTCATCGGTTGCCGTTAGCTTCTGGTTCTCCATCACTCCGGCTCTCAACCATCGGCGGATCATTTCCCGTCCGGGGAACGATCCGATGGCCGCAAGGAGGCGTTCATGATCAATGCGGTCAAAGGCCGCTGCCAGGTCCGCGTCCAGTACCCACAGCCGTTTCGTACGTTTTCCCGAGGTGACTGTGTGGATGGTACTGATGGCGTCGTGGCAACTCCGCCCTGGGCGGAAGCCGTAGCTTCTCGCTTCGAAGCGAGCCTCCCACTCAGGTTCCAGGGCATTCTTCGCTCTGGCCTGGTTCACTCGATCCCTGATAACCGGGATTCCTAGAGGGCGCATTTTGCCGCTTGACTTCGGAATGTATACACGCTTGACGGGCTTGGCATCGAGACCCCTGTCGGAAGTGAGCTCCTTGGTGAGGCGCCGTCGTTCCAAAGCGGTAAGAGCGGTCTCGCCATCAATGCCCGCCGTCCTCTTCCCATGGCTCTTCTGCGTCACTCGCCGCACACTTACGGCGAGGTTTGAGTGCGAACGCAGCATGAGCTTTTGAAGGTTTCGTACCTTCTTGAGGTCACCTTCTTGCGCGGCTCTAAAGATGCGCTGTCGAAGTCGCCTTACGTTCTCCTCGGCCTTCGCCCATTCGGATCTGGGTGACCGGCCGTTCACGTTCGAGGGTCCGTTCGCCGCCTCTGGCGACAGTCGAGTTGCCATTGACATGCCGGCTGCCGCTTCCCTTCGGTATCTAACTTGCGCCTCGATGCAGACTGCTTGCAGTTTCTCTTTTTCTGCCTACCTGATCCGCGTGGGCTCCCTTTCGGGCTCAGGCATATGCCTGATATCCGCCGAGTTATAGCCGGGGCTGAAGGTGACCATTTCCGGCGTTTCCTCTGGACTTTCGTCTTGGCGGCTTTCGCTTCTCGGATCATCCTTTCCCGCAAAGGAGTTAGGTCTTCGTTACCTCCGACTTACCGCAGTTCGCGGACCTTTACGGGGTTTCCACGTTCCGCACTATTCAGATGCGGCCTGGTTAGGACGCCCCCTCTGCACCGAGTCCCGTGGTGATCTCGTGGTCGTTTCGTCGCCTTCCACGCACGCGGCGGTTTCCACCGCCAGGACTTACCATCGCGCTTCGGTGGTTCCTCGTCGGCGCGAAGTTGCATTAACGATGCGTTGCAACAGGGATTCACTCTCGTTCGTCCTTCCGGCCTTCCCCTTCACCTGTTCCCCGCGACGAGACAGGGGCTTGGGCTTTTCCAGTTCGGCTTAGGACAACCCCGTTGCCAGGGATGCCCCCGAATGTGGGGACCGACATTGATCACTTGCCGGGGGCGGAGCCTCCCTCCTTATCTCCGCCCGCTGAGTAGTGCGACTTCGTGTCGCACGCGGTGCTTGCACTGGATTACCCAGCGCCGGCCTGCCGGGTCGGTCCCCTTGACGTCGGCGCCGTTGTCGCCTGCGCCGCCCACCCGGACAGCGTCGAGAACTCCGTCGCGGCGCATCAGGTCCCGTACGGCTTCCTCGAACTGCCTGTGGTGCAGGCCGTCCAGAAAGCGGATGTCCCAGCCCTCCGGTCGCCGACGCCGGGCGGCCCACCCGGAGGCACCACGACGCGCGGCCTTCACTAGCAGCAGCGTCAAAGCTCCGCCGGCCAGGACCGCGACGGTGACGGCGGCGATGTCGGCGCCGTAGAGCTGAAGCCCCTGCCGGATCTGCGGGACGAGGACGGACGTGAACGCGGCGATCGCGAGGAGGCCGGCGGTATCGCCGGTAGGCCCTCCCCGGCGGCGGTGTACGGAGCGGCGCCCTCGTCCTGGCCGTCGCCGAGGAGTGCGGGGCTGGTTTCGACGTCCGGGCATGGACGGGCCTTCCTGAAGCAGGTCGTGGCGCGCACCGGCCACGGTGGGCTGGCGGGGGAGCGTCGCCTCCCACCAGATGGTGGGGATCGCCATCCACTTTCCTCATGGCGGCTTGCCCGAAGGCTTGCCCAGTCCCCGAAGGGACGAGGGCGGGGGCTTGCCCACCGGAAGTGTCCGTAGTGCACGTGGCCGCCTCGACGCGCGCCGCCCGTATCACTGCGGCCGCTTCACCACCCGGGTCCCCCATTTCCCGTAGCCGGAGGGCGACTCGGCAACCGAAAAGGCCACCAGAGGCCGCCTGCGGACCTCTCAGGCGATCACAGGTCGATCCATACCGGGTAGGCCGAGTTCGTCGACTGGAGGGCCCATTCTTGGCGTCGCTTTTTCAATATGCGTAAATTGCCGGGTTGAGGCGCCGGATGTCCCGTCTCATCGAACTTGGAGCGGATGTCACCGAAGGTGGACGAACCACGGTTTCGTCTCATCCAAGTTTGAGTGACCGTTCACACGGGCGAGGGGTTTCGCCATCTGACACGCAGCTTCGCGCCGGCACTGGGGAGCCTGATCTTTCAACGAGAGGCACGGGGCGGCAGGGGTGTATGGCGGGAGAGCTTGCGGATACGTGCGTGCAGTCTGCGCTTGATGCGTTCGAGCTGCGCTTCTACGAGGGCGGCGTACAGGTTCGCCGCTCTTTGAGAGTCAGCTGGAACGCGTGCTTCGAGAGGGTAGATCCGGTGCGCGCGTTTCACTGGTCCAAGGGCGGTGGGAGCTACGCGGGGTGGCACTGGTCGGCGACAACTGGTGGCCACGTTGGGTACGAGTCGTGGCTGGAGCGGGACCGGTTGATCCTCCTCGATGCGGATCCGGACGTGAAAGGGATCGCCTCGCAACCGTTCTGGCTGCACTGGCATGGTGGCTCACGCAAGCGCCGGCATGCTCCGGACTACTTTGTGCGGCTCGCGGACGGCCGCTGCCGGGTCGTCGACGTCCGCGCCAGTGATCAGATAGACGAGACAACCGCCGATGCCTTCGAGGCAACAGAGCGGGCATGTCGGGCGGTGGGCTGGGAGTTCGTACGTGTCGGTGTGCCGGATCCCGTGCTGATGGCGAACATGCGATGGCTGTCGCGCTACCGCAGGAGCCGGTGCGGTCGTCGGCCCGAGCTCGCTGAACGGCTGGTCAGCATCTTTCAGGAGCCGGCTCCACTGCTGGCGGGGGCCGCGCGGGCAGGTGATCTGCTCTTGGTGCTGCCGGTGTTGTTTCACCTGTTGTGGAACCGCACGCTGGTGACGGATGTGACTTCTCAGCTTCTGGCAGCTGACAGCTTCGTGCAGGCCGTGAGGGGGGAGTAGTGGGACGGTTGGCACGAACGACGGGACTCGGGGTCGGTGAACGGGTGCGGTTCGAAGGCCAGGTCCGGATGGTCCTGGCCTTCTCGGGCCGCTCGGTCCATCTCTCGGACCTCGGCCGCGAGCCTCGGGCGGTTGACCTGACCGTGCTGTTCGGAGATGCGGATTTCGAGGTCATCGATAGTCCCGGTCGGATGCCCCTGCCACCGGTATCCCTGCTGGAGACACTGCCGCAGTCGGTGCTGGAGAAGGCCTTGTGGTGGGAGGGCCACATTCTGGAGGTCCTGCACGGGGTGCCGGCGGACGCCCCGCTGGGCACGGAGCCGAACCCGGAGTACCTCCTGACCCGGTCGCTCACTATGCGGGAAGGGGCCAAGGCCGCCGAGCTGACGGCCGCAGGACACACGGTGAGCGCGAGCACGGTCGGCAAGCGGCGTCGCCGCTACGAGACGAACGGGGTGCTCGGCCTGGCTGATCACCGTTCGGTCCGCAGGACACCCAGGTATGGAGCCGTGGACGAGGCGGTGGTCACGGCGATGAAGCAGGCAGTCAGCGAAGCAGTGGACGCCTCCACCCGCACGGGCACGTTCCTTTTGTGGCGGACCGGCGAGATTCTCAGGAACAGTGAGGAGGGTCGGACGGCCTCACTGCCGTCCCGCTCGACGCTCTACCGACTGCTCATCAAACTCACCGCGGGCACCCACATCACCGGCTCCGCCGTGACCCGCAGGTCACGGGCCCATGGGGCGTCAGCTCCGTTCAGCGAACTGCCGGCTTTCGCGCCTGGTGAGGTCATGCAGATCGACTCGACCCCGCTGGACGTGCTGGTCCGCCTCGACGACAGCACCTCGGGCAAGGTCGAGCTCACCGGCATGATCGATGTCGCAACGCGAACGGTGACCGCAGCCGTGCTGCGGCCCACCACAAAATCGGTGGATGCCAGCGTGTTGCTGGCCCGCACCGTCACGCCGGAGGTGATGAGACCCGGCTGGATCGACGCCCTGCGGATGTCGCGTTCGGTGCTGCCGCACCAGCGGTTGCTGAGTATCGACCAGCGTCTGGAGCACGCGGCTGCACGGCCGGTGATCGTGCCGGAGATGATCGTCTGTGATCACGGCAAGGCCTTCGTCTCCCGCAACTTCCTCGCCTCCTGCCGGTTCCTTGAGATCGACGTTCAGCCTGCTCACAAGGGTTCGCCCTTCGAGAAGGGCCACATCGAGAAGATGCTGAACTCCGTGGGCACTCTGTTCACTCAGTTCCTCTCGGGCTTCACGGGGCGCAACACCGATCGCCGCGGCCGTCACCTGGACAGCAAGCCGCTGTGGTCTGTGCTGGAGCTCCAGGAGTTGCTGGACGAGTGGCTCGTCGCCCACTGGCAGAACCGGCAGCATGATGGGCTGCGCGATCCGTCCCACCCGGGCAGGTCGTTCACGCCGAACGAGAAGTATGCGGCCCTCGTCGAGGCCTGCGGTTACGTTCCGGTCGCGCTCAGCAGTGACGACTACGTCGAACTCCTGCCGGCCGTCTGGCGGGTGGTCAACGACTACGGGATCAAGATCAAGCGCCGCACCTACGACAGCCCTGAGCTGACCCCGTTCCGGCGGCAGCACTCGGGGGTTGCAGCGAAGAAGGGGCTCTGGGAGGTCCATCACGACCCCTACGACGTGTCCCGAATCTGGGTACGCAACCATCACGCCGACGGACAGTGGATCCAGGCCACGTGGAAGCACCTGCGCCGGACCCCTGTCCCGTTCGGGGAGCTGGCCTGGGACCACGCCAGCCAAGGCCTGCCCGAGACCACGGAATCTGAGATTGCTGACGCGGTTTCCGCTCTCCTGGCCAGGGCCCATGCCGGACCCGGTCAGCCCTCCAGGCCGAAGCACACCGCGCGGGAGCGGCGGGTCGCCGCTCGCACACGCGCTGCGGGCCCCAGCACCTCCATTCCCCAGCCGACGCCAGCACCGCCCGAGAAGCCCGAAGCGGGCTCGGGTCAGGACGAGGCGCTCGCCGAGGTAATTCCTCTGGGCTTGTTTGATCCACTCGAAGACCCGTGGAGGCGAAGGTGACCCATCCCAGCCCTGGCATTGCGCAGGAGAATGTGGACGAGGCCGAGTTTCACCTGACCACCCGTGAAGGCTGGCGCCGCTTCACCGCCGAACAGCCGACCCCTCCGCGGCTGCTGACCCCGGCCGAGCACGAGGCCCTGTCGGGCTCCGAGCGGGAGATCGACTACGAAGTCCGGCTCGATCACCACGCCCGGCTGATGGTGGTTGCGACCTCGACCGTCCGCCATACCGTGACCTGCGGGCGCCGCCTGGTGCTGCTGAACCGGCACGCGATCAGTGCTCGCCGCGGGCTGATCGTCTCCGGGCCTGCCGGGACGGGCAAGACCATCGCCATCACCCAACTCGGACGCTCCCACGAGCTCCTGGACCGCGCCCGCAACCCACACGGCGCCGACCGGATCCCGGTCGTCTACATCACTGTTCCGCCCGCTGCGACCGCCCGCATGGTCGCTGCCGAGTTCGCTCGCTTCCTCGGCCTCCCCGTCCGCCGGCGCTCGAACATCACCGACCTCATCGAGGCCGTCGTCGGCGTCTGCACCACCACCCGCACCGGCCTCGTCCTCGTCGACGAGCTGCACAACATCTCGCTGACCAGCCAAAACGGCGCCGATGTCGCCGACACGCTCAAGTACTTCTCTGAGCGCATCCCCGCGACCTTCATCTATGCCGGCATCAACATCGAGCACAGCAACTTGCTCTCCGGCACTCGCGGAGCCCAGATCGCCGGCCGCTTCACACTCCTCCCCACCCACGCCTTCCCTTACGGCAAGGAGTGGCAGGGCCTGGTCGCTACCCTGGAGAGCACCCTCCTCTTGCAGCGGCACCGTCCCGGCACGTTGGTCGGACTCGATCGCTACCTGCACGATCGCACCGGCGGCATGATCGGGGCTCTCTCCCACGCCATCCGCGGAGCTGCCATCGACGCGATCCTCACCGGCACCGAGAAGATCACGAAGTCCTCCCTCGAAGCGGTCCCCCTGGACCACTCGGCGCAGAGCGCTTCAGCGGCCAAGTCAACGGCCAGGCGATGACACCCCCGCAGCCCGACATCGCGAAGCTCCCCGTCAACGTCCGCCCGCAACTCGGCGAGACCATCGACTCCTACATCCGGCGCCTCGCCCGGGCCAACCACCTCAAGCCCAGCTACCTTCATTGCTTCCTCTGCGGACCCCCCTTCTGGCAGGGGAAACCCCACATCGAACGGCTTGCTGCTGTCTCCGGACGCTCTGCAGAAGCCCTGCAAAACGCACTCTCGGACGCCACCTCCCCCCGAGACCGGGTCAAGCCGAACCCCGGATCCCTCCGGCACCACCAACATGAAGCCCTCAACCGGCATGGCGCTGACCTGGCCGTCCTCATCCAGCACGACGCTCTGGACGCCAGCATGCCCATCCGAGTCATCTCCGAGGAATGGGAAGTCCCAAAATGGCTCGTCCGCCGCGTGCTAACCCCTCGATCTTCCCCGAGCTCAGCACCCGCCGACGACGCAATGCCCTCGACACGGAGACAAAGAAGCTGGTCACCGACATGATCGTCAAGGGGATGGGCGCCACCGAGATCTGGACCGAACTCATGGACACCCACAGCGTCTCGACATCGCTGGCGCTCCTACAGATCCAGATCCGGGCCACAACCCCACAGCACACAGACCCGCAGACATCCTGAAGTGGATCACTCCAACTTCGATGACACTCGCTTCAACTTCGATGAGACAGGACACCGGACGGATGTCCTGCGTCACCGAACCTTGATCGTGTGCCATCGAGCCTTGACCGGCTGCGAGTTTGTGTCATCGAAGTCTGCTCACGCCTGGTCAGATCCGGCGAAGCCGGATCAGGCGCCGAAGCGCGTACCTGGGAGCTGCGATACCGAGAGGCGGGACGAGACGGCGCTGGTGACGGGACGAACGTAGGATTGCGATCATGACTCGTTCGGCGGAGTGGAGTTGACCAGCCGTGATGCCCCCGTACTGCACGATCTGCCACGCGTCACCCACGGATCAGGACTACGAGACTTTCACGCTCGTGTACTTCCGTGCGATAGCACCACCTCTCGATCACGAGGGGCATCCCGAGAACGCCCTCTGGTTCTGCAAGGGTCACGTCCGGTATACCGAGGGCAAGACCCACATGAGCGCCATCCTGGCCATGGTCCACATACGCGCGGCGATCCGACGCAACGCCCCGAATCCCTGGCCACTCACCAGCATGCCCTGAGCCCCATGCCTTCGCCCCAGATTCGCGGGGCGCGGGTGCCGAACAGTTGTCAGGCGGAAGACGGTAGTCTCACGCCGCCGCAGCCGTGGGGCCCGCCGGCTCGGCAGCAAGTTGGCCGGCCACTGGGCAGCGTCGGGTGCGACGCCGTGCGCGGCGGCCCCCGCTCTCCTCAGATGACGAGCTCTTCGCGCCGCTCGGTCTCGCAGCTTGACCACATGATCAAACTTCGATGACACACGCTCAAGGTTGGGTGACACGGGACAGTTGACCTGTCCCACCGGAGTTGGTGCCCAGGTGTCCCGTCTCAGGCGATCTGGCCCCTGTACAGATGATCTGGACCGATTCGCCCTGTCTCAGATGATCTTGAATGGTCAGGTGCCCGGCTCTCTGGTCTCGCTCACAGCCTGACTATGGTGGCGGTCGTGGAGACCTCCGATTCGCCCTTGGCGATACGTGCATGCTGGCTCTCGTGGATCCGGTCCATGGCGCCAACCAGGCCGATCTTGTCGCGCAACTTGGCCTCAGGAACGTGCGTGAGACAACCTGGGCACACGGTGTCGATCTCATCGCCGAGGTTGCGCACAGCGGCGAGGAGCGATTCTCAACAACCGTGATCACCCCAGCAATCGAGGGGTGGACCTTGATCGTTGGGGCGTGGTGCGGGCTTCCCTATCTGACGCGCACCGACCTCGTCACGAACCTGTGCCAACAGCTGAGCTCGGAATTTGGACGAGCTCAGGCCTACTTCCATAGCGAGCAGAACGACGGCGAGGCGTGGCTGATCGCCGAAGGCAGCGCCGTCATCAGGCGGTGGATCGCCGAATACCCTGAGCTGGCAATGGGCGAGCCCTTTGGCGTCGCGCGCCGCCTTCTGGATGCGTTCGGCATCCCGGGCAAGCCTGAAGACCTCGACCCCGAAGATGACCTGACCAGCAGTTGTGCGGCTACTTGGGGCGACTGCGACGCGCCTACCGTCGCTGCGGAATCGAGCCTCGACCCCGAGCAGATCGGGCCGGACACCGGTGCATCCGGAATCGTCCTCGTCGCTGACACGGTTTGAGGGGGGTTGGCGCATGATGGCCTCGCCGGGTTCGGCTGATCTGAAAGGATCCTCGGCATGCTGATCAACCAGGGCTCGACGGCCCGCCTCGATGACACAGCTCCGTGGAACCGCCTGTACGAGCAGGCTTCCGAGAAGCAGAACGACCTCCTCTCGGAGGTGCGTACCGCGGTCGACCACGGCATGGACGATCCCGTGGACTCGATCGAGATGGCCTGCACCGCGGCGGAGACCGCCGGGGCCGTGGTCCGGGCCCTGGAGAGCCCGTGGGCCCTCTACACCCCGCAGGACGCCGCGACGGTCGCGTCGGCGCTTTTCGTCCAACTCCAGCACAGCGCCGACGCGTTCTTGGAGCTGCGTCGGTCGGTCGGACGGATCGTGGAACGCGGTGAGGCCGACTTGGTTGCGCCGGCCGCCGGGAAGCCGGCGAACCTGGGCGACGCCTTGGAAACGCTGCAGGCGCTGTCCGACACGCTCCACGGTCTCGTCGCCCGGCATGCCTCCACCACGGTGCGAGCCCTTGAAGCGGCCCCCGGCTCGGCCTTGGTTCCGACCGATAGCCACCAGACCATGGCGGCCGTGGCTGCCCTGCTCGCCGGGCAGCACGACGGGAAGGTGGCGCTGAACACGCGCCACGAGGACGGCGACTACGACCCGCAGGACGACGACAGTTGTGGGTGTGGCTGCGACGTCACGATCCTCGACGCCGATGAGGAGTACAACTTCCACCGCGGCGACTCGGAGTGGTCGGTGACCAGGGCATCGGACGGCCGGGACTTGACCGACGGCTCCACCGTCTTCGGCACCTGGGAAACCTTGAGCACATCCCTGAAGACCGCCCACCCGCAGCAACTCGCCGACGACGTCCTGCACGTCATCGCGACCGACCGGCAGACAGCCGCCGAGGCGGCCGATGGCCGGTGGGCGGAGCGCGCACGCGCTGCCCAGCGCCGGAACGGCTGACAGCCGGTAGGTGCCAGGTGCGGCTCTGAAGCGCCTCAGTAGACCGCGCCCTGCGCCGGCGGCGGGTGACTCTCATTCATCCCGGCACAGCATGGCGGTCTCCGTGAGCAGGGAGACCGCCCTCTTTCCACGCCCGCGCGTGCCCCCCGGGCACTGCTCTCCTCTACGACCAGCGCATGCCCAGGGCCGACAGCTCCTCGACACGCTGTGCCGACAACTTCCCGGCCCTGGCCCGCTGCTGGCTGATCCACGCCCCGAGCCGCACGGCCTCGCCGTCGACCTCCTCGGTGTGACTGCGTGGTACGTCGAGGGTTCCGATACGGGCGCGGTACTGGGCAGCCGCCCGCAGGTTGTGCGCCCACATCTCCTCCCGGGTCCGCTTGGCGGGGGCGGGGGCCGGCGTGATGCCGAGCGTGGTGAGCATCGTCTGCTGCTTCCCCGACAGCATCCCGAATTCCTTGCGTTGCGCGGCGGCCCAGCGGCCGAGGCCCTCGCCGTCCTCGACGAGGATGCCGGCCCCGAGCGAGCCGCCCGTGCTTACGTGATGCCGGGCGAGGCGGAAAGCCCGCTGCCAGTCGATGCTCCACTCGGGGCACCAGTCCGGGTCGATCTCCGCGAGGGCGGTGCGGCGCTCGGCGGAGAGCGGCGCCTTCGTTCGGCGGGCGGCCGCGCGCTGGTTCTTGAGCCAGCGGCCGACGGGGTATCCGTCGAGGTCCGCGTCCACGGGGGCGGCCAGGCCGACACTGGATTCGGCGGCCCAGGCGGCGGCCGCTGCCAGGCCCTCGTCGAAGCGTGCGTCGAAGAGGTTCCAGAGCATGCCGAGCTTCTCCAGCTGCACGACGCGGCCGCCGTCGAGGTTGCCGGCTTTGTAGTGGCGGCGGCAGTCGGCGATCCAGACGCCGAGCGGGAAGCCGGCGGGGGACCAGTCGTTGGGGGTCCGGAGGCCGTACGGGACGCGGAGGTCCTCGTGTTCGGCGCGGTAGCGCTGGGCGGCCTGGAGTCCGCGACGCCACTGCACTCGCTCGGGGTTGAGGACTCGCAACTGGACGAAGCTGGCCAGCTGGTGGGCGTCGCGGGGCTTCGAGAACCGCAGGAGCTCGCGGGCCGGGGCGCTCACGGTGGTCTGCTCGTCGTCCGGGGCGCCGTCGCGGTCGGCGGGCCCGGGCCCGGGGGTGTCGGTGCGTGCGGGGTGCGGGTTGCCCGGGTTGGTGAGTTGCTCGATGCGGGCGTCGTGGGCGCGCAGCGCGGCGAGGAGCTTGGCCAGGCCCGCGTACGCGGGGGAGGTGAGCATCGACTCCGTGGACTCGCCGGTGGCGAGGAAGGCCGGCACGAGGAGGGTGGCCATCTTGCCCTCGCCGGGGTGCATCCGCAGGGCGCGGCCGACGGCCTGAACCAGGTCCGGCATCGAGCCGCGCACGTCGCAGAAGATCACGCCCTCGCATTCCCGGGTGTCGACGCCCTCGCCGAGGACCTTCACGCTGGCGATGAGGGAGAGCCGGGCGTCTTGTCCGCTGTCGGTCAGGCCAGCCGCGAACTGGGTGAGGACGTTGCGCCGGTGGGCCGGCTTGTGCTCGCCGTGCAGCCACTGCGCCCAGACACCGGTGTCCTCGGAGGGCGCCGGTTCGTCGTCCTGGTGGCGGAGGTCGCGGGCTTTTTCGGGCAGGCCGACGGCGAATGCCTCGGCCTCGGACACCCGCTGGTGGAAGCTGAGGACCCGGCGCAGGCCTTCTTCCTCGGCGGCCTTGAGGGTGGCCGCCTGGAGGGCGCCGAGCCGCAGCCCGCGTACGGCGTCGGAGTCCTGGCCGGCGGCCAGCGTCGCAGCGTTCAGTTGGTGGTCTTGCACGTCCACGACCACTACCTGGTACGGCGCGACGATTCCGGCCTCGATCGCGGTGTCCAGCGGCAGGCGGTAGGCGACGCGGCCGAACAGGCCGTCGGGGTCGTCGGTCATGGAGGCGACGAGTTCTTCGCCGTCCTCGTCGTCGCCGTCGCCCGCGGCCCAGATGCGGGGGGTGGCGGTCATGTAGAGGCGCGCGGCGGCCGGGATGCGGGCGTTGTCGTGGACGACGGCCCAGGGCTTGCCCGCCCGGCCGCTGGTGCGGTGCGCCTCGTCCACCACGATCAGGCCCCAGGGTGACAGGCCGCTTTCGTGGGCGGCTTCCAGGATCCCGTTGCCGAGGGAGGCGTACGTCGCGAAGACGATGACGCTCCCGTGCGCGGTGAGCCGTACCAGGGTGTGGGGGTCGGTGGTGTGCGGGAAGCCGGTCTCGTGGGAGTCGAGAGAGGACACCCCGACGAAGGCGCCGGTGCTGCCGCCGTCCCGCCAGGCGCGGGCGGTCTGGTCGAGGAGGTCCAGGGAGGGGACCAGGACCAGGACGCGGTCCCCGCCGACCTGTTCGGCGGCTTGTACGGCGACGAGGGTCTTGCCGCTGCCCGTGGCCATGATGACCTGGGTGCGCAGGCCGCCGGCCGGGGCCTCGGCGGGGGAGCGGGGGGTGAGTTCCTCGACCGCGCGGGCCAGGGCCTCGCGCTGGTGAGGGCGCAGCGGAGGAGCGGTGCGGGTGTCGGTCATGGGCTCGCCTTGCTCTCGGGTTCCGGGCCCTGGGGCCGGGTGGCGGTCGGGGTGGAGGAGCGCTGGGCGTGATCGGGGCAGAAGTCGCGGCCGTCGCGCAGCCTGCGCCATCCGCGTGCGCGCAGCCAGGCTCGGAGCGCCCGGTGGTGGGGCATCAGGACCGGGGCGTACCACTCCTGGTCGCAGTCGGAGTCGGTCTCGTCGGTGAAGTCGCAGCGGATGGTCGGGATGTTTCCGGCGCTCACGGTCGTACGTTCCGTTCGGCCCAGATGGCGTACTCCTGGCGGACGTAACCGCGAGGGTCGGCTGCCCAAGTGGGGTCGTCGACGGCGCGTGGGCCGCTGGTCGTGCCGTTCGCGGCGTCGTAGGTCATCAGCTTGGCGATGGTCACCTGGACCGGGGTCTGGACCTTGCCGTCGCTCGGGTCGGCGTTCAGGGTCTGCTGGTCGGTTAGGGCGGCGTGGCGCAGCAGCCAGTCTCGGTCGCTGATCCGTCCGGAGCGACGCAGTCGCAGGATTTCCTCGGTCTCCTGCTGGACGTGCGGGGCGTTGAGGTAGGCGGTTTCGGGGGAGGGCGGGAGGGTGCTCATCTACTGATCCATTCGTTGCGATTCACGGGCTCGATGTGACTCAGGTGCAGGCGCCGGTGTGCGTCACGGGAATCGCTCCGATCGGGCTCGGGACGAGGAGGACCTGTCGGCCTCAATGGTCTGCGCGGAGCGATGACGCTCACCCCAGTATGCATCCATCTCAAATGCATTTCAATGAGATGCGTGCGCTGGATGTCGGGGGTGGCCGATCGGGGTTCCGCCACCAGCCACCGGAGAAGTCTGGGGTCTATCCGGTTCTCGGCTGCGGAGCCCAACACGTCCCCTACGCTGCACGCCATGACGACTACGGAACCGGGCCGGATAGCCCGGTGGCGCGCCCGGCGGGCCGAGCGAGTTGCGCGCCTGGCCAACGCTGGCAGGCTCACCCCCGGGGCCCGCGGCATCCTCGGCACCATGGGTATCAGCATGGTCGGCACTGGGGGATTCGCCGTCTTCCTTACCGAAGTTGAAGCCGGCCCCACGGCTCTCATAACGATCGGAGGCCTACTGGTCGTACTCGCCACCATGGGCCGACGAATCTCCAGCATGAACCTCACCGACGGCGCCTTCGAGTTCGAGCAGCACGTCAGGGAGGAGCTCGACCAGGCGCAGGACGACAGTGAACGTGTCCGAATCGCCAGCAACGCAGTTGCCGAACGGCCCCGCATCCAGAACATCCCTGACATCGCGGCCACCTCCGAGCACGCTTACCAGAGCGTGCTCGGGAAACGCCTCATCGCCCACTTCGGCGATCGGGTCGAGGTGGAAAGCTGGCTTGACGATGAGCACGGCCGCGCCGACTTCGTGGTCGCTGCGGGCAGCAAGAGCGTCATCATCGAAACGGCCTTCGGCAATCCGACCAGGGTGATGGACAGAGACAGACTGTTCAAGCACATCAGGCCGCGCTTCCTCATGACGGACCACGCGGACGCCATCGTGATCGTGAGCAACATGTTGGAACCCGGCCTTCAGGACCTCAATGCAGCCCGTAACTGGGCCGCGAGAGGAAACAAGGCCTTCTCCTACGTCCGATGGACGACCGACATTGATACGGCCGGTCTAATCAGGTCCGTCGAGGCTCATCTTCAGAGCTGACTCCCGACCGGCGACTCACAAGTGCGCCTATTTGACGGCCCCGTTGAGGAGAAGACAGGCAGTTGGTGCCCTGCCCCGGAGCGCACGCTCCGGGGCAGGGCACCTCAGTCCTGGGACTTCCAGGCACGGATCTCCAGCCCGACGATCGGTGTGCCGGGCTCGATCTTGTCGTTGTCGACGAGCCACTTCTGCACGGCGGCCGCGACGTCACCGCCAGCCGCGTCGACCAGTGCCTTGAATTCGGCGCCTTCGAACCCTTCCTCGCCCGAGCCCGGGCCGCCGCGGTTGTCGGCGTAGGCCCGCTCCTCGGTTCCATCGCGGCGTTGGACGACGTTGCGGCGGACGCCGGGGGAGTCCGCCCGGCGTCCGGCATCGTGCTTGAAGGATCCCTTACGAGCCCGGACGGTGAAGGCGATCCGTCCGCCGTTGGCGGCCGCGTCGTCGACCACCGGCCGGAGCCGACCGGCGCCGGAGGCGATGTGCTGCTTGCCGGCTTTGGCCAGGGACGAGGACCAGGCCTTGACCGGCCTCCCGTCGGCGCCGGTGACCGTCTTCCCCTTGGCGTCCTTGACCGTGCGCTCCGCCCTCACCCGCGACTTCCCGCGTACGCGGGCCTTGTAGCCCTCGCGGTTCAGCCGCGGTTGGACATGTCCGGCGGCCAGGGCCTTGAGGCTCGCGAGGTCCCGGGGGCCGCCGGCCTGCACCTCCTGGACCACGGCCCGCAGCGCCTCCACCATCGACGCGCCCTTGTTCTGCGTGAAGAATTGCGAGACCAGCGACGGATTGCGGCCGAGGATCTCGCCGACCTGTTTCCGGCTGAACCCGGCCCGCTCCAGCTCCGAGGTGAGCCGCGCGGCTTCGTTGCGCTGTGCTCCCCGGCCGCCCGCCGGCCTCCTCCTGCGCGGCGTCACGCGGCCGCCTCCTCGTCCTCGTCGTCACACTCGTGGTCGGCGTACACCGGACTGTCGTCCTCGAACTGGCCGTCGCCCTCGTCGCCGCAGCCGTGACAGCGCCACTCGGCGCTCCACACCACCACGCCCTCGCGGCCGCAGTCGTGACCGGAGTCGACGGTGTCCGCGTCCTCCCACACGGCCTCGCCCGAGGCGCCGCAGGCCGGGTGCTCCCACTGGCCACCCCAGCCCACGTCGGTGCTGCTCACATGCCCTCCGATTCGTAGGCCTGGCGACCCAGCTCCTGTAGGACGTAGAAGTCCGCGTCCGTGCGCGGGGCGGGCTGCTCCCAGGCCATGCGGCCCTTGAGCAGGTAGTCGCCCGGCTCCCCGCCGTACTCCCAGTCGACCGGCGCCGCGGTGTAGATGGCGTCGGTCCGGAACGCCAAGATGCTCCCCGCGGGAAGGTGCAGTGCGCCGGCCTTCATGGGCTTCCCCGTCTGCGGGTCCTTCGAGCTGGTGTTCACCGACAGCAGGGCCGCCCGGGCCGCCGACCACACCCCGGCCGCCCACTCGGGATGGGCGTACTGGTCGCGCGCGAACCCCTGGTTGCGCTCCCAGGTGACGTGGGTGTCCGAGATGCCGGTCAGTCGCGCACCGTCCGGCAGATCGGGCACCTCGCCGCCGGCGCCCAGCTCCAGCGAGCCGGTCGTGATCCGCGGCCGCTGTGCGAACGTGCCGATGCCGTAGAGAAGGATGGCGCGCACCGCGCGGGAGGCCAGGCGGCAGGCCTGCTTCTGCTTCTCGTCGCCGTGGATTTCGGCGGTGGCCCGCAGGGACTGCCAAGCGTCGCGCAGTTTGGTGCTCCAGCTCTTGAGCGGGTCGCCGGACTCCCACAGCAGGCCGTCGAGGATCTCGATCCGCCACGGCGCGATCGGGTTGCGCAGCGCGAGGTTGATTTCGGCGCCGCCCGCCCAGGTGGTGAAGCTCCGGCCGCCTTCGTACGGGTAGTGCCAGGCCCGCTCGCCGGGGGCCGGGGCCGGGAGCAGCCCGACGTGATTCCAGTCCTTGGGGATCGTCACCCGCACCTGCCAGTGCGACGGCGCGAACAGCGCGTTCGTCTGCTCCTTCTGGGTCATGGCCGCGAAGGTCGCGGCGGTGACCCGACGCGGTACGCCGACACCGGACGCCCAGGTGTGCTTGGCGTACGCGAAGGTCCGGTCGACCTCGTACCAGCCGGGCACCCGCTCTGGTACGCGCGGCGGCGCGATCAGCTCGGTCCGCCCCTGCCCGGCGGTGGCGTGGAGCAGGCCGCGGATCTCCTGCGACATCACGGGGAAGCCGTCCGCCCACTTCGCGCCAGGCTTGGTCGGGATCGTCCGCGACCACAGGTCGCGGCCGGTCTGCGACGGCGAGCCCATGAGGACCACGTCGTCGAAGTGCGGGCGCAGAGCCTTCCACAGCTCGACGAACGCGGCGCGTACCGTCGCGGGGTCGGCGCCCTCGGGGTCGAACCACTCGCCGATCGAACGGATTTCCGTGTGCTGGTCGCCGCGCTGCCAGCGTCCGACCGGGTTGCGGGGGTGGACCAGGTGGCCGGCCTGCCGGTCCTTGCCTCGCGAGGCCTCGACCGTCCAGCCCTCCGGGGGCCCTGCGTTCAGCCAGGCGGCGACGGCGTCCTTCAGGAACTCGTGCCGCTCCGCGCCCTTGTGCCAGGGGTCGCCCGCAGTGATGTAGATCCGCTCGATGGTGGCCGGGGCCTGTGCGTAGACCGCGGTGAGAATCTCCGCCACCGAGGCCCGGCCGAGGTCGAGACGGACGGTGCCGCCCTGCCACACCAGGACGCCGGTCGCGGTGTCGAGGAACGCCATCCCCCGTGCATCCTGCTTGAAGTTCGGCCGCTTCGACGCGAGGTCGGGTTCGGCGCGGAACCAGGCGTCACCCTCGGCACCAGCCGGAATCGAGGGCAGGACGCGCTCACCCTCCCCAACCCCCGCGGCAGCGGGCGCCGGAGCGACGTCGGCCTGCTCGGTTTCGGCGAGCACCTCCAGGCGGGAGGTGCCGTCGAGGGGCGCCGCGCCGAGGCGAGCGACGGTTCCGGAGGGCTCGACGGTTTGCGGCTCATCCGGCTTCGGCGGCGCGGCCATTTCCTTGATCGGCTCTGCGGGCTCCTGAACGGCCTGCTGATCAACGGTGGCGGTTCCGGTCACGGAAGGCGCCGCAGGCGCCCCAGGGGCGGCCTGGGGGGCCAGAGAGGGCACCAGGGCCACGATGTCGATCACACCGAGGCCTGCGGCCGTCGCGATCCGGTCGGAGGTTGCCTTCGCGTACCGGCCGAGCTCGCGGATCTTCTCGGCTCGGCGGTCGCGCAGCTTGGCGACCTTGGCCTGGAGCTGGGTCAGCTCGCGCTCCAGAGGCTTCAGTTCGTCGCGGACGGCCCTCAGTTCACCGAGGCCGGCCGAGTAGTCCTTGTTGTCCATCTGGTCCCCCTCAGGTGTTGGCCATGTCGACGAAACGCGACATGTAGAGCTGCTGCGCCACTGTGATCGTTGCGGTCGGCCCGTTGCGGTGCTTGCCGACGATGATGTCGACCTCGCCGGCCCGCGGGCTTTCCTTCTCGTAGGCGTCGTCGCGGTACAGCAGGATGACCATGTCCGCGTCCTGCTCGATCGAGCCGGACTCACGCAGGTCCGAGACCTGGGGCCGTCTTGTCCGCCCGCATCTCCGGCCCGCGGTTGAGCTGTGACAGCAGGATGATCGGCAAGTGGAGTTCCTTCGCCAGCAGCTTGAGGCTCCGCGAGATGTGACTGACTTCCTGCTCGCGGTTGTCGTGGCGCTTGCCGCCGCTTTCGACCAGCTGCGCATAGTCGATGATGATCTCGGCGAGGTCGGGGATGCGGGTCTTGAGCCGACGGCACTTCGCCTGGATCTCGGCCAGTGAGCGCGCGCTTTCGTTGATGTAGAACGGTGCCTCGCTGTACCGCTGGGCGGCTACGGCCAGCTTCGTCCATCCCGTCTCGTCGAGCGTGCCCGAGCGCAGGTGATGGAGGGGGACGTCCCCTTCCGCTGAAAGAGCGCGCATGTTCAACTCGTCGATGCTCATCTCCAGCGTGATGAACGCCGCCGGGCGGCCGGCGGCGGGAATGGGCTGCCGGTTCTTCCCGCGCGGCATCGTGCACGCTCGCGCGAAATCCATGGCCAGCGTGGACTTGCCCATGCCGGGCCGGGCGGCCACCACGATGATCTGGCCCGGCTGGAAGCCGTTCGTCAGGGAGTCGAGGTCGGTAAAGCCGGTCGTTACCCCGGTGAGCTCGGCGCCCGACTCGGCTGCCTGAATCATGTCGAGGGTGCCTTCGAGGGTGTTGCCCGGGGTGAAGAAGTCGTCCTGCCGGTCGCGTCCTTCGGTCACCGCGGCGATCTCAGCGGCGGCGCTGGCGGTGATCTCGTCGAGCTCGCCGACGCCCTCGTATCCCATCTGGACGATCTTCGTGCCTGCGGCCACCAGCCTGCGCAGGACGGCCCTCTCGCGGACGATCTCGGCGTAGTACTCGGCGTTCGCCGAAGTCGGTACGGCCTGCACCAGGGTGTGCAGGTAGGAAGCACCGCCGATCTTGGCGAGGTCGCCGGACTTCAGGAGGGCGTCGGCAAGGGTGAGGGGGTCGACCGGGTCCTTGGCGGCCAGTTCCAGGATTGCCCGGTAGATCGTCTGATGGGCCGGTCGGTAGAAGTCGTCGGCGGCCAACAGGTTGGAGACGTCGGTGATGGCGGTCTTCGACAGGATCATGCTGCCGAGGACCGACCGCTCTGCCTCCAGATCCTGGGGCGGAAGCCGGTCGAAGGCCTGGCGGTCGGGCTGCTTGTGTGCGGAACGGAAGGTGGGCTTGATGTACGGCCCGTCCTCCGTCGGCGGCGCATCAAGTGGGACACTGGTCATGGATCTCTTCCTGTCAGGTGGTGGTCTGGAGCGGCGGCCGGTTCTTCGCGGGAGCGGCCGCCGCCGTCATGTTCGCGGCTGGGTCAGACAGCCGGCCGTCGCAGGCCGGACAGGATCGTGGCGACCTTGTCCGGCATCGGGACAGGCGCGAAGTCGGGGTCTTCGGCCACAGCCGGGCGAGGCCTGGGTACGTCCTTGCGGGCCAGTCGGCGGGGGAGGTCCTCGATGCGGGCCTTGAGCACCTTCGTCGGACGCTTGACGCCCTCGGGATTCTGGGTGAGCTCCGTGGCCAGCGAGTTGTCCAGCTCCCAGCCCTGATCGGCAACGACTTCAGCCAACAGGGGAGCGAGGCTCTTGGCCGTTACGCGCCCTGCGGTCCAGGGGCGGGGCAGTGTCTGCAGGAACTGCGACGCGGCTTCCACCTGCTCGGCTGATGGCGTGGGGTTGGTGGGGATCTCCCCCTCCTCCTCCCGCGCCGCAGGCGCCACATCATCCGCACCTGTCCCGAGGGGGTAGGGGGAGGAGGTATTTACCTCCTCCGGGGGGTGTGGGGGGGAGCCCGTCCCACTTCCGGTGTTCGCGGACGTGGGCTGACCTGCGGAAACGAACGATCCTCCACGTCCGCGAACAGCGCTTCCGCCAACACCGGAAGAACCCTTCTTTCCGCGAACACCGGAAGTGGGCTGACCTGCGGAAACAGTAGTTTCCGCGAACACCGGAAGTTTGGTGGCGGGCTCCTCGGAGGCGTCCTCGGGCGAGTAGTCCGGGTTGTCCTCGAAGTGCTCGTACACCTCGTACGAGGTCAGCCCGCGGTACCCCTTGCCCTTCGGGTTGGGGATGGTCGTGCGGCGGATGAAGCGGGCCTCGATGAGCCGGGCGAAGGACTCGTAAACGGCGTCCCGGCCCACGAGCTCGGTGCCACTCTTCGCCGACCGCACGCCCGCCTCGCGAACCGAGGCGACGACGCCGGGCACCGTGACCTGGAGGCCGCCGTTGATCGCGAAGAGGACGTGGAGGTAGACGACGTAGTCCAGCTGGTGGGTGAGGCGGCCGCTGAAGGCCACGGCCCGCTGAACGCTGACGGCGCGCGCCGGGGCCTGGCCCCGGACGATGGTGGCGGCGAGGTCGAAGTCGTGGCGCTCGCTCATGCCGACACCGACTTGCGGCTGCCGGCTACGGGCAGGACGGTACGAAGGCGGACCTCCACCCACATGGTGGCGGTCGGAGGGTAGTTCGGGTGCACGGCACTCCTCCTGACGGAAGTTGTGCCGTGAACTCTCCACATCGGGGCTTGCCCGAAGGCTTGCCCAATGCGCGAAAGGCGCAGATGGGAGGCTTGCCCATCTCCCGGGGGGCTGAACGGCCCACCCGTGGGCAAGCCCGAGTAACCGACCCCGGTCCAGTGGAGGAGGGCAGCGCGCAGAAGTGGTTGATGGAAGACCGCCGTGGCGGCTCGGTGCTCGTTTGTCACGTAGGGATCCCTCTGTGAGGGAGCCATGGATCAGCTGATCAACTGTGACGCGGGCCACCTGGGTAAGGGTGTGCTGGGCTTGCCCAGGGATCGTTGTCTATTGTGTTGGGTAGGTGACCGGCGGGCCCTTGATGGTCCAGGCACCCAGCGCGGTCACCGCGCTGAACCACGACTCCGACGCTTGCCGGCTGGGGAGTCGCTAGACGGCCGTCCTGTGCTAGCAGGGCGGCCGTCGCTCATTTCATGCGAAGGCTGTGCTCTTGGGGCGTATTGTCCCCGCGTCTATTCCGTGCTCCGGAGCGACGCGCTTGCTCTTGGTTCGAGGGCTTCCGGCCGTCTGAGAAACCGGAAGGAAGCTGTGTACTAGAGGCTTTCCTCCCCGAGGGGCAGGTCGTCGTAGATCAGCTCAAGGCGATCTGCGGCTCCTACGACCTGGAGGACCTCTACGGGGCGGTGCGCCGAGTCGCGAGTGACTCGCTGTATCAGCAGAAGGGGAACCGCTTTGCCGACCGCGAGGATTGTTGCCTCGTCTCGCATGGGCAGGCGCGCGGTGACACGCACGTTGGCCCACCGGGGGCTCAAGCCTCCGCGTTCCATCGCGCCGAAGATGCCGCCCGCAATCGTGTCGGGAGTGTCCAAACCGAGATCGGCGGCGAGGGAAGCTTCGTACCAGGCGGTCTGTACCTGGACGACCTCCTTGCCGATCGACGCGTGGCGGATTCGCCGGACGACAGGGGCGCCCTCCAGGATGCCGAGGGCCTCCGAGACGGGTCTGGGGGCGGTAGTACGGTCCACGCTGATGGCCTGCATGCGACCGTCCAGACCTTGTTCAGCCGTAGCGGCCTGCCATGGGCCCTTTGGGCTGTCCGGGTGCAGCACCCCGCGGTAACGCGAGAGCGATACGCGCACCGGAGTTCGGTCCCGGACCACTGTCCCGTGACGGGGGCGGCGAATGACGTAGCCGCGTTCGACAAGGTCGCGGTATGCGCGATCGACCGTGGACTTCTGCTCTCCCTGCGCGATCAAAGTGGCGTTAGTTGGCATCTTCATGCCGGGTAGCCACTCTCCATCATCGATACGTGCTGCCAGGCGGTCGGCCAGGTCTCGCCACTGTTCATGGGTGGGCATCGCGGATCCCTCCTCTCTGAGGTCGACAACATCAGAGTAGCGCATTAAGTCGGGTTATTGACGGGCTGTCATGGTCGACATCGTGGGCACGTCACCAGCCGAAACCGGGGGTCGCCTCCCCGGCCCGCAGCTGCGGGTGTAAGACAGGAGTCATTGGGAGCCGCCATTCGCGGAGGGGCGTCCACGGCGAAGCTCAGCCAGCACGTGCTCCGGGTCGCCGTCGTAGACGATGTGCGGCTCATCGGTCGGTGGGGAGAAACGGCCCGCGTGCCGAAGCAGATCCTCTTCGCTGAACTCGATGCTATTCGGGTCGATGAGCGACTTCTCGTTGCGTCGGCGGATTCGATCCCAGCGCACCTCGTGCGACAGCGGCAGGTAGATGAGGACGGGCTCGCCGCCGACCTCCATCACGGTCGCCGCCCACAGGGCGCGCTCCTCCGGAGTCCAGAAGCCATGATCGACCACAACGTCGTGTCCGGCTGCCAGGAGCTGCTGGAGTTCGAGGCCAATGTCCTTGAGAACTGGTGCCTCTCTGACCAGGAACTCTCCGCGAGGGAAGTCCCTGCCGTAGTGACCGTAGCGCCGGAACATCTCTTCGTCAGGGCAGAGACGCTGGAAGCCGGCCTTCTCCAAAGCGCGGGCGAGGGTCGTCTTTCCTGCGCCCTGGAGACCGGACATGAGAATCGCGCGAGGCGCGGGCCCCGGTTTGCCCGCCAGGGCCTGGGAGATGCGGCTGATCTCGAATCGTCCCTTCAGAGTCAAGGTGTCGGCGTCCTGGGCACGAAGGAGCTCACCGAGGCTGGCTTCCAGGCAGTTCGTCAGGGTGTCGTCGATGAATTCCATCCCGGCCGGTCACCGTATGCCCCCCGACGTAGTACGCCGCGTGCGTCCAGGAGCTCCCAGATCTACGCCGTACTCAAGAAGTTGCCCGTCAGCGTCAAGGAACTTCGCGGTCAGCACCAGGATCGCTGCCAGGGTGTCGGTGTCAAGCTCCAAGAGCGCGAGGTCCATCGGCGTAGCGATCCGAGCAGCTTCCTCGTCCACGCGTTGGACAACTTCTCGTCCAGTGGCTCGGGTCACGAGATCCAGCGACAGGCCCCCCTTCAGACGCTCGCTCCGTGCAAGCTCGGGGACCAGTTGGGCGAATCCAGCCGGAATCCATGAGGTGGAGTGGGAGACGATTCCATGAGCATCTCGGTAGACACGGCTTCGTCGGATCACGTCGCTACCAGGGGCGATACCCAAGACGCCTGCGACGTCGTCGGGAGCCGGCACCAAGCCCGCGGTGTGGCCGGAGGACTGCTCGCCGACCCCCCAAGAGGATTGCGTCCTACTGCTGCGGTCATGCCGCTCTGCTCCCGAAGAGATGGGCACGCGAGTTCCGATCACCTCGGTGCCGATGCCGTGGATGCCGCTTACGAGTTGCTCCTCCTTGAGTACCCGCAGCGCCTTTTCCACCGTGGCGGTACTGACGGACCACTCCTCCGACAGCAGCTTGATGCTCGGCAGGAGCGCGCCAGGCGACAGTGCACCGGACTCGATCAGGTCTCGGTAATGGGCCGCGATACGCGCGTACGGCGGCCTGTTGTCGGCCCGGCTCATCCCATCGCCTCCTTTGGTTACTCAACATCCTAAGTTCCTTACCGTACCGCTTGACACCCTAGGGAACCATAGGGAACCCTAGGGGTGCAAGGTGATCCGCAAGGAACGCCGCAGTAAGGCCGTAGGAACCCCTTCCCCGTACGGGGAGGGCCGGGGTTGATAGATCCACCAAATCCCCCGGAACAGTCCCCTGACTGGGTGGTTCCTCCATGCACATCGCAGCGCAGATGCGCTGTCCGCTCATCAGGACGCCGGGCTCGACCCGCGTGGCCTGACGGGCGGAGAGAGCACCGCGACGTACTCCGTCCCCTCTGACCACGAGGAGTCCCCATGACTACGACGCCCGCGGCGGCGATGGCCAGCAAGCGCCGCCGCAAGACCCGCACCAAGAACGTCAACAGCCGCCCGCCGGTCATCGCCTCCAAGCTCAAGGTCACCGAGATCGACCTGGCCCTTGGCAGGGAGCACCTGGTCTGCCCCGATTGCTCCACCTGGGTCCCGATCACCGGCATGTTGGGCACACCGAAGTTGGTGCCCCACCACACCGACCGGGCCAAGACCGCAGACCCGCGCCGCTGCACGGCCGGCAGCAACCGTCAGGTCACCATCGACGTCGAGGCCGACGCCTTGCGCACGCAGCTGATCGAGGGGACCCCGACCGCCGCATCCCGGCGCGCCACCAAGGTGCTGCCGAAGCCAACGGTGCAGCCGGCCCCGGCCGCCAGCCAGATCAAGACCGTCCCGCTCGACGCGGAGCAGGTCAGCCGGACGTTACGTCAGCACCAGCAGCGGTGCCTGGCCTGCAAGGGAAAGGCCGAGAACGCGGATGGGCAGACGCTGCCCTGCCCCGATGGTGAGCGCCTGGCCGCCACTCGTGACCGTCTGCTCCGCCAAGAGCCCAAGCGCCAGGCTGGCCGCGACTTCTTCGCCCGGGAGCGCCGGCGCTTCGACCGCCAGTACGCTGCGGCGGCCCCCGCGAAGCGGACGTCCGAGTGGGCCGCGGTTCAGGGGAAGGTCAGTGACGTGGACGCCGCGCGGAAGCTGCTGCCGCGCGGCGACCGTCCAGCTGATGGCCCCAGCCTTCCGGAGGAGCCGGAGAACCTGGAGCGTCACAACCAGCGGCAGGCGGAGTTGGGCAGGCAGTACGCCGCCCGGAAGTCCCAGGCCCCGACGGCGGCCTGACCGGCACACAGAGACCGAGACGACCACGGCCCCGGCCGCCCCGCAGACGGGGCGGCCGGGGCCGTGGCTGCTCGTACAGCAGTCAGAAGCGACGAACCCCGGGTAGCCCCCGGGGGTTCGTCTTGCAGTCCCCCTCCGGAAAGGGAAGACGCACATGCACAGGATGACATCTACTCAGGCTCGCCGGATGCGCCGCCCGGTGCTCCAGGCCGCGATCGACGCCGGCGCCCGCTGTACCCAGGCCGACACCGATCCCGACCTGTTCTTCCGGGCCGACGGCGAGCCGCCGGCCATCTGGCAGGCGCAGCGTGCCGAGGCGATCGGCTTCTGCCATGGCTGCCCCGTTCGGGCGGCCTGTGAGGAGTTGGCTCTGCGCGATGGTGATGGCAACCCGCGGGTCGACGACCTGGTTCGCGGCGGCCGTTCCGGCTACGAGCTGGTCGCCCTCCGCGAGCTTCAGGCCCAGCGCCTCGCCGCCGCGATTACCGCCGACGAGGCCAGCGGCCAGGAGTGGAGGAAGCTGACCGGCCTCGCCGTTGAACTGGGGAGCGAGGCTCGCAGGATTCCGGCCAGGAGCGGTGGTATGCCGCATCAGGCCGTGCTCCTGAGGCAGCAGAGCGAGAGGATCGCCGAACTCGCCGCCAAGCTGGCTGTGGTGCGCACCGCCCGTCGCGCCCGGACCGGTTGGGAGGTCGCGGCATGACCGCCACCCTGACCCCCCGCGCCGGAAAGGTCGATGACATCCGCCGCGAGGACGACTCCCGTGGCTACGAGCGGGACGAGACCGACTCCCTCCACCAGGTCGGCACCCTGCTGCTCACGATGGCCGAGGGGGACGACGCCCGGATCCCCGAGGGGCGCCGGGCTCGGCGCACCCTCGCGGAGATGGCCCCCGGTTACATCCGCCCCCCGGTGCTGCGTTTCAACGTGTCGGTCCGCGCGGCGGACGAGGCCTGCGGTCTGTGCGGCTACTGGACCTGCCGCTGCCCGGTCGCCGCCGATCCTGCCCCGTCGACGAGCGCGACGGACACGGTCCGGTGAGCAGCTGCGGGCACCCGCCGACGTTGGTCACCGTGAACTCGGTCGGTGCGGACGGCCGGCCGTACCAGTCGATTCGGCACGATCCCTGCACCTGCGGGGTGCCGCCGCAGCCGCAGCCCGAACAGAAGTAAGAGGTCTGCGTGTACATACCGGTCGCTCGTACCGCCCAGCATCACGCGGTACGGGCCATCGCCGCGCGAGGCCTGAGGCACCCCCTCACCCAGGCGCTCCTGGCGGCCGCCGTGCTCACCGCGGCGGCCGCGTGGGAGGCCGGCCACCGCGTCACCGACATCCATCCGCCCCTCGCTCGGCGCGGCAAGAGCTGACTTGCCCAGCGTCCCGCCTAGCGAACCCGGCAGCCAGGTTCTCGACCGCAGCCCTGGCCCCCCGACCATCGGCGGCCCGCCCACGGGCATTTCGCCCTTTCACCCTCTTCGGTCCGGGAGAGCCTCGGACCCGCTCGTTGTCAGGAGAGCTCATGCAGCGCAGCACCCAGCTTGACACTCCCACCACCACCGGCACGGCCCGGCGGATGCCGGAGTCCCTGTGCACGCACCGGCCGACGTGCCCGACCGCCGACAGCCCCGACCGCGAGGCCGCGCACCATCGCCTCCCACCCCGAACAGGGCTGGGCGCTCCTCTGCAACTCCGTTCTGGTGTTCGAGGACACCGGTGAGCTGCTCCCCGACGGGCAGATCGTTGCCCCGCACCGCCCCCTCGTCGCGACCACGGCCTGACGGCTGCCTAATGGGAGCTGCCGGGTCGGTAAGACTCGGTGCTGTAGCCGCCAGCAGGTGAGCACTCAGGTTGCCGGAAGCGTTCGATTTCTGGGATCAGACCGTGCCCCTGCTGGTCGGCCGGAAGGCCAGACCGCTGATGGGGTGGCGTGCCCGCCGAGTTCGGCGTGAGCACTGGATCCATTAGGCCGCGCGCCGTGTCTTCCGCAGGCTGCACCACACAGGCGAAGTGCTGACAAGGGAGAGCGCGTTGCTGCTGATCGGCGATGACTGGGCTGAGGATCACCATGACGTCGAGGTCCAGGACGAGACGGGCCGGAAGCTGGTTGTCGCCAAGCTCCCCGAGGGCGTGGACGGCGTCGCCAAGCTCCACGAGCTCGTCGCGAAGCACGGCGGTGAGGATCTCGAATCCAGCTCCGTCATCGTCGGGATCGAGACCGACCGCGGGCCATGGGTCCAGGCCCTGATAGCCGCCGGCTACCAGGTCTACGCGATCAACCCCCGACAGGTCGCCCGTTTCAAGGAGCGGTACGGCACATCGGGCGCCAAGAGCGACAAGGGCGACGCACACGCCTTGGCGGACATGGTCCGCATCGACCGTGACCAGCTGCGGCCCATCGCCGGAGACAGCGAGCAGGCCCAGGCCATCAAGGTCGTTGCCCGCGCCCACCAGACTCTCATCTGGGAACGCACTCGCATCTTCCAGCGGTTGCGTAACGCACTGCGCGAGTACTTCCCTGCCGCCCTGAATGCCTACGCCGACCTCACTCTGCTCGGCGCGGACGCACTGGAACTGCTCGTCAAGGCGCCCACGCCGCAAGCCGCAGCAAGCTGACTCGCTCCCAGATCACAGCTGCTCTGGCCCGCGCCCGCCGGCGCAACCGGACGGCGAAGGCAGCCGACATCCAGACGGCGCTGCGTACGCAGCACCTTGGGCTGGCTGAGCCGGTGACCGCCGCCTACTCGGCCACTGTGACGGCTCACGCCCGGCTGTTGATCAGCCTGAACGAGGAGATAGCCACCCTGGAAGCGCAGGTGAAAGCCCATTTCCATGCGCACCCGGACGCTGAGATCTACCTCTCCATGCCCGGCATGGGAGAGGTCAGCGGTGCCCGGGTGCTCGCCGAATTCGGAGACGACCCCACCCGCTATGCGTCCGCCAAGGCGCGGAAGAACTATGCCGGCACCAGCCCGATCACCCGGGCCTCGGGCAAGAGCCACACGGTCCAGGCCCGCTTCGTGCGCAACAACCGACTCGCCGACGCGTTGCGGCCCAGGCGTTCTCCGCACTGAACAGATCTCTCCCGGCGGCCGGGCCTACTACGACAAACAGCGCGCCCGTGATGTCGGCTACAACGGGGCCCTCCGACAGCTCGGCAACCGGCTCGTCGGGATCCTCCACGGATGCCTCAAGACTCGAACACTCTACGACGAGGCGACCGCCTGGTCGCACTACGCATACCTCCATGCCGCTTGATCTGAAACGACATGGGGTGTCTGATCCGCCCGCGCCGGCCGCCGCATCCTCGGCGGCCGGGTCGAGGGCGGTGAGTGGGAGCCGGACAGTCCGGACCAGCAACGAGAGGGACGGCCATGCGCGGAGACCGCGTCCGCTCACCACCAACATCGAAGCCCTCGGCACCCGGCACCAGGCCGGGGACCAGGGAACCGTCGAGGAGGTCCACACCGGCGGCCACCTCACCGTCCGCATGGACGACGGCCGCACGAACTTCCCCACCCGCGACGAGGTCACCACCGACTCGCGGTGAATCGACTGCCGGTCCCCTGATCCGCCCCCACCGGCATCGACCCCGACTACATGCGGCCGTTCCCGGCGGCCGACGCGATGTACGACATCGACACCGCGCCGCTGAGCGAGCCGGACACCGGGGCGATGACCCCGGCCGCCGTTGCGTGGCTGCGCCAGCACCTCGGGCAGGACAGCAGCGCGTTGCCTGCCCGGCGTTGACCACCCCAGCACAACGGCCCTCCGAGCCCCCGGCATTAGAGCTGCCGGGGTCCCGGAGGGCCTGGTCACGACCCTACCCACCGCCGTAGATCCACGGTGACCTCTTGCACGGAGGCGCCCGGAAGAGAGAGGACTCCCCGTGGCCACCAAGCCCGCCACCCGCCGCCGGCGCCAGCCCGCGGCGGCCACGAAGCCCCGAGGCGCCGGGCGCGCCAAGGCGTCGACGCCGCCGGCCTCCATCCCGGCCCAGGCCGGTGCCCCCGAGGAGACGGGGCTGCTGGTCTTCCCTGAGGCCGACCCGGTCGTGGCCGATGCCGCCGACCGTGCCGCCGACCTCCGGGACCAGGCCGTCGCCGAGGTCGCGCGGATCCTCGCTGACGGCGAGGCTCGTGCCACCGAGCTGCTGGACGGCGCCCGCACCGTGGCGGCCTCGATCACCGAGGCCGCCACCGCGGAGCAGTCCCGCCTTCTGGCCGTCGCCGCGATGGACGCCGACCGGGTCCGCACGGAGGCCGCCACCACCGCGGCCGCCGACGCCGACCAGGTCCGCGCAGCCGCCGAAGCCACGTCGGAGCAGCTGCTCGCCGACGCGCGCCGCCAGGCCGACACCGTCACGACGACGGCGACCGGTGAGGCCGACCAGATCCGCGCCGCCGCCAGCACGGCTGCCGAGCAGCTGCTCACCGACGCCCACCGCCAGGCGCAAGGGGTCGCCACCACGGCGGCCGCCCAGGCCGAGCAGATCCGTACCGAGGCCGCGCAGACCGCCGCGAAGGCTCTCGCCGACGCGGAGACGGTGCGCACCGAGCTGCTCGCGGCTGCGGAGCGCACCGCGGCTCAGACCCGCACCCGCGCCACCACCGACGCCGGCCGGCTCTTGGAGCAGGCTCGGGGCGAGACCGACCGGATGCGCGAGAGCGCGGACGCCCAGGCCGCGCAGGTGAAGGCTGGGGCCGAGAAGGCGGCAACCGAGCTGCGCGAGGACGCCGCCCGCGAGCGGGAGGCCTCCCGCGCGGATGCCGCGCGTACGCGGACGTTGGCCAAGGAGGACATCGGCCGGCTGCGGGTGACGGCGGCCGAGGACGCAGACCGTTTGACCCGCAACGCCCGCGTGGAAGCCGACCGCATCCTCGCGGCCGCCCGCACCAAGCGGGATGCGGACCTCAAGGAAGCCGATCGGGCGTTGGCGCAGGCTCGGCTGCGGGAAGCGGACGCGGACGTCACGCTGAAGGCCGCCGACGACATGGTGGCCGAGGCCGCTGCCCGGATGAAGCGCGCCACCGACCGCACCGAGCAGGCCCTGGAACGCAAGCGCCTCAAGCTCCGAGCCAGGGGGGAGCGTCGGGACGCGAAGGAAGCCCGCAAGGCGAAGGCCCGGGAGCTGCGGGCGGCGTCCCGCGCCGGGAAGCCGGCCGCGGCCGACCGCGTGAAGCAGTTCGTGAAGGTGAACTCGGAGCGGCTGATGGTGATCGGTCCGATCACCGCTCCGATGGCCGTCGCGTGGACGGGCCAGTCGGGCTTCGCCGAGGACATCCTCGGCTGGGTCGTCCCGTTCACGATCCTGTTCGCCGCCGCCTGGGAGTTGTCGACGGCGTTCGTGGGCTGGATGTACCACCAGGCCCGCCAGGGCGGCGACTCCGGAACCCTCTACCGCGTCAGCACGTGGATCTTCGCTCTGGGCGCCGCGGTCATGAACTTCTGGCACGCCTCTGGAGAGCCGGTGGCCAGCAGCCGGTCCTGGGACGCGGAGGCCCAGAAGTGGACGGAGCAGATGACCTACTGGAACCTCACCCCGAAGGCGGTGGCGTTCGCCGCCATGAGCATCGTGGGGATGGTGTTGTGGGAGCTGTACGCCTCCCTGATCCACCGTCGCAAGCTCCGTGAGGACGGCAAGGTCGCCAAGGCCCGACCGTCGATCGGAGCGGTCCGCTGGTTCCGCTACCCGGTCCACAGCTTCACCGCCTGGTCCCTCGCGATCACCGACCCGCGCCTGACCACGCTGGACCGGGCCTGGACCGCGGCCGCCGCGGAGCTCGCGGACCGCAAGGCGGTCCGGACCGGTCTGGCCCTGCACCGGCTCGTCGTCCCCCGCATCGCGGCCGACGATCACGGACCGGCCGCCATCCCCACCGTCCTCACCCTGACCCGAACGGACCGGCCCGGATCGTTGGAGGGCCTCGTTCCGGTCCGCCCGGTCCGACACGGCGGGTACGCGGGCCGGTCCGGTCCGAGCGACCGAGACGCGGTCCATGGTCCGGTCCGGACCGCCGGAGCCCCGGACCGGACCGGCGGACCGGCGCTCGCGCTGGAGGCCGGTCCAGCCGGACCGCAGGGCGCTGACCTGCTGACCGGCCCCGGTCCGGCCCGGGGCCCCCGGGCCGTGACCGCCGCCCAAAGCCCGGCGACCGCGCGCGGGGTGACGGTCCGGACCGACGATGCCGCTCCCGGACCGCAGGATCCGGACCGCTCTGGCCCGGCCCATCACGAAGCTTCGGACGAGGTCGACGGTCCGGAGCGTGGCGAAGACGGCGGTCCGGACCGCACGGTCATCACGCTCACGGACCTGGAGCGGACCGCGCTGGACCGTCTCCGGACCGCGAACGAGCCGTTGAACCGGACCAACATCGCCAAGGCGGTCCGGACCGAGGGCGGTGCCATCGCCACGGACCGCGCCGGACAGATCGCCGTCGCCCTCAAGCAGCACACGGACCGCTGACCGGACCGCCCTGCCGCACATGGTCGTCCCCGGACCGCGCTCGCCCACCGAGCGCGGTCCGGGGACGGCCACGGCAGGCCGCTCGCCCGCACCCGCCCCGCGCGGGGACAGCGGGCCATGTACGACCCGAGCACCACCCCCGCCCCGCGTAACAGCCTCGGGGACCAAGCACTTCTCTCCTGCGCCCACCCCGAGATCTGGAGGTATTCCGCATGAACAGCAACGACCCGCATCACGCCCCCCTGCGCGATGTGGCGAAGAACCCCGAGGCGACCGCCCGGTACCTGGCCGATGTTCAGCGGGTCCTGCTGGACATCGGCAGGAACCTGGAGTACCTGACCCTGGAGACCCGCGTCCACTGCCGCGACACCCACGTCCAGGGCGACCGCTGGTTCGACGCGTGGATGCGCGCCCAGCCCGTCGAAAGGGCTTTGAAGGACGTGCTCAAGCACGTCGAGGGCGTCACCAACGGCCTGGAAAAGAGCGCATTCAAGCGCCGCGCCCACGACGAAGCGGTCGCGAATACCGCCAAGAAAAGGAAGGAAAGGGAACTGGAAAAGCAGCGGAAGAACGCCCCGCCGCTCCAGGCCGCCCCGCCGAGTCCGCCGCAGCAGGATGCGACCAGCCGGAATTCCGGCTATGGTGGCCCCACGTCGATTTACGACATGGGTAACAGGGAGTCGGCGTGACGCGCCCCCTCAGCAGCACGGAACGCTCCATTCAGGGGCGCAACAGCTGGCTGAAGGATGAGGAGCGCAGGGCAATCGAAAGTCGCGGCGAGTTGGGCCGGATGGAATTCTGGCTCCGCGTGACTCGAACCCGAATCACCCAGGACGTCAGGGCCGGCCGAGCCGACGTCATCCGCGGTTTCACCAGTGTCTGCCGACTCTTCAAGCTCGCGATCGACAAGCGGGCCGAGGGTGATCCGAGGCTGTGGAACCACCTCATGCAGTACGCGGACCAGGTGCTGGAGCAGCACGACCCGCGCCGCTGAACACCCACCAACGAAGGCCCCGCCGGACTCCGGCGGGGCCTTCGCCTCGCGTGATGCGTGCACACGTGCACGTGCACACGCGTGCACGCGAGACCCACCCGTTGTCAAGCCCTCTGGAGGGAGGTGCACCGTGTCCGACGTGGACGACCCGAACGGGATCCTGGTCCGTGGCCCATGGAGCGGTGAACCCTCATACGCCCCGCCGCCCATCCCGGACTTCGCCGACACCATTGCGCCGCCGGAAGACATTCCCGCCGCGCCGCCGGAACTCCCGGAAGAAACCACGATGGAACTTCCGGCGATTCCGGCCGCGCCGGACCCGACCACGGCATTGCGTTCGGACGGATTCGCCCCGCCGCAATACGGTGAAGGGGAAGGAGAATACGAGGAAGGCGAATGCGTTCAGTCGCGTTCTCTCGCCGATCGCCTCGGTGACTGGTTGGAATTCCGCCTCGAAATGGCGCGGTACAACCACGAAAGCGAAGCGCCTTTCCGTGAGGCTGAAATTGCACGGAAGGCCGCTTTGCTGGAGGGCCGCACCGCGCAGGAAGTCGCGATGATGGAGCAGAACGGAAAGCTCCACGCCGCGATGATGAAAGCGAAGGGAGACAAGGCGGCGGCACGCGGAAAGGCCGACGCCGACCGCATGAAGTCCCCCGGCTCCGGGCTCGGTGCGGACAAGGGCCGCTCGAAGGCCGGCGGCGGGGGCGGGTCCTCGCGCGGCGGCGGTGGCAGTGGTGGCGGCGCGTCCCGCAACGGCTCGGGAGCCGGAACGGTGCCCGGCTCGAAGGGGCCCGGCTCGAAGGGGCCCGGGGCGAAGGGGCCCGGGTCGCGCGGCTCGAACTCCGGCGGTTCCGCCGGGCGTTCGGGGTCCGGGGCGCCCGGGAGTGGCAAGGGCGGCACGAAGGGCCCTGGCCGGCCCTCTGGCGGCCGTTCTCCCGGTTCGGGGCACGCCGGGTCCGGCGGGGGTTCGAAGGGCTCCCACAGCGGTCCTGGCGGCTCCGGCAAGGGCAGCGGCCACAAGGGTGACGGCGGCCGGCCCCAACACCCCGGCCCGGCGTCCAACTCCCGTGCGGAACGGGCGCGCGGCCGCGCCGACCGCGCCTCCACCCGGCAGGCCGGGCGCCAGGAACGGCGCAGCGCCGGTCACTCCGCCGGTGTCGCCGACCGGGGCAAGAACCGGGACCAGGCGCGCGCCAACCGGCAGCGGGAATGGGAGGACCGCCGGGCGAGGAAGGCGGAGCGGGAGGCGGCACGCAAGGCCAAGCGGGAAGCCGCGGTGTCGGCCGATCCGGGTCGCACCACGCTGGGCAAGGCCGTCGGCGAGGAAGCCCGGCGCCGCTGGGACAAGCGCCGCGCCGACGCGAAGGCCGCCGCAGACGCCAAGGCGGCCGGCACGGAGAAGGTGAACCCGACCAAGGACAAGGCCGCCAAGGACGACAAGACCAAGGGTGCCGATCCGAAGGACACCGGCACGGACGCCGACGGCAAGGCCAAGAAGGACCCCAAGGACGGCCCTGACGGCGCTTCTGGCGACGGGAAGCCCGACCCGACGGGCGATGAATCCGGCAAGGATTCCAAGACCGGTGACGAGCCGTCTGACGGCTCGAAGAAGCGTCGCCGGTTCCGCCGGTTCCGGCGCCGCTCCGACGGCTCGGGCCGGCCCCGGCGGGGTCGCACCCGCGGTGCCGGGCATACCGGCCGCCGTGCAGGTCGGCGCGGACGGCGGTCCGCGGAGGGCCGGTTCGGACCACCGCCCACCCCGACGGCGGAGTGGCCCGATCACCCCAGCCGCCCGCCGCGCCCCGCCGGATCCGCCACCGAGGACGACGTCGTCGACGCGGACATCGTCCCCGACGCTCCGGCCGCGGTGACGACCGGCGTCAAGGGCCTGCCGCCCGCCCCGGAGCCGCACACCGAACGTCCCGGCACCAGCCGACCCACCAGCACGGAAGGGAGCAGCGTGAGCAGCGCACAGGTCAGCAGGCCGTCCAGGCAGGGCAACTTGGCTGCCCAGCACCGTACGGACATCACGTTCGACGAGTACCTGATGGAGATGGCGAACATCGCCATCAAGGCCGCGTCCGACGAGGAGCGCGCCGAGGCGTTGAGGGAGGCGCTCGGCCGGGTCGCGGACGCTTTGGCGGAGATGGCCGCCGACCTGGCCGAGGACCACAACGTGTCCGCCGCCGTCACCGACCTGATCGCCGACCTGGCCGAGATGTCGGGGCGGATGAAGGAGCAGGCTCAGCGGTGCGCCGAGGAGTGCGGCATTGCCAAGGTGGCCGCCAGGCTCGGGGCGAGCGAGGTCGCCCGCGTGTACGGCGAGGACATGGACGCCAAGGAAGACGCGGGCCTGACGTCCGTGTCGGCCGCAGCCCACCACGACTAGAAAAGGGGACACCCGCTGATGAGCGACCTCGCACCCCGCGGTACCGGCATGGCCGCGGCTCCGGCCGACGGCGACAACCGCTACAAGTCCGTCCAGAGCAAGTTGGACAAGCTCGGCAAGGCCATGGACGACGCCGGCCTCGAACTCGAAGGTCTGCGGCGCAGCATGAAGGCCAACGCGGCCCACACCCACGACGTCGCCGGCGACATCGAGAACGCCCGCCTGGACGCCAAGTTCGTGGAGATGACCAACCTGGTCTCGGTGGCCCTGGGCGGTGCCGCCGTGGAGGTCAAGCGGCTGTGCGACAGCGCGCAGGAGACCGCCGACCTCACCTGGGAGGCCAAGCGCACCCACTCCCGGCTGTACGGGGCGCTGGACGACATCCGCTCCAACCGGCGTGAGAAGACCCCCGGCCGGGCTTCCTCAACCGCTGACCCCTCCCCCACCCACCCCGCCACGGGCGGCCCCGCGTTTCTGCGGGGCCGCCCGTCCTCGTTCCGAAGGAGAACCTGGTGTCCACGCCGCGCAGTGTCGTGCTCGAACGCCTCGCCTACACCCTCGCCGCGCCCGTGCTGGCCGTGGCCCCCAACGTCTACCCCGACAGCCCCGTCCACCAGATCGTGCAATGGGCCGGCGCCGCCGGGATCGGCGGCTGGCTCCTGGCCGCCAAGAGCGACGCGCACGGCGCCGGGCGCAAGATCCTGCGCTGGTCCCCGCTGGTCCTGGCGGCCGCCATCGACGTCACCGCCAAGACCACCGCCGGCTGGGGCCCCTGGTGGATGGATGGGCTGCTCGCCGCCGGCTGGGCGGCCGCCGGCTACCTGGTGATGCCGTTCTCCCGGCACGCCCGCACCCGCCACCGCCCCGCCCTCGCCGCCCCGGCCCCGCACCCGACCCCCGAGATCGCCCCGGAAGAGGCTCCGCGGCCGGTCGACGACGGCGCCGACCTCCTCACCCGCGACGCTCGGATGATGTGGGAGCAGGCCGGAAGCCCGGCCCGCACCCACATCGTCAAGGCCACCCGACACCCCGGGATGCAGCACGACATGACACTCCTGTTGCGCGCCTCGGAGCCCGGGCGGCCCATCACCGGCCTGTCCGAGACCGCGGTCGCCGCCCCCTTCGGCGTGCCCGCGCACGATGTCGTCCTGATGGACGTCGCGGTCCAGCCCGGCCGCCAGGGCGGGCCGGGCTGGCTGGAGGCCCGCATCACCCCCGACGCCAACCAGCGCCGACGCACCAAGCCGACCCCCCAGGAGCGCTGGACGGACAAGGTCGGCGGACCCAAGGGCGGCGCCCCCGGCTCCGAACTGGTCCACCACACCCGCGACGAGGAGCGCGGGGTCACCTTCTACCGAGCGAAAATGGCCGACGCCACCACCACCCCGCGCATCGACCTGGCGAAGGTCTGCCGCGGCCTGGGCCTGCCCGAGGACGACTCCTGCGTCTTCGTCCTCATCGACGGCACCGAGTTCCTCATCAGCGCCTTCGACAAGCCCCCACTGTCCGCGATCTTCCCCGCCACCCGCGAACTGCTCACCCCGGACGCCAAGGGCATGTACGTGTGCGGATACACCATCACCGGCCAGCCGGTGAAGAACATGGTGTTCCAGCACGACAAGAACGCCGCCCGGCACGGCCTCATCCTGGGCGTGTCCCGGTCGGGGAAGACGCAGTTCTTCGCGATCGACATGGCCGCCATGTCCCTCGCCGGGCAGGTCGTGTGGCTCTCCACCGTCCGCAAGGACGAGAAGACCACCGTCCTGGGGAAGTACATCGACCGGCAGGGCTCCAACGCCCTGTGGATGGCCCGCTCCCTGCGCGCGGCGAAGGCGCTGTGCGAGATCCGCGCGGAGATGCCCTGGCCGCACGACGGCGAGGCGCACGACTACAAGCCCGGCGACCCCCGCTGCCCCTACAAGCAGCTGAACGTGTTCACGGACGAGTTCATGACCGCCGCACAGGACGCCCAGTTCGGCGCGTTCATCCAGACCGACGGCGACGACCTCACCGTCACCGGCCTCAAATACGGCATCGGCCTCAACCCGGCCGGCCAGTCCCCGTTCGCCCACAACGGGTTCTCCACCGAGATGAAGGACAACCTCCGCCAGAACAGCCGGCCGACCATCTTCAACATGGGCAGCCCCGCCGCCACCCGCAAAGCGGCCGAGGGCACGATGGAGAACACCTACGACGTCCCGACCATCCCCGCCCGCTACGCCCAGCAGGAAGGCTCCGCGATCGAGCGGGCCATGCGCGGCGAGGCCGACCCGGAGAACGGCGTCTCCACCGGAGGCGTCGCCATCATGGTCATGGACAACGGCCGCGCGGTCCTCATGCGGTCCCTGTACGCGGACTTCGACACCGACCTCGCCGAGCTGTTCCCCGAGGTCGTCAACCGGCTCACCGACCACGAGGTCAGCGAGCTGACCAAGCGCGGCCTGTGGTTCGACTGGAACGAACCCGTACGCCCCGGCGAGTTCTGGCCCGAGCCCAACGACGACGACGACGACGGCGACGACGATGGCGGCTCCCGCCGTCGCGATGGCGGGGGCGGTAAGGGCGGGCCCAAGGCAGCCAGTAACCGCTCCGAGCCCCAGATCGCCTCGCCCCGCCAGGCACTGGAGGCCATCAGGAGCCTTAGCGATGTCTGAGAGCCGCCCATCCCTGTCCGGAGGCGGTACGAGCCGGCTGCCACGATCAAGCCGGATCGTTGGGGCGGGGCCAGTGACAGTGCCAGATACACCCCCGAGGCGTGGGTGGAGGACCGCCACGAAACTCTCTAAGGCATTCGCTTGCAATGCATTCACGTGAGATGCATATTGGACTGGCGGGCCGGGGTGCCCCCTCGTCTACGTGCTTCGCAGCAGACCGCCTCCAGCCTGGCAGCTCGAACTCCTCGGGGGAGGGCCGTCAGGTTGCCAACTCGGCCTCCCGCCCCGAGACCTCCCAACTCGCCAGCATCAGCGGCCCGAAGGACCCCGTCATGACCAACGTCCCGGTCCACCCCGTCGGAACCGACCGCCCGCAGTCCCTGGAGCACCGCCCGATCCGGGCGGCGCGCGCCCGGCGTGCCGGGGTGAAGCTCCTGTCCGCCGTCGTCCGCTACAACGGCATCACGATCACCGCGGTTGTCACCGCTCTCGGCGTCCACGCGTTCACTGCCCGGATCAACCCGGACCGCTGGGACGGCGACACCCTCTACACGCTGCCGGAGGACCTCAGCGACATCCGCGACGAGTTCAACTCCGGCGCCGACCCGACCCAGCGCAGCCTGCGTACCGGCGGACTGCTGGATACGACCGCCGCGCTCACGCGCAGGCTCGCCGGGCAGGGGGAGGAGGGTCAGGCCCAGCGCCTCCACGCGTCCGCCCTCCACCTGAGCAAGGCCGACGGCGTGCTCGGGCGCGGTCGGGCCGGTGACGAGCCGGCCGCCGACGCCCGTAAGGATCTGCAGTAGAGACACCCCGGGGACGGCGGCCAGGTCGCCAAACTCAGCCCGCCGCCCCCGGGTCTCCCAACCCGCTCCAACCGGAGCAGGAGGGTCGGAACCATCGTCCCTCACCATCCGCCAGGAGCACACATGACCCCCCGACCCGACACCGAGCCCAGCACTACGGAAGACATCAAGGCCGCCGTCCAGATCGCCCAGAGCGCACGCGACAACGCCGTACTCGCCGCCGAGAAGGAGTTCTGGCAGCGGATGGGTGAGCTCAGCAAGAGCTACCACGGCGCCCAGCAGGACGTCGCCGACGCCATGGGCCGCAAGCGCGACTACGTCTACAAGAACGTGCGGAAGTACACCGCCTGATCCACCCCCTCCGGGGCCGGCCACCAGGTCGCCAACCACTCAGCCGGCCGCCCCCGGAGCTCCCGACCCACCATCTCGCAGCACGCAGGAAGGCTTCGCCATGCCCGCATCCGCAGCACCCGCCGCCTTCGGCCCCCAGGCTCCCGACGCGAGCACGCGCCTCCTGGCCGACGAGGTCGAAGCCTGGCTCAAGAAGATCACCCCGGCCCCCGCGGCCGCCCCGGCCCCCGAACAGCCCGCGCCTCCTGCCGGATTCGGCATTCCCGCCCTGGCGGGGGGGGGGGGGGGGGGGGCCGCCCGGCCTCGCCGAGGTCGAGCGCCGCGAACGAGCCACCGCACGCCGCCCAGGCGGCCGCACGCCCCTCCCTGCTCGACCGGATCACCCGCCGCCACCAGCGCCCGGCGACCCGGGCCAGCGTGCACATCCGCCGGGCCGCCGCCGCGCTGGCCACCGGCGGATGGTGCCGCGGGGAGCTGCGTGACGCCACCGGCCGGCACTGCATTCTCGGCGCCCTCATGGCCGCCCCGGCCGACAGCGACACGGTCGGTCGCTCCCACATCTACATCCGCTCCGCGATGGCCGAATCGGCCGCGTACGCCCAGCCGACGCCCGACTACCGCGCCCGCATGGAGGCGCAGTGGAGCCGGGAGGGCCGCGACCCGCGGTCTCTGGGTCGCCAGTTCGACATCGCCGTGCACAACAACGTGGTCGCCCCGACGGTCGGCGCCGTCCTCGACCTCCTGCAGCGGGCCGCCGAGTTCGCCGAGCGCGCGGGGGACTGACGGGGGCGGCAGGGGAATCCCCCTGGACGCAGTGACATGTAGTGGGTATAGTTTTCTTGTTGGGGTTCGGGTTCTCCTCCGGATCTCCCCGACCACCCACCCGACCTGACCGAATCAACCCGGAAGGCGCCCCGCATGCACATCTCCATCGAGCGTTTCCTCTTCGGAGGCGGCCTCGGGCCCCCACAGCAAGTACGCCAAAGCCATCGCCCCCCACGCCGAGAAGCTCACCGTTCGCGACAAGTTCGGCCCCTTCGCGCGCCATCCACCTGATCCTCAACGGCGACGCGAGCCAGCTCGACCACCTGGTGAACACCGCACGGAAGCCAAGCTCCTGCCCGGCGTCGCCCCCACGGACGTCAACGCCGCCATGCCTCCTTGGCCATGTGTGTAGCCCTGTGGCGGCTGGCCTTCCCCCAGCGGCGAAAAGCCAGCCCAACAGCCTTCAGCCCAACCCAGCCCAGCGGCGGGGCTAACCAGCCTACATGTGTATGGCGTAGCCGTAATAATAATAGCCAGCAATATGTGTGTGGCGGCCGAAAAAAAAAAAAAGAAAAAAAAAAAAAAAGCCAGCCAAGGCGGCGCCGCCACTCCCGCCGGGCCTACAGCCAGACGACCATCGACCGCGATGGCGTACTGATCGTCCTTCAGATCGCCAACATGCACGGCGAGATCGATGTCGCCCAGACCCTCGTGCACGAGCTCGTCCACGCCCACCAGCTCGGCAACCGCACCGCCCGCGGCCTCCACCTGGACTACCTCAAGCACGTCTGGGGCCAGACGCCCATGAAGTCCAACACCGTCAGCGCCTACGAGCTGCTGATCGACCAGCGCGAGCACGAGGCCTACGACGCCGAGGACCTGGCCGCCCGGCTCTGAACCCGACAGGAGGACCGCCATGCAGATCCGACATCCTTGGCCATGCCGTGCGGACCGCCGCCTCCGGCGCGCCGCCACGACCTTCTCCGACCTCGGCGAACTGACCGCCCGCTGGCTCGAAGGCGACATCCGCTCCCGCCCCGAGATCATGCCGAACCACGCGCCCGACGACGAGACCCTGCCCCTTATCCCCTGCCTGGCCGCCGCGAACCGCGCCGGATTCCTCACCGACGACTCCCAGCCCGGCCACAACGCCGCCGACCGCGCCGGCAACCTGTGGGAGCAGCGCGCCGCCGTCACCGGATTCGTCGCCGACCCCGAGATCCTCACACGCCTCGTCGACTCCGCCGAGCAGGCCGGCCTCGACCTCCTCGTCCGATTCCAAGGCGACGACCACCACCCGGGGCTGCTCGTCTCCCGCGCCAACGGCTTGGCCGCCACCTGGTACGGCCGGGCACCAACCCAGCGCCGAACTCCGCGACGCCTGGCCCCGCCGCCTCGTCGGCGACACCGCCTTCGAAGCCGTCCACCTCGCGCCCACCAGCTCACCCTCTAGCCGCCACCGCCTTCGAGCCCGGCGACATCCTCTGGACCGCCCTGGACGAAGCCCTGCACCTGCCGAGCGCGGCCAGCTGCTGACGGCCCCCCGCGATGCCCGGCCTCCAGGGCCGGGCGTCGCCGAGGACCGGACAGACCGGCCCGCAACGAGACGGAGAACCGATGACCTCTCCCACCGACCCCGACACCGTGATCGCCGACATCTGGCGTCTCGCCGCCGCCGGCACGCTGCCGCTCACCGCACCGATTCTCCAGCTGCTCGGCGCCGCCATCGTGAACCAGGCCCGCCTGGCCGCTGCCGAGGCCGTCTTCCCCGGCATCACCCACCTCACCGACCACGGGCCGGGCGAACTCACCGCCTATCGCGCGCAGGCCAACGCCATCCCGTACGGCACCTTCACCACCCGCGAAGCCGCCCGGGCCTGCGCCGAGACCGTACTGAGGCAGCACCGTCCCCTCGCCCCGGGCCTGTCCACCGGCTGGGCACCGGAGTCCGGCGATACGGACGCCACCGAGGAGCTGATGCTCTTCGGCCCCGGCCAGGACGACGAGGACGGCACGGGCGTACTCGTCACTCCGCTGACGGTCAGCGTCCTGTACGACCCGGACGCCGAGGGATGACGATGCCCCAGTTCATGTGGGAGGTGGACGTCCCGATAGAGCGCGCCGGCACCGGCGAACGCGGTGTGCACGTCTTCACCGGACTCGCCGAGAACGGCAGCGAGGCGCGCCAGGCCGCACGACGCGCCTGGGAGACGGCACTCCTCCACACCATGGCCGACCAGGACATCCCCGCCGCCACCAGTCACACCGACTGGTCCGCCCGCGGACTGCGCGCCGGATGGGACCTGCGCTGGAACCAGGCCACGCACCACTACATCACCCGATAGATCCGCCCCGGGACGGCCGTCAAGGCCTGAGAAACCGCCGGCCGTCCCGGGCCCCTCACCCGCCAAAACAGGAGAGAGACCACCATCATGCACAACACCCGCCGCAAGAAGCAGCCCAGGACCTCAACGGCCCACCGACTGGGCATCGCCGCACGGATCCTTGAGTCTCTGGTCAAGACCAACCCACAGCTCGTCGACCGCGAGTTCGTCTGCACCTGCTGCGACGTCGCCTGGGAGGGCGATGAGGCCGACTGCTGGAACTGCGGCCTGCCCGCCACCTTCAGCTCTCACCGCCCCGGCTCCGCACTGGCACGCCTCCTCGCCACCCCCACGATCTCCCACACCCTTACCCGGACGGGAGCGGCGTCGTGACCGGGCTCATCTCCCTGAACTGGCTGATCGGCGACCAGGCCCTCAGCGACCACATCCGGGCCCGCGTCAACGAACTCGTCGACCAAGGCGTCGAGTACAAGCAGGCCTGCACCACCGTCACCGACGCCGCGGACGCAGGCGAGGCGTGGGCCGTCGCCGCCACCCGGCAGACCTGGATCCGCCGCCACGACGTCGACCCCGACGAGATGCCCCTCCGCAGCCTGTACGTCCTGGAACGCACCGACACCCACGTCGTCGTCGCGTACGTCGACCTCGACAAGGCAGCGGACGACTCGGACGCCGGCGACCGTTCCAACCTCCCGCCGGATAAGGCGGCCCACAACGACCACACCCAGGGCGTCGTCTACCCCTTCGACGCCCTGGACATGAGCTTCGAACTTGCGGCCTGGGAACCCCTTCGAGCACCTGCTGCCCCACCGCGCGCCGTCCCGGCCTCCGGCACCACGGGTGCGGAGGAGTGACCGCCCCCGAGCGCGCCCCGTGGCCGCGGCTGACCGGCAGCGAACCTTGCATGGCGCCCGGTGCCGACCCCGAGCACTGGACGGGCTCTCCGGCGCAGCGCCTGAAGGGGCAGGAGGAGTGCCTCGTGAACTGCCCGGAGTCCACCCGCCGGCAGTGCCTCGCCTGGGCCCTCGACCACCCGACCCACGCTGGACCCGGTATCTGGGCCGGCACCACCTACACCGACCGTCGCCGGCCGCGCGAGCTCCGCGCAGCGCCGCCACGCAGCTCGAGGACCTGGCTCCCGCCGGGCCGTCCGGGTCGCACCGGACGGCCCGCGGCCCCCTCTCACTGCACACCTCGCGCACCCCGGCCCGGTCGGCGGCGCGCCCACCCACCCGGAAGGAGAGCACCGATGAAGCTGCGCACCGACCTCGCCCCGCTCGCCGCCGCCGTCACCGACGCCGCCCGGGCCCCGCCCGCCCGGCCCCCGGTACCCGTCCTCGCCGCGATCCGGCTGGAGGCCACCGCCAGCGCCCTGAGCGTCGCCGCCTTCGACTACGAGACCAGCGCCAAGGCCACCGTGGACGCCGAGGTCACCACCCCCGGCACCGTCCTGGTCTCCGGCCGCCTCCTCGCCGACATCACCCGCACGATCAAGGGCAACGCCCCGGTAGACCTCGAACTCGACGGCGCCCGCCTGGTCCTGACCTCCGACCGCATCCGCTACACCCTGCACACACTCCCGCTGGGGGAGTACCCCACCCTGCCCCGCCCCGCCCCGGCCGCCGGGACCGTTTCCGGTCCGGCCCTCGCCGAAGCGGTCCACCAGGTCGCCACCGCCGCCGGACGTGACGATGCCCTGCCGATCTTGACCGGCATCCAAGCCGTGATCACGGACGACACGATCGGCCTTGCCGCCACCGACCGCTACCGCTTCGCGCTCCGCTCCATCGCCTGGAGCCGCGCCGCGCCCACCGGCACCACCGACACCGTCACGATTCCGGCCAAGTCCCTCGCCGAAGCCGCCAAGATCCTCGCCTCCGACGAGCAGATCCACCTCACCCTCCCCGCCGATCACGGCGTCCTCGGCCTGACCGGCCACTCGCGCACGCTCACCCTGCGCGCCATGGAAGGCCGACTGCCGGATCACAAGGCCCTGTGGCCCACCGACTTCACCGCAACCGCCGACTTCGACAGCGCCGACTTCGCCCATGCCGTCAAGCGCATGGCCCTCGTCGTCGAACGCGGCCACGCCGTCACCCTCCACCTCACCGACGGCGACATGGCCCTCAGCGCCGGCACCTCCGATGACGCCTCCGGCCGCGATCGGATCCCCGCCACCACCGATCTGCTCACCGGCGCCCCCGTCTCCATCGCCTTCAACCCCGGCTACCTCCTCGACGCCGTCGCCGCGCTGAACACGGACCGGGTTCGCCTGCGAATCGTCCACCCCGCCAAGCCGGCGCTGCTCGTACCCACCGACGAGGACGCCACGGCGCTGAGCTACCTGATCATGCCGATGCGCTAGGCGGCCCGCCCTCGGGGGCGGCCCCCAGTCGAGCCCGCCGCCCCGGCCCGCGGTGCCGACCGCCGCCCACGTTCAGACTCACCACCCCCACGCCAACGACGCAAGGAGAAACGTGTTCGAAGCCGGCGACGAGGTAGAGATCCTCGCCTGCGGGGACGACCCCCGGGTCACGGGCAAGAAGGGCAGGATCGTCGACGACGGACTGCCCGGCAAGCATCGGCCCCGTCCTGTGCCACACGCGCGAGCTACGCGCGACGGGCCGATGACGATGTTGGACATCGGCCGGCAGCGGATGCCCGCACGACTACCGGCATCACCCCCAAACTGCGCCGGCCTCCCGCCCATTTCCCGAGAACGAAGGACATGCCGATGAACCGCGAGCACCACCACCGCGACCTTCAGGCCGCCGGCCGCATCGCGGCCGCCGCCACCTCCGAGCAGCTGCTCAACCCGTCCGACACCTCCACCGACCGGCCCACGGTCGTCACCCTCTGCGGCTCCACCCGCTTCTGGAGCGAGCTCGCCGAGGCCAACTTCCGCGAGACGGCCGCCGGCCGCGTGGTCCTCGCTCCCGGCTGCGACATGAAGAAGGCGCACCCGCTGTGGGCCGAACCCGCGGCCGCCGAGGAGCTCAAGCTCGCACTGGACGCGCTACACCGCTGGAAGATCCGGGCCTGCGACCAAGTCCTGGTCGTCAACACCGGCGGATACATCGGCGACTCCACCCGCGCCGAGATCGCCTACGCCCACCAGCTCGGCCGGCCCGTCCGCTACACCGACCCGGTCGGCCACGCCGTCATCCTCCACCGGCCCGGCCTGGACCCCGTACGGATCGGTCCGTACGAACACGAGAGCCACGCCGAGGAGATCGCCGCCGGCCTGCGCGGGCAGCTGCACTCCACCGCGCACGTGGAGGGCACGGTCATCGCCACCGGCGCCTTCCGCCCCGACCTCGACCACCTCGAACCGCGGGTGCCCACCGACCCGTTCGCCCTGGCCGAAGCCATGGACAACGACCCCGACGGCGATGGCACCGGCCGCAACTTCCCCGACCTCTACGCCCGCCTGTGCGCCCAGGAGCCCGCCGAGCGCGCGAGCAACCTCTGGGGGAGGGCCGCCTCTGCGTACGACGACCTGCACGCCGACCCCGTCGACGAGTAGTCGACCCCTTTCCTGAACGCCAATCACGAGTTGGCCAAGTCTGAGTTGACATGCCAACTCAGACTTGGCATCATTGAGGGGTGGGCAAGGGCCCGCACCGACGACCGGAGGCGACGAATCATGGAGCAGATCCAGCAGTTATCGCAGGCCGCCCCCACCGAGGCGCGCCTGGCCCAGGCCCGCACCGAGGTGATTGCCGAGATGGGCAGGACCGACGCCAAAGCGTCCGCGCTCCTGACCGTCCTCGGCCTCCCCCTCGCCGTCCTGATCGCCACCGTCCCCGGTCACGACCTCCCCGTCGCCGCCACCATCGCCGCCGGGATCGGCGCGGCCGCCCTGGCCGCCGCGATGCTCCTGGTCCTACTGATCGTCCGCCCCCGCCTCGGCGGCGACGTCAGCGGCTCCTACCTCCACTGGGCGACCTGCACGCCCGAACAGGCCGCCGCCGACATCGCCACCGACCGCAGCGCCGAACTGATCGTGGTCCTGTCCCGGATCGCCGCTCGGAAGTTCCGCGCGCTCCGGCTCGCCATCGACATCACCGCCGCTGCCGTCGCCCTGCTGGTCCTCGCCGGGATCATCGCCCTCGCCGTCTGACCGACCGAAGGAGAGGGGCATGCTCGCCGAACTGATCCGCCGAGCCCTCGGCTGCCTGACCACGCCGATGAAGACCGCGCAGTTCGAGTGCCACAAGTGCGGGCTCTCAATGAAGATCACCGACTACCCCGACCGCATCGGACCCATCCTCGACACCGCCCTCACGCACGCCTGCGAGCCCGAGGCCAAGGCGCTCTGACCCCCGGGACGGGCGGCATCACCGGCTACCAACCAAGCCGCCCGCCCCGGGCCAGCCCAACCCGCTCTCAACCGGAGCAGGGGGCAGCTACATCGTCCCTCAACCGACACGGAGCCGATCACCATGACCCCCACCAAACCCGACACCCCCGAGGCCGGCGAGGTCAGCGCGGCCAAGGCCCGCCTCGACAAGGCCGCCACAGTGCGCAACCAGGCCATCGAAGCGGCCCACCGCGCCTACTGGGCCGCGGTCAAGGCCGAGATGGACGCCAAGACCCTCACGCAGAGGGCCGTGGCCGAACACCTCGACTTCAGCCGCGAGCACATCCGCAATCAGGTCAACCGCTACACCGCCGACCAGTAGGCCGGCGCCGAAGATCCCAGGGGCGGCCGCAGCATCGGCCAAGAGGTACGGCCGCCCCCAGGGCTCCCCGTCCAGAGCAGAACCGGACCGCAGGCTGGGCGTTCCTCACCGAGACCCTGACCGCCGCCGGGTTCCCCACGGGCACCTGGCCGACCGCGATGCTGCAGGTCCGCCACCACGACCTGCCCGACCCCGACCCGGCGCCGCCGGCCATCGCACCCGCGCCTCCGCCGGTGCCGAACACCTGGCGCGCCCTGTTGCGCCGAGACCTGGCCCGCCTCCTGGCCGCCCTCGGCCGGAACCGCTAGCTCCAACACCCCGAGCGCCCGGCGCCGCGAACCGCAGACGGCCGCCGCCCGGTCCCCAAGAACCGTCACGAGAAGAGGAGAGATCCATGATGAGCGAGTACACCCCCGTGGACATCACGCCGCCGGAGCTTCAGCCGTCGGCACTGGCACACCACGTGCCCAACTGGGCAGAGGCGGCGCCCACACCGACCGATGTGCACGACTGGGACCAGCGCCGGGCGACCGCGCTCGTCCCGTTCGAACTCGACGGGCGAGGCTGGCCGATGCACCCGCACGGTCGCACCGGCCGTACCGGCCGCAACCTCGGGAAGTGGGGCGAGAACCAGGCCGCGGACCCGATCGTCGTCGCGGGCAGCGGCGACCAGCGCCGGGTGCTGCTGATCACTCGGACCGACATCCACGTGGAGGCGATCCCCGGCGGCATGGTCGATCCCGGCGAGACCGCCCCGGCCGCCCTGGTCCGCGAACTGCGAGAGGAAACCGGCATCGATCTGGCCGACCACCACCCGATCGTCCTCGGCCGCGACGTCGTGGACGACTGGCGCAACAGCGACAACGCATGGGTCGCCTCCACCGGCGCGCTGTACCTTCTGCCCGCCACAGTGACCGCCGTCGCGGCCGATGACGCCCTCGACGCCAACTGGTGGCCGTTCGTCTCCCTCGACCAGCTCGACGCCGCGGTTATCGCCGCCGGCCGCACCCTCTACGCCGCGCACCGGCCGCTTCTGCAGCGCGCACTGGACCACCTCGCCAAGTAGGGAGTGTGCGCGGGTGCAGGTAAGACCGTTGCCGGCCGTGCGCGCCACCGCGTCCCTGCTGGCAGGCCCCGGCCGAGTCTGGCAGATCCTCCTGGCGCCCCCGACCTCATTGCCGGAGGTCGGGGGCGCTGGCGTTTCCACGACATAAAGGCCAAGTTCGAGTTGGCCAATTTCATGTTGATACGCCAACTTCTTGTTGGCATTCTTGGGGGGTCGGGCCGCCCTGACCCGGCACCCCACAGCTCAGCCCCGCCACCCACTCCGAGGAGTCGAAGTGACCAGCGAGACCCCGGCCCCGAAGCACCTCGCCACGATCACCGGCATCGAGACCCCGGCCCGCGCCAGCCTGACTGCCGACGGGGGAGACCTCGCAGACCTCGCCCCGGCCGCAGCCGCCGCGCTCCGCCTGCTCGCCGACGCCATCACCCGCGGCCACGCCAATCAGGGCGACATCGTCCAGGCCCTGAAGGACGCCGACGTCCACGAGGCCTTCGCCGACGTCCTGGTGGCCGCCTCCAGCGCCGTGATGGACGAGACCGAGGACCCCTACGACATCGACTACAGCCTCCCCGCCGACAGCCTCAGCGGCGCGGCCAGCCAGGTCCGCGACATCTTCCACTGGATCTGACCAACCCACCCCGCACGAGACCCGATCGACTCACCGCCCACCAGGAGAGGCCCGCCGTGAAGACCTGCGTCTTCTGCTCCATCGCCGCTGGCCAGGCCCCGGCCGCCATCTTCCGGGAATGGCCCGACGCCCTCGCCATCCGACCGCGCACCGGCGGGTGACCGACGGTCACGTCATGGTCCTGCCGCGCGTTCACGTCGCCGACGCAGGCGCCGACCCGGAGGTGACCGCCGCGGTGTATCGCCGCGCGGCCGAGCTGATGGCGGAGCTCCCCGCCGCCAACCTCATCACCTCGAAGGGAACCGAGGCGACCCAGTCCGTCTTCCACCTGCACGTCCACGTCGTGCCCCGCCAGGAGGGCGACAACCTGCCCCTGCCCTGGACCCCGCAGCACGCTGCCCGCGCCGCCGCGCAGAACGGAGCCTCCTCGTGAACAGCATCAATCTCGTCATGGCCCGCGAGCCCATCCGGGGTGGGCCCGTCCGTCTTCCTCGCCGGACCCACCCCAGGACAAGAGCGCACCCGTCCCGTCTTGGCGGCCCCAGGCCGCCGACGCCCTGGCCGCGCGGTGGACCGGTGCCCAGCCGCGTACCATCTTGGTCCCGAATTCCGGCGCGGCCAGCGCCGACCGCTACGAGACCCAAGTCGACTGTGGTCGACACGAGCGCTGCACGGTGCAGACGCCGAACGGCACCTGAGTGATCGTCGACCGGACCCGGCTCGAAGACAAGAGCCCCGGACGTCGCGTCCGGGGCTCTGCTGTGGCCAGCTGTTCACGGCCCTTCGAAGACGTCAGTCCGTCTCGACGTAGGCGACCAGGACCAGGGTGCCGAGGGCGGTCGGCACGTACACGATCCGGACGCCGTCCTCGCGGTATTCACGGATCGCGCCGTGCTTCGACAGCACGCCGATCTCGGGATTCCTGGAGACGGCCACCAGTACGGGGTCGAGCCGGAGGCGCTCGGCCTCCGTCATCTTCTCGACCTGGTCCTGCGCCACGTCGTAGAAGACGATGCGGGCGCGCTTGGGTGCGTGGCGTCCCATCAGGCGACGTGCGAGGTGGGAGCGGAGTCGTCGAGCGGGGGCTGCCCGAGGTTCTCGCGCAGGTCCTCCCAGGAGGTGACGGCGTCCAGATCGACGCCCTCGCCGGCCAGGCGCTCCAGGACGTAGGCGATCTGCGGGTCGCTGTCAGCCATCTCCCGCGCGTCGGCACGCAAGGCTTCCTGCTCGGCCGGGTCGAAGACGATCCGCATCGCGGCCTCCAAGTCGTAGATGCTGCAACGAGGCTAGCGCAGGAGGACGTGCCCGGAACCCGGAAGGCGAAGAGGACGCGGAGACCAGCCGGTGTGCGGGGGAGCCTTGCGGCCGGCGGAAAAGAAAGCGGCCGGCGCCCACTTCCGCCGAGGCGGGTGGCAAGGGCGCCGGCCAACCGAAAACACACTCCGCGGGAGACCCGAGAGATGTATCTCGCTTCCGAGTGTATCCGTACGCCGCGGCGGTGCGACCACTCCACTTGCCAACGGTGATGCAAGATAGGTAATGTTTTCTTGTTTGCGGGTGGTGGCAGCCCGCGGCACCGAACACACCCCAACACCCTGGAGGCCCTGTGTCTTTCTCCCTGACGTACCCCGCCGGCAGCCCGACGCAGACCGCGGGCGCCGCGCCTGCCTGGCCGGCGACCTCCGCGGCCGCCGTGGCCGAACTCGCCCGGCTCGCCCAGCTCCTGACCGAGGCCGGCGTCACCAACGTCCCCGCCACCGGCGTCCTTGCGATCCCCGGACTCGCCGCCGGCCCGGGCGACACCGCCGGCATCCGGGTGCGCACCACCGGTAACCCGCCGCATGCCGTGTACGTCATCGCCGGCGGCAGCATCACCCCGCACACCGGCGCCGACAGCGCCTTCGCCCGCCTCCACCCGCTCATCGAGGCGGCCGCCCGCCCCTGCGACGGATGCGGCGCAGAGGCCGGCGCGCCGTGCAACCCGCACTGCCTGCCCGACCCCACGAACGACTGACACCCCACCGGCGGGGCGCCACGAGCGCCCCGCCCCGCGATGAAGGAGAAGCACATGATCCGCGCCGGACGCCTGCAGCACGTCCAGACCATGTCCGACCTGGCCGATGCCCTCGGCAAGAAGCTCGTCACCGTCCGAAACCAGAAGCCGTACGCGGCCGAAGGCCACCCGGCGCCGATCAGCTCGCCCAGCGCCCGCAACCAGCTCTGGGACGCGGAGCAGACCAAGGCCTACTACGCCGGCGAACCCATCCCCGAGCTGCCCCAAGTCGACGACGACGAGGACCTCCTGGACCGCCACGAGGCCGCCGAACTGCTCAGCATCGCCCCCGTGACCTGGAACACCTACAAGAAGGACCCGGACCTGGCCGCCGGCGTCGTCCTCGTGCCCGCGGGCCCCAAGGGCACCGAGCACTGGCCCCGCCACCTGGTCCTCGCGTACAAGAACAAGCGCCCCGGCAAGGCCGCCGGCGGCGGCCGCCCCACGGGCAGCGGCGACATGATCCCCCGCGACGAGATCCTGCCGCGGATCGCCGAGCTCCTGGACGCCGACCCCGCCGTCAAGGGGGAGTACGTCGCCGAAACCCTCGGCATCACCTTCCGACCCACCGCACAGTCCGGCCTGGCCACCCTGCGCGGCCGGCGCATCGCCGACCTCGTCGAGAAGCAGCCAGGCCTGGACCTGAAGGACGCCGCCCGCCAGCTGGGCTACCCCGCAACCCAGGTCCAGGCCGACAGCATGGCCATCGCGGTCGCCGAACGGGAGCTGCGCGCACGCAAGGATCAGCCGTACCTGCAGCGGACCGCCGACTTCCTGGCCGCGGCCGGCATCGCCCAGGAAGTCCAGGTGGAGATGCGCCAGCCCGACGGAGAACACGTCGCCGCGGCCGTTCCGCTCGACACCGACCAGCCGGCCGCGGCCGTGGTGTGGGACTCCCGCTACGGATGGCGGACCGCCACCAGCCGCCGCCACCCCATCGGCAAGGCCACCGACACGCCGCCCGAGGGGGAGGGCATCCGCTACCTGGGCAGCGGGCTCCGCCCTGAGCCCGAAGAGCTCCTCGCCGCCCTGCGCGACGGACGCAAGGGCACCAAGCGCCCCCACCCCACGCCCTGAACCGCGCCCTCCGCCATCGAGACGCGAGCCCCGACCCCCGTACGCAATCCGGCCCAGGCCGTCAAACCCCACAGACAATGGAGGCACAGCGTGAGCACCGAGCAGTCCGACTCCGACGCGTACGGCCAGGAGCTGGCCCGCATCGGCCATCACCAAAGCGAGGCGACAGGGGCGCGGTTCACCGTGTTCAAGGCCCTCGCCGCCCTCGGCGTCACTCCCGAGCAGGCGGACGAGATCGTGTCGAAGCTGGAAGCCGGCGCCGTGGCGGGGGCCCACACCTGGATCTCCGAGAGCAGCGCCCCGCACGGGTCAGATCCGCAGTTCGAGGACGGATGGCACGCCGGGGTCCGCGACGTCGCCAGCCACCTGCTGCGCATCGCCGACACCACGGCCACCACCCAGCGCGGACTCGCCGCCTCCAGCGCCTTGCTGCTCGCGCACCCTCGGCGGCGGCCCCTCCACTCCGGAACCCCCGGCGCAGGAACCGGCGCCGCCGCTGGACACAGGGCAGGTGATGGCGGCGGCTCAGCGGTGCACGTGGGCCCTGGCTGACCCGGCCGACTTCCTCGGCCCCGAGGCATCGGACGAGATTCTGCCCGTGGCGCTCAGCGCCGTGCGCGAGGAGGAGCGAGCAGGGTATGCCGAGCGCCTGGAGACGTTCGCCGAACAGCACCGTGCACGCCTGGCGGAGCTACTGCGCTCATACGGGCCGGGCAGCAGGCCAGCCGAGTACGGCCGCTACATGCTGGCCGGTCAGCCCGAAAGCCTGATCATCTGTGAGCGAATGGAGACCGTGCCGTTCCTGCTGCGCGGCCGGTGGAAAAAGGGGTTGGAGATCGTTCTTCTGGATGACCTTGAGTTCGCGTGGGGGCCGCGTACCCGCTTGAACCGGTGAACCTCTTCGGCAGACGTCGACGGGCCCTTGCGGCGGCGGCGAGGGACTCATCCGGTGGCCGAAGCCGGCCCTGCCCCGAACGCTGGCACGTCCTCGGCGCCCACGTCCAGGCGCAGCCGCTTGAATCGGAGCGGGTGCCGGAACACGCCGCCCCGGTCCACAGCCCGGTCTGCGCTGATCTCCGCCACCGCCTCCGGGCGGACCAGGACCGCGTCCAGGAAATCGCGGGACCCCCACGCGGCGGCGAACCGCACCCCCGTCCACGGATGCCCGGGGCCGGCGGCGGTCAGGTGCTCCGCGACCTGACGGGCCTGCTCCGGGCGCAGCGCGACAGTTCGGCCTACCGCCCGGAGGCGGCCGGTGTCGTCGTAGCGTCCGAGGACCAGCAGCTGCGGGCGGGTCAGTGTGCCGGTGACCGCGCCGACGATCGCCTCTGTGGTGTCCCGTCTTCTGATCTTGGACCAATGCCGTTAGGTTAGTCTGTTCCTCCGTGGTGTATGGCGGGTCTTCAGGGGGTGTTTGTGGAGCCTGAGTTGCTGCAACTGGACCCGGCCACCCTCCTCGGCGGGGGTGAACAGCAGGGCGCGGTGCCCGTCGAACTTCTGCTCAAAAGCAAGATCACGCACCACAGTCGGCACCGACTCCGCAGCCTGCGCCAGCATGGGCTCAACCGGTGGTCTCAGCGTCACCCGCAGGTCTCCCTCGTCATCTCTCTTCCAGGGTCCGCCGGATCGGACCGGACCGGGCCGGTCCGGGCGTGGAGGGTCATCCATCCGAGGAGCCGACGGAGCCGTCCGGAGCACTGAACGACCTGCATATGGCACGGTGGCAGCCGTTCGGCGCTGGTGACCGATAAAGGCGACGAGCTCACCCCTCGAAATTGCGGTACACCGGCCCGAACAGCCCCGGCAGACCTCACGGTCTGCCGGGGCTTTCGCCTCCACGTGCGCGGTACGAGGCGCCCGTGATACACCGCTCGCCCCGGTGTCGTCCCTACTCTGAGCCCGTGGACCATCTGACAGACGAATCCGTGCGCGAGATTCTGCGGTCCCACCGGGACGGGGCGCGATCAGTCGGCTGTACGCGACCGGCGAGATCACCGAAACCACCTTCCCCACCCCCGGGATGCTCACCGTCGAGCTGGAAGACCAGGGCCGACACGAGAGCGCGGAACGGATCGGGGACGTAATCGCCTACGCGTGCAGGGTGGGCGAGCGCACACCCGTGAACGGCTGGACCAGCAAGGTGTGATCCCCGCCCGCCCCGTGGAGCTACTCCCCTTGGCCGCCATGGACCGGGACGGGCCTCGCCGCCCTCGGGACAGTGCCGCCGGGCGCCAGGCCCTCGGAGGCTCAGACGTCAAGCGAGACCCAGGGCGGAGTCCACCCGGCAGATCGCGCAGGCGCGCGCGATCGAGTCCCGCAGCGCCTCGACCGCCTGCGCGCGGGTGGCCGGGCGGGAGCGACCGGAGACCAGCGGGCAGTCACCGGTGTGGACGAGAACGGAGCGGCCGGCCGCGTCGATCCCGTACTCGATGACCCACTCCACCACCGGCGGCCGGTACCGGGCCGCGTCCGCGCGCACCCGCTCCTCAGCCTCCACCGCGGCGATCCGGACCCGGGTCTCGTCAAGGAGGACCGACAGGAGCGTCTCCACCGTCCGCAGGCGCTCCAGGTCCGGCGGGAGCCACGCGGGGCCGCCCGCCAGGTCCACGACTACGCCCCTTGAACCAGGTGGGCGCGCTTGAGTCCCATCCGCGCCTCGACGATGTCCTCGCGTGCCAGCGTCGCCCAGAACGGGTCGGTCAGCACCAGGCCGGTCAGCCGGCTCAGTCGACGCTCGAAGGCCGCCTTCCGTGCCCGTTGCTGCGGGGTGTAGCCGGGGCTGGCCTCGACGTCGCCGCGGTGGGAGTAGACGCCCTCCCGCGCCTGCCAGCCCTCCAGCGGGTCCGCCGACCACGGGAGTGTCGCGCAGAGTTCCTCGTGCTGGGAGCGGACGCGATGCAGCTGTGCTTGCAGCGCGACGAGACGAGGGGGGTAGTCGACGGTCATGGCTCAATCATACGCCTGTTCGATTTCGTGTTGTAATCAGGACATGGCCGAAACCTGGCTCTTCCCCGCCGATCTGATCCAGCTGAAACAGGAGAGCATCCGCACCTACAACGAGCTCTCCGCCACGCCGACCACCGAGCGGCGGGCCGAGCTCGACCAGTGGCTGTTCCATCTCTCCGTGCGCATCGGCGATCACCCGTACTGGCGGAAGCACCCCCGCACCCCCGCCGCACGCGTCGCGCTCCACCGCGCCGCCGTCGCAGCCCCTGGCGGTGAGCCCGCCGTCGAGAAGCGGGTCGTCGACGGCCGCCTCATCACCTTGCCCCCCGGTACCGGCACAGAATGGCAGTACCCCCCGGCCGGGAGGTGACCCGCCCTCGTGCCGCTCGGGCGAGCCGGTGAGGGCGACGTCAGTGGCAGTGCTCCGTAGCGCTGCGCGGTCGACGTCTCAGCCTGTCGGCCCTGATCGGGGTAACTCCTGGATCGGCTCCGGTTGGTGCGATGCGGCAACTTTGACGAAGTCGCTGCGGCCGGTCACGAGGGTCCAGGACCGCGACCTGGAGGGCGGGCCGTGGGGCAGCCTGTATCCGGGCCAGCCACGTGGGACCAGGCACCAAGATCGTCAGGTTCCCCGGCCATCTGATGAGGCCCTCGGGGGCCGGGCACACCACGCCGGCCAGGAGGGGGTCGCTCCATTCCCGCGGCCGGGTGTAGACGAGAAGACCGTTGCCATGAGAAGGGCTCTGGTCTCCGTAGACGACCGTCTTGCCCGAGGTGGAGCGGACCATCTGCGTGAAGACTCGCCACATCGCGGCATCGATGCCCGCGTGCTCGAAGAAGCCGGCCAGCCGTTGCAACTCGGCCAGCCGTTCCTGCTCCGCCTGAATGGACCGGGCCGCGGCATTGCGACGCCACTCCCTGAGGGCGGCGGCCCGGGCGTCGGCTTCCCGCCGTCGTTGCTCTTCCTGGCGCCGAGCCTTCTCCGCAGCGGCTGCTCGCGCGGAGGCTTCCGCACAGGCTTCCAGGCGGGCGCGGGCGACCGCCAGGTCCTGGTAGGCAGGGGCCGTCCACCACACCGTGCCGTTCGGCTCCGTGTGAACGTGCACCCGGCCCTCAAGAATCCACTTGAGGGCATCGCCGAGCGGGCAAGTGATGTGGACCCAAGCCGCCTTCGCTTTCAGCGTGCGCGGCGCCCAGACATAGCTGGCCATCCCGTGCCGCACCTGCCAGACCCGGTCACCCTCTGCCGGAAAGGGCACACGCAGCGTGGGCACGACCCGCTGCCAGGGCCGTTCCTGGGGCCCGACCCAGCACACCGCCACCCCGTCCGCGGCATACCGCTCGGTCCGCATCCGCGCCTCGTCCGGAGTCATGGGCGACAACTGCGCCTCCAGTGCCATGAACGCGTGGCCCTGCTCGTCGAAGACCATCACGTCGGCCCGCCAGTTGCCGGTCGCGCCGGCGACCTCAAGCTCGGCTCGCCAGCCCGCCGCCCTGGCGGCCATCGCCAGTTCGCGCTTCAGGCGATGATGCTCCGGCGACTCGTTCGCCAGCTCGCAGTTGTCCGGGCGCGCCTGGTGGTAGAAGTGCCGGGAGCGATGCTGGGAGATCCGGGCGAAGACCCGCCCTCGGCATTCCGGACAGGCCAGTTCCATCCCCGAAACGCGGTGGACGTCCCGCCATGAGCGACCACAGCCGAGATCGTCCAGTGAGGCGTCCAGCCGGCCCCAGTCCTGATGGACAGCGGTGTACCCCATCGACGCCCCCTCGTCCGTCCCGAGGTCAGCGTCCCCGCTTCGCGGGCAGCCTTGCGGCGATTCTCGGAGAACGGCGTGAACCGGACTATCCGCCTGGCGGAGGTGCACCGCCGCCCCTCGACATCGGCTGCGGGCTCCGCACCCACCAAGAGGGGCCCGCCGCAGCAGACCCCTCTTTCGTCCTCCCGTGGACGGCCGCACGGCGCTCGTGACGCCGCGGACCTAGACCGAGGGCAGGGGGAGGCGGAGACCTCCGGGTGAGTCGGGGGCCGGGACCTCCTCCCCATCGTCGCCGCCGTCGCCCCGGGAACAGATCGGGCACCACGGCAGGTGCCTGTTGTGGAAGCGGCTGAGGATGGTTTTGGGGATCGCCAGCAGGAAGAGGAAGGCCATGAGGTAGAGCGCGGCCTGCTCGAACAGGAGGTTGCTCGCCCCGGCCGTCGCCACGACGCAGAGCCACACCACAGGGGGCACGGTCAGCCGGTGATCGAGGAGGAGATAGCGACGGCCGGACTCGGCCCGCTCCATCCCCCGATTGAGGTCATAGCCGATGGTGCAGCGCGCGCACAGGGCCCCGGCGTGGTTCATCTCAGCCCACCCGGCACCCAGGGCGATCCAGCATGACAACCCACCGAATCGCCTCCCACGGCCCCGTGTGAGGGACGAGGACCAGATAGGGGACCAGGATCGCGCACGCCCCGATAAGCACCCAATGGGTGTAGTGGCCCGCCGTCTTGGAAGCGCGGTCGAGCGCGGAGAGAGCCCCGCTCCACCACGGACGGGCAAGAGCCTCGGCGTTCCGCCGGCGGAACTGCACGGCCGCGACCACCAGCACCAGGGCGATCAGAGTTGCGCTGATGCGTACGGTCCTCAGCGCGTCCAGGTCGGTGTACTGCCGGGTCCGTGGGGCGGGGGCGAGGAAGAGGAAGAGGACGGCGGCCATGAGCAAGGGGCCGACGAGATGCGCGCAGTACAGGGGGATCCGGTAGCGGATCTTCCTCAGTTCCGCGGCGGTCCGGTGGACACACAGGGGGCAGTCGGGCAGGTGGAAGGACAGGGCCAGCGCGGCCGCGGCGAGTACCAGGGTGAGAGCCGATACGCCGACCAGGGCCGCCCAGTGCAGGTCCTTGATCTGTAACAGGACGACCCATGGCGGGATGGTGAGAAGCAGGACCTTCATGGCGTGGTGTGCGACGAGTCGGGCAAGCCTGGTCACGGGGTCTCCTCCGTCGTGAAGTCCACCGTGAGTGTCATCCCGAGGCCGTCGGCCAGGCGGAGGAGCGTGGACAGGGTGGGGGTGCTCTGCGCCGACTCGAAGCGCGAGACGTGCGCCTGCTTCATGCCCGCCCGAGCGGCGAGCTCGCTTTGTGACAGGCCTGCCGCCCGCCGGAGTTCGAAGACCTGCGTGGCCAGGGCGTAGGCGAGATCTCGCTCCATGAGTGAGCGATCCCGCTCGGCGGTCGGGGTGACGCGGGTACGCGTGTCGTCCATACCGGTGACGGTATATATCCTTTGACGGTATGTCAAACAAGCTGATGGGGCCGGGAGTGGGAGAGACCGAACGCCGCAGCGGTCGACGCCGACGCGGTGACGTACCGGCCCGTGCCGCCGAAGACGGCCGACGGGGCGCATCAGGGCAGGCGATAAGGGGGTGACGGCCGTCGAACAAGAGTCCGAGGCGGCGGGGGATGGTAAGAAACTTACCAGTTGCGGTAAGTTTCTTACCGCGACGGGAGCGGTCCCGTCCCGGCGAAAAGGGGATCACCATGCCCGAACTCGATATCCGTCACGTCGGAGCCACCGAGCTCCATCAGCACTTCGACAGGGAGTTCACGGCCCAGGGCTGCTATGTCGAACTCGGCTTGAAGGACGGCATCCTGTTGGCCGACTATCACGCCGAGGTCGGCAGCCCGATGACGCCGTTCAGTGTTCACTATGGCTTCGACCGGCGATGGGCGATCCCGGCCCTGACCGGCGAGGCCGCCAACGCGTTGCTTCGAGACATCGCGCCTCTCGCCCAACGGATGCTCGACGACTGGGAAACCGATCTGGACGACAGGCAAGCCAACGTCATCGCCGTTCTGGGCGACGACGCCGCCGCGGCGGAACGGGAGATCGCGGACCTTATCGGCGAGCGGTACCCCGAGGACCTGCCGGCCGACATGAACCCGGACCTGATCCAGGAATGGGACCTCGACAGCGCGACCAACGGCGAGGAAGCCGACGCTTACGACATCACCGACGAGACCACCGACGAACGATTGGCGGAGATCGAGGCCGACATCCTTTCCAACCTGGCCATGTGCGGATCCATCGAGAACCCCAAGATCGTCTGCCACGGCCTGGACTCCTACCTGGAAGGACTGCGCGAGCAGAAGATTGCCGAGGCTCGCGAGAAGGTCGAGGACGAGCTGGAGGCCATCGCGGAAGCGGTCGCGAGCCGACCCGACACGGTCAAACGCGCTGCCCGACTCGGCCTGTCGGATCGCCGCATCGCCGAACTCCTGAACGTCAGCCACGTCACGGTCGGCAACATTCGCAAGAACTCCCCGAACTGACACCTCGCAGCATCCCCAGTAGACGGAGTGGCCGCCCGAGATGGCGGGTGTGCATCGCAGCGATAGTTGTCACCGGTGCCGTGACCGACCTGCGGCTCGGCGCTGGAATCTCAGCGGTACCTGTCACCAGATGCACGCGCTTGTTGTCACCAACGGCACTTTCGCAGCCGTGTGGCACCACGCCGACGAACGCACGAGTCGGTGACCTGGAGTGTCGTACGGGCGCCGCTCGTCGTTCACCGTTCGAGCTAGATGACACCGCGGCGGTGGCCTGACGTGCGGTTTCTGGCTGGTCGGATCGCTCTGCTTGACACCGGATGGTCATTCTTTGTTGACACCCACACCTGATCTCCAGTCCAGATGACACCGACATCGGCGAAGAGACGCAGCCGGCAGGTCAGTGGGGGTCCCCGTACCGCAGCGGACGGCGGGGTCCGTCAGTGAACTGGACAACGATGTGGACAACGGCGAGTAATGGAGCAGGCAGCCGAGTGGGACGTGATCAGTCCAACAGAGGCAGCGACGGACGCCGTTCCGCGGAGAGACCCGACCGCTCAGGCTCTGGCCACTCGGGAAAGTCGGCCAAGCTCCCGCCGTAGGCAAGCACGGTCTGCGAGGCGAGGTCGCAGCACGCTTGGATGAAGCCTTCAGCGCCCATCAGGCGCATCGAGTGCCTGCCCCCCTTCAGGGACCACAACGCGCCGGAGCGGTTCGACACCGTGTACGGGTCCCCGCCGTGGCTCAGGATGTCGCGGAGGGTCTTCATGTCGGCGAGGTACAGCTTCACCTGTTGGGTGCCGACGTAAGCCTTCCAGCGCGAGCGGTTCCCGGCGGCGTTGCCCAGAGCCCTCGTACGGACTCCCCAGTCGTCGGTGAAAAGCCGGACCGCGTGCTGCTGCCCAACGTGACGGAGCTTGTCTGGGTTGAGCGGAAGATGCCGCGTCCGGGACGGATCGAGGGCAAGGACTTCGTTGAAGAAGGCTTCGACAGCCGCGTAGGACAGCGTGAAGATCCCCCACCGCAGGGCGTACTGCTTCTTCGAGCCCCCGAGCGACTTGCCGTCCTTCCCGGTCAAACTGTCAATGTCGCGGTGAAGCCCCACCAGCAGGGAAGGATTCTGCAGTCCGGCGGATAAGGCGTTGGCGGCGTCGATGACAGCGGGAAGGCGAGGGTGCGGAGGCATACGCGTGATCGTAATGGCTGCACTGCGAACGTCGGCTAGTCGAGTGAGGACTGCCGACCTGGCTCAAAGAACGTCGCGTCTGCCTTGCGCTGGCGGACTCGATCTCGACAAGACCCTGATTGACCGATGACCAATCGTCCGCCCCACCCTCGCCCTCAGTGGCAATTGGCTCGGACAAGTGTCACCTAGCAAGAAATGTCGCACGTCGACCGACACGAGCGTCCGGGCGGTGACAGTTCGCGCTGCGAAGTGACAACTATCGCTGCGAGGCGCAGCGGGACCTCTTCATCCTGAACTTCACGGATGGACTTGATACTTACCCCTAGGGGTAAGTATGGTGTGGGTGTCGGAGGGGTCCAGCCCTCCGACACCCCGCCGGCGGCCAGCAAGGGCCGTCCGACGTCCATGGAGGGTACGCCGTGAGCATCCGAATCATCGACTGCACCAGCCCCACCGAGCTGTTCCGCCACTACGACGGCCAGTCCGAGGCGCAGCCCGCCTACATCGAACTCGACCTGCCGAACGGCGTCCTGCTCGCCGACTACAACGCCGAGATCGGCAACGGAGTCCCCTTCACCGTCTACCACGGTCAGGACCGCCGCTACACCATCCCCGTGCTGACGGGGGACGCCGCAAATCGCGTCATGAAGGAGATCGCCCCGCTCGCCGACCGGATCCTCGCGGACTGGGAGGAGGTCTGGGACGGAAACAACACGGTCGTCCGGCTCGGTGAGGACGCCCAGGCCGCCGAGGACGAGATCGAGACGAAGCTCGGCCTGGCCCACCCCTACGACCAGGTCTTCGAGGAGAACGACCTGATCGGGCAGTGGGACGTCGACGCCGCGCTGAACGGGCTGGAGGCCGAGGAGTACGGCATCACCGCCGACACCAGTGACGAGCGGCTGGACGAGATCGCGGCGGAGATCCTGGGGGACCTGGCCGACTGCGGCGGCAACACGGTGGTCGTCTGCGCCGGCCTGGAGGCCCACCTGCGCACGCTGCGGGACGACGCCGCCACCGACCAGGACGACGAGGACTGACCCTCCCTCCCTTGGACCCCGTCCTCACCGGCCCGGCCGCCCGCCCGGGCGGCCGGGCCCTTCCCTTTAAGGAAATCCCTTCTGTGTCCGACTTCCTCGAACTTCTCCGCCGGGCCGAGGCCCGTATCGAGCACGGCAACGCCGAGCGTTCCGCCGGTGCCGACGACAAGGCCCGCGTCATCGACGCCGAGGTCACCCGCCGGGGCCGTGGCGGCGCCAAAGCCCTGGCCGTCGAGCTGAATGTCAGCGAGAAGACGATCAGCCAGGCCGTGGCCCGCGCCCGCACCGCCGGCGACCCCCGGCGCCGGCTCCCCCACGACACTCTCGACCGGCTCCTGGCCGCCGAACTGCGCGACCTGCCCCCGCTGCTGGCCGGGCACTGGCAGGCCCTCGCCTGGATCGTGCGCGGCACCGTCATCGACGTGACGTGGCTGGAAGACCCCGGGACGCTGCTCTCCTACGAGGTCGAGGACCTCGAAGAGGACGTCGAAGAGGACGTCGTTGCCGACATCGACGCGCTCGCGGCCGCCTGTCGGTCCTGGTCCCGTGCGCAGGGCCTCGCCGTCATCGACGCGATCCTGCAGGGCGATGACGACGCCCTGCCCAGGAAGGGGGAATGACGGTGGAGTTGCGCCCGTACCAGAACGAAGCCATCACCGCGATCTTCGAAGGCCTCGCCGGCGGCGGGGTGGGACAGTTACACGCGGCGTGCGGGTCGGGCAAGAGTTTGATGGCGCAGCAGTCCGCGATGCGGCTGCTGCCCGCCGGCGGACTGGCCGTGGTCATGGTTCCCTCGCTGGCCCTGGTCGCCCAGACCATCACCACCTGGCGCGCGCTGCACCCTGCGGGGACCGGGCTGGACGTCCTCGCCGTGTGCTCGGACGACACCGTCACCGACGCCCCCGCGCATCTGCCCGACATCCCCGCCCAGGTCACCACCGACCCGCAGATCATCGCCGACTGGCTCGCCCGCCCCGCCCGTGGGGGGATCCGGCTCATCGTGGGTACGTACATCTCCGCGAACCGGCTGCACGACGCTCTGCACCAGGTCGAGGCGAAGCTCGATCTCCTCGTCCTGGACGAGGCGCACCACCTGACGGGGCGGCCCGACTTCGTGATCCGACGCGTCACCGAACCCACGTACCTTCCCGCCGTCCGGCGCCTGTACATGACCGCAACCCCCCGCGTGGACGCGGCCGCCGCCGGCCGCCACGGGCGCCTGTCCATGGACGACGTCGCGCTGTTCGGGCCCGTCCTCTACACCTATCCGTTCAGCCGGGGCATCGCCGAGGGCTATCTGGAGGACTACCGGCTCTACGTCATCGGGATCCGCGAGAGCGAGGCCCGCGCCGTGCTCGCCGACAAGGGACGCGAGTACGTGGAAGGACCCGGCGCGCCGTCGATGCAGACCCTCGTCGCGCAGGCCGCACTCGTGCGCGCCGCCCAGAAGTACGGGGTACGGCGCGCGGTCTCATTCCATGCTCGCGTCGCCCAGGCGGCCGAGTTCTCCCGCTCCCTGCCCGACCTCTCCCGCCGCCTCGCCCCCTCGCTGCCGGCCCCCCTCTCTCTCGTGATCCACGGAGAGATGAGCCCCCGGCTCCGCGAACAGGTCCTCGACGACCTGCGACTGCCTCCCGCCGACGGGTGGACGGTCGTCGCCAACTCCCGCCTGCTCGGCGAGGGCGTGGACGTGCCGGCCCTCGACACAGTTCTCTTCGCGCACCCCAAGTCTTCCGCGGTGGACATCGTGCAAGGCGTCGGCCGGACCCTGCGCCCCCACCCCGACACCCCCGGCCTGTCCACCATCATCGTCCCCCTGATCGTGCCCGAACAGGACGGTGAGATCGGCGACCTGGACCCCGGCGACTACGCCACCCTGTGGCAGGTCGTCCGCGCCCTGCGCGCCCACGACGAACCCCTGGGCAGCGCACTGGACGACTGCCGAAGCAAGAGCACGATCAGCAACCCCAGCCTTCCGTCGAAGATCACAGTCGAACTGCCCGGGGGCACCGGACAGGCCCTCATCGAGCAGGTCGAACTGCTGCTGGTGAGGCAAAGCACCTCCCCTTGGTGGGAAGGCTTCGGCGCCGCCCACGCCTACCACGAGGAGCACGGCCACCTCGACATCCCGTCCGGTCACGTCACCGCCGATGGGCGCCGACTGGGGCAGTGGATCAACAACGCCCGCCAACACCGCCGCAAGGGCTGGATGGCGGCCGACCGCATCGCCGCCCTGGACCGGCTCGGCATGATCTGGGACTCCGACTGGTACCACTTCCAGACGGCCTTCGGCCACGCCCGCACCTACCGGGAGACCCACGGCCACCTCAACGTTCCCCAGGCCTACAGGACCCCCGACGGCTACCGGCTCGGCACCCGGATCAACATGCTGCGCCGCGACTACGCCACCGGCCGCCTGACCCCCGAGCGGATCACGGCCCTGGAGCGACTCGACATGACCTGGAACACCCGGGCACAGGCCAATGAGGAACTCATCGCCCAAGCCCGCGCCTTCCACGCCGCCCACGGACACCTGCGCGTGCCCCACACCCACGTCACCGACGACGGGTACCCGCTCGGCAGCGCCCTCAAGACGCGCCGTAACCGCTACCCGCACGGCGACGTCGACTCCGGCGTCGTGAGCGCGCTGGACGAGCTCGGCATGGTCTGGGACCTCCGCGAAGCCCGCTTCGCCGACGGGCTCGCCGCCTGCCGCCGCTACCGCGACCAGCACGGAGACCTCGCCGTCCCCGTCAACCACATCGACGCCGAGGGCTACAACCTCGGCGACTTCATCGCCTACCAGCGTTCCGTGGTTGCCGGCAGCACCCGCGACGCATCCGGCCGAGCCCGCACCCTGGACCCCGAACGCCGCGCCGCCCTGGACGAACTCGGCATGATCTGGTCCGCCACCACCCCCAAGCGGCCCCCCACGGACGAGGAGATCGCCGCCCTGCGCGCCTTCCCCCACCAGCGCGGCAAGCCGTTCGCCGAAGCACTGCTCGCCCTGGTCGAAGCGGGCGTCGAGCAGAAGGCACTCGCCGAAGCCCTGGACGTCAGGACCAGCACCCTGAGCCTGCGGCTCAAGCGCGCCCGCGCCAACATCTACGCCGCCGACCCTTTCCCCCAGCACCTCGATGCCGCTCGCGCCTTCCACGAACAGCACGGACACCTGCGGCCACAGGAGACCTCCGACGACGCCGGCACCCGAAGTCTCGCCGACTGGCTGACCAAACAACGCGCCGCCCGGCGCAACGGCCAGCTGACCGACAAGCAGATCGCCGCCCTGGACGAACTCGGGATGGACTGGGATCCCCTGGGGTCCCGTTGGCAGCAAGCCCTCCAGGCCGCGCGCAGCTACCACGGGGAGCACGGACACCTGCGGCCCTCGACCGGCACGACCGTCAACGGCCTCGACCTGACCGTGTGGCTCACCCGCCAGCGCACCGCCCACCAGCGCGGCACCCTCCCGCCAGAGCGTGCCGCCGCACTGGACGAGCTCGGCATCGACTGGACCCCCGGCCGCGGCGTCGCCGACGTACGCATCGACCAGGCCTGGCAGACCCGCCTCGACGACGCCCGCCAGTACCAGGCCGCACACGGCCACCTCCGCCCGCCCGCCCGCACGACCTTCAACGGCAAACGCCTCGACGCCTGGCTCAGCGTCCAACGCGCCCGCAACCGCGAAGGCCGCCTCACCCCCCAACAGATCGCCGCCCTCGACGAGCTGGGCATTCACTGGTGAGGGGTTACGCGCGTCGTGGCGGGTGCGTGCGTGAGCAGGCCTGCTGCGGCGCGCGGACGCGTCGGCTACAGATGGGACGCGGGGTTCGTGGTGGCCGGGCCCTGGGTGGCCGCCGTCCGGTGGCGAGCTCGGCCCCGACCGGGAACTAGGGCTTGTCTCTCAGACCGAACTCGGCCGATTTCAGGTCGCTGTGGGCAGGCCATTTGCCCAGCAGATCTCCAAGGGCCGCGGGTCCGTGCACTGCGCCGACGTGAGGGGGAAGGCTCCCCGTCTAATGGGGCGGCCGCAGCAATCGCAGAGCAGCGTGGTGCGGGCGCCTACGTCCTCAAGGGTCCGAGCCGCCTCGACAGCGGCTTCGAACCAGCCGGCTGCCTCGATCTCTACGGGTGCGTCGGCAAGCAGAAGCTTGCTGTTCCACAGGCTGAGGCCGGTGATCGTCCGTATCGCACGGACTGCCTCCATTTTCCGGTCTCCTGCTCCTGTCAGCAGCACACGGAATCCTGGCTCTTCCACACACCCTCCCCGGCCGTCCACGAGCTGTGCGGCAAGTGAACCATCACGGCAACTGCTGAGTGCCGTGGCGAATCCCAGGGGCGGCGAAGCCGCAGGCGTAGCAGGCCCGAGGCCGGGCATCCGCTCATTCCGGAAATCCGGCGCACTGTCGAGTGTTCAGGGCCGAGAATCGGCGCCAGATACACCAGGAAGGCGCCGCCATGATGGACAACCTGAACTTCGACGAGCCGATCGGCTCGGTAGCCGTCAGCCCCCGGGACAACAGCCTGCTGCTCGTCAAGGCCCTTGGCACCCACACGCTCCAGCTCACCCTGGACATCCACGTGCCGAAGGCGCCCGAGGCAGGCCGCGTACTGGTTCTGGAGACCAGCCTCCAGGCTCCACATGGCAACGGCATGCCCATCGCCCTGGCCGCCTCGAATGCCACCCTCGCCCTCCGTCCTGACCAGCGCACCGATCACAAGTTCACCTATACGTTGACGAACGCCCAGCTCCGCGCACTGGAAGAGAACCGCTCCGGCGACCTGCGCCTGGAGATCACAGTTCGCGCGGTACTCCCTCAGGCCGCCGCCGGTCTCCACCCCGGCAGTACTGACATCCGGCTCTACCTCACCGTTGCCGAGAGCAGCTGGAAACGGCAGCTCGAAGGCCTCGGTCCCTCGCTCGCCGTAGAGATGTCGGTGCCCTTCCCCGCAGCCGACGAACCTCGCCGCGAAGCCGTTCAGTACCTGCTTAGCGCCCAGAGTCGGCTTCGCGGTGCCCCGGACATCGACGGCGCTCTCCTCGACGTCCGCCGGACCCTGGAGTACATCAGGGAAAACAGCGGATGGCCCCAGCCCTCCTCCAAGAAGCAGTTCGAGCAGTACACGAAGGAGGAGCGCTGGGCCGCGACGTGCAAGGCGCTGGAGAGGCAGGCCAGTGGCGCCCTGCACAAGGACGTCGTCACCAAGGAGTTCACCTACACCCGTGAAGAGGCGGAGACCATGATCGCTGCGACGGCAGCCCTGCTACGCCTGATCTGAACCCCCTTCCTCCGCGCCGTGTACCGTGCGGCAAGGAAGCGAGTCGTGGCCCGGCGGGCCCTCCCGAAGGCTCGGGGACGCGCGGCCGCTGCCCGGCGCACCGCCACGGTGAGATCCGTATCCACTGATCCGCCGCCCACCCCCGTCACCGTCGTCATGCCCGACGGGCAGACGCTCACAGATTCGGCGATGTCGTGTCCGAGAAGGCGGGTTCCCGGATCTGGTGAAGATTCCCGGCTCCTCGGCCAGGCGGCGAGACTGCTCGCGGTACCGCTGTCACTTAGCCGCAGGTCGGTACATCCTCAGCAGAGTGGCGAGCACGCCGACCTGGTCATTGACGCTCATCCCCTCGGGAGCTTGGCCTTCGGCGAGCTTCCGGGCACTGTGAAGGACAAGGCCGAGTCCCGGACGATCCTGGGTATAGAGCAGGACTCGGCACGTCCGGTCTCGCGGGATGCGCGGCGGAAGATGGCCAATCTTGCGCTCGGCCAACTTGTGCTCGATGTCCTCGACGATGCGGGCTCCAGCGGCGCGGGCACCGGCGAGCCCAAGTAGCTCACTGACGTTCCAATCCAGATGGCCGCCGTTGACCTCGATCAGCCTGGGAAGGTTGTCCCACTGAGTGGTGGTCATGCCGTGTCCTCTCCGTTCCGTTCGCGGGCGGCGACAGTCTTGCCTCACAGAACCGGTTCTGTCCTGCGAACCCATTCCTTCGGGTCTCCTCCACGACGAAGAGTTGACGGATGAGTCCCTCAAACAGGTGGGCCTGAAGGTCGTTCCCTCGCGATGTCCGCCGCCCAGAGCCATCCACGGGTTCGAGCCCCCACCATGCGGCGTAGGCCTCCATGAGGCAGGACCAGGACGTCGTGGGTGGTGCCAGCGGCCGCGGGGGCCCAGGGATGATCCAGGCAGCTGGCCTCAGGGCTGCGGCACCCGACATTGCCGCCGGTCTCCTTGCGTTCGCGGTGTGGCAGGGGCAAGGCCCCGTTGCCGTCCACTTCTTCGCAGGCCCCTACGAGCGGTACGAACGCGAACTCGCCCGCAGGTGCCTTGCAGCTAGTCTTTACCGAACCGACGCCGTACAGACCGCGTACTCCTCGTCACCCCCGCCAGCCAGGGAACGACCCCGCGCCTGGGCCCTGCTGAAGACGGCAGCACGCACCCGCTCCGGCCGGTGGATGCCGCGACGCGGAAGGGACTCGACGGCTTCAGTGCTGACCGTCCGCTCGGTGCGGGTCCTGCACGGACCTCCTGGCACCCGCCAGCGAGTGCGTCAGCCGGCCTGCCGGTAGCTGGCCGCCGGTCCCACCGTGCCGTAACCGAAGCGGGTGTTGAGCAGGTCGATGGCCTTCTCCGCCCGCAGCCGCCGATCGCGGCCCTGGTCGAAGGACAGCTGCTCGGCGACGGTGGCCGCGTCGACCAGCTGCTCGCAGCGCAGCGCGATGCCGCGTATCCGGGCCCGCTGGAAGCCCAGCGCCCGGTACATCTCGTAGGCGGTGTCGCGGAGGTCCTCGGTGTGCGCGCTCGGTCCCCCGGGCAGCTGGCGGCTGCGGTGGACCTGGGATCGGTTGGCCAGGGTGATGGTCATCGTGATCGTCCTGGTCGCCTGCTTGCGGGTCCGCAGCCGGTCGCCGAGCTCGACCGCCAGCGAGAGCAGCGCGGCGCGGACCGTCTCGGGGGACAGGGTGTCGAGGGGGAACCGATGATGCGCGGCCGTGCTGTGCGGTAGCTCCGTCGGCACCACTGCCCGGCGGTCGATGCCGCGGGCCACCTCGCGCAGTTGCCGGCCGGCCCGCCCGCCGAGCACCCGCTGCACGGTCGCCTCCGGGAGCTGCGCCAGCAGGCCGATCGTGTGCACCCCAAACTGGACCAGGCGCTGTTCCTGGGCGCGGCCGATGCCGTACAGCTCCCCGACCGGCCGGTGGTGCAGGAACGCGGCCACCTGCTCCGGAGCGGGGCCGACGGCGATCAAGCCGCTGCGCGCGGCGTCCCGGGAGGCCATCGCGGCCACCGACCATGTTGGGCCGACGCCGATCGCCACCGGCAGCCCGTACAGCGCCATCGCTCGGGCCCGGATCATCAGTCCAAGCTCGGCCGGGTCCCGGTCGAAGAACCGGATGCTTCCTGACACGTCCGCCACCAGGACCGAGGGTGGGACCGTCTGCACCACCGGAGTCACGTCCGTCACCAGGCCGTGGAGCAGCCCGTAGATCACCGGGTCCACGTCCACGGGGCAGCGCAGATGCAGGATCGCGGAGCCGGCACCCACCGGGCCCCTCTGCTCGTCGTCCACGGCGACACCTCCTACACCCACCGTATCGAAAACTTATTCGAACAGGCACGCCGGAGCGGACCGCGAGATGAGGGGGCCTGCGGATGTGCCTGAGCACTGGTTCCGTCCAATGAGCATTGGGGTTGTCGTGCTGAGCGCCGTATGGCCGGGACGGTGGCGCCCGCGTGTTCGTCCCTCGTCCGAGAAGGGGGTGTTGTCGGTGGGTGCCGGCAGGGTGCGTGCATGACGGATAGCGAGAGTGCCCGCATGACGCGGATCCTGAGCGGGTTGCCGGCAGCAGCCCGAGAACTGCTGTTGAGAACGGACTGGGAGTCTCTCCAGCACGCCTACGGCTCCGGCGAGGACATACCAGTCTCTCTGTGCTCCCTCGTCGATGAAGATCCCGAGATTCGGTCCGAGGCGTTGGCCGCGTTGGACATGGGCGTGCTGCACCAAGGCTCGCTGTACACCGTCACCGCGCCCGCGGCGCTGTTCGTCGCCGCGATCCTCGACCACCCCATGGGTCTCGCCGAGCACGAGGGGCACTTCCCGTGGGACGACGGACCGCCACGCAGCTTGCGGGCCGCCCTGCTCGTCTGGCTGGGGCAGGTTGCCGAATCTGCTGCCTATGGGGAGGATCCGGTGCGCGACCGAACCGACTGGCAATGGGAGCCCTGGCACGACGAGACCCGACGCGAGCACGACCCGGACGAGCGCGCCGCACTGCACGCGTGCCGGGCCATACGCCCCACCCTGTATGACGCCGTCGAGCCGTTCCTCTCCTCTCCCGATCCCCATGTCCGTGAGGCCGCGCTCGGCGCCGCAACGCCACTCCTCTTCGCACCAGAACTCACAGACCGGGTGCCGCAGGCCGCCGCGCTGCTGCGGACACGGCTGGGCCTAACGGAGGGGAGACGGGAGCGAGCGAGTGTGGCGCGAGCGCTCAGCGTGTGGGGGATGGACACCTCCGACCTGCTCGCCGACTCCGACCCAGCTGTGCGGGTCTGCGCCGCGCTCGGACCCACCCATACCGATCGGCCACGCGCCCTCGCCGCCCTCCTCGACGCCCTGAGGGACCCTCGAACGACGGACGGCTGGTTCCCCGAGCCACTGCCCGGGCTGGACGGGTGGTTCCGGTTCACCGTGCTGCGCGCCGCGCTGACCTTGGCCGAAAGCTTCGAGGAGGTGGCGCCAGTGGCGATCGCCATGGTGACCGCCGGTGGCACGTCGGTCACCGACCACGAACGCGGACCGATCCTGCTCAGAGCCTTTGCGGGTGGATACGACCCGACCCACCCGCTCACCCCCGCCCAACGCAGCCTGTTGCGGGCCTTCGTGGACATCGACGAGGCGGCGGGCTGCCTCGCCGGGAGCGCGTTGTGGTTCCGCGCGGCCGGGCTGCCCGCGAACCGGGAGGGCGTCGCTGCGTTGCTGTGACCTTGCCCGCCACCGCACCCTGCACCCATGACGCTCCCCCTGCGGTTGAGCATCGAAGTTGTCCACCCGGGCCATCTGCAGTGCACGGTCACAGCAGACCCCTGCCCCGGAGCTTCTGGCCGGGCGCCGGGACCGTGTTATCGACGACGCCTGGAACTGACCGGCTTGCCCAAGAGGTGGAGAGGCTTGCCCAGGCCGGGCGCCCAAGGCTTGCCCAGGAGGTGGAGAGGCTTGCCCAGGCTGTAAAGCACCAGCTCAGGAGGCTTGCCCATGGCTGCGAGGGCCGTCCTGGCCGCAGTCGGCAGAACGCGCCGCCAGCACCCGGGGGAGCGGTAGGCCGAGGCCAAGTGCAAGGCTCCAGCAGCGCAGCGGAAGGCCCAGGCCGACGAACGGAAGGCCGCGATGGCAGCAGCCGCGGCAAAGGTGGCCGCCAGCGCGACCGCGCGCGGGTGGTCGAAGAGTTCGGCATCGTCTCGGCCGTGGACGTGCAGACCCCGTACGACAAAGGCGTGCGCGGCTCCGGGCCGGCGGCGACCCGTATGCCATTGTGGGACGGGCGCTGCCCCTCAGCAACGGGCTAGGCCGGCGAATACGAGGACGCCCCCGGCCGGTTCTACCTCCTGAAGGACGCCCGCGCCGAGCTCCAGCGACACAGCTGGACTACGGACCTCCCCGCCTTGCTCAGCGTCAGGACCTCCGCGCAGCTCCCGGCAACCTGTCCCACCCCCGACGTCGACCACTGCGGGAACTGCGGGACGACCATCGCGATCCGAGGCTGAATGATCGCCTCGCTCGGACTCTCCTGCCCCGACTGCTACGACGTGCGCGGGGCGGTCGTGGTAGGTACGGGCCATCTCGGGGGCTCCTCGCTGTGGATTTGTCGTGGTGCGTGCGTTCGCGGTCGCTGACCGGCTGCCACCGCCGACCAACTGAAACAACTATACCCATCACTAATCACTCAGTCAAGCGGGAGTGGTGCGTCGCCGCCGCATGTCGCGGCGCGGACGGCCGGACGGGTGAATGTGAAATCGAGGCGAGAAAAAGGCCGTTCCGACTTCCGCGAAGTGATGAGTGCGAGGTATAGTTGTCTTGTTGGTCGGGAGTGGCACCCGGCCCGCACCCCACCGAACACACACGCTCCAGGGAGAAACCCGTGTCGAACTCCATGAAGATCACCGCCGGTCAGACCTCCACCCGCACCCTGACCGACCTGATCCGTGCCATGGACAGCCAGCGCGCCACGACCATTACCTACGTCGACAGCAAGGGTGACGAGTCGGTGCGCACCATCGAGATCCACAACATCCTCACCACCAGTAAGGGCGGCATCATCGTCCGCGCGATGTGCCGCACCCGGGGCGAGATGCGCACCTTCACCCTGGAGCAGATCAAGGCGTACACCGTTCACCGCATCCGCTTCGTGCTCGCCGTCCCGGAGGAGAAAGTGGGGGAGGCGTTCCCCGTCGCGCACTTCGTCTCCAGCGCTGACCGGCTGATCGACCTGGAACTGGAGCGCGACTACTACTCGGCGCCCAAGCTGAAGCTCGCCGCTTAGGTGGCCGGGCCCGCCCCCTCAGGGGGCGGGCCCGGCGCCGCCGAGTCCTCTGTCCGGGGGACCGATCCGCGACCGCGCGGGACCGAACCCGCCGGGCACTCGAACTGATCAGCACTTTCCAGGGAGAAGCCATGGCACATCAATTCCGTGAGACGACGGTTCGCGTCGCCGGCGTTGACCACGTGGTGCGTACGGATGTGGCGGGCCGCGTTCGTACTGTGACGCAGCTCGAATCCGCTCACGCGAAGGCCGTCAAGGCGAAGATCGCGGAGTTGCGTACGGCGAACCTCGCCGTCTACCGGGCTGCGGCGGTCGATGCTGAGGCGGCCTCAAAGAGAATCGGCAAGCGGTGGATTGAGGAGCAGGCAGCGGTTCGTGCGCGCGCCATCGTTCGGCGAGCCGAGCGTGGAACATTCGTGTCGCACACATCCGCATGGGCGGCGGACCTCCGCCCGACACCCAAGTTCCGCTTCACGGGCGAGATCCCGGACTCCCTCGTGGAGATCGAGCCCGACCACTACGCGACCTTCGAAGCGGCCGAGCAACTGGCGCTCATCTAGTCGAACCGCCCTCAAGGCGTCGCCTGGTATCGGCCTACCGGGCGACGCTCGGTGAGCCCGACCGCCCGGGAGTCGGGTTCACCGCATCACCCCGGCCGCGCCCGGACCCGATGGGGCGACGGGTGGACGGAGGCGCGCTCGCCTAGGGCAGAGCCGGCGCGATGCGCCCTTACGGGTCGGTGGGCCCGGGCCCGCGTCGCGCGTCGTACGCCGATCGTTCGCTGGTGGCCCGCCCTGCCACCGCTGGGACTGGCGGCCGGTGCTGGAGGCCGGCTCGAACGCAGCGTCCGGGTTCTCCTGCTCTGCCCCGGGCGCCGTCGAGGAGCGTGGGCCGGTGGGGTTTCCGGCGTCGGGTGGGCGCCGCCCAAACCGACAGACCTGACGGTGCATCAGAAGCGCGATCATTTACAAAGTGATGAATGACGAGTATAGTTGTCTCGTGAGGGCGGGTTGAGCCCCGGCGCGGCAGTGGCAGCCGCACACCGAAACCACACCCAAAGGGAGTCCCATGTCCCGCGTGTTCCGCATGAAGCCCAACGAGTTCTGGTGGGAGAACCCCCTGGATCCGGCCGCCAATCTCGGATACGTACGTTTCACCTGCGCAGAGCCGGTTGCGGACGCGTGGGAGGTGAAGTTTCCCCGCTACTCGGTCGAGTTCGGTGGCTGGTGCGCCAGTCGCAACATGCGCCTCGCCGTCGACGGCATCGCCGAGCGTTCCGTCGCCGAGCAGATTCGCGACCACATCCAGGCCGGCGAACACCAGCACTCCGCGTTCGACGACCTGTGGGCTGAAGTCCGAGACATGGGCCGGGCGCCGTACGAGGCCTTCGACGGCGGTACCGAATTCTGGGCCACATCAGGGTCCCGCTCCGGCCAACGCGGCACGATCGTGATCCGCAACCGAGACAGCGCCGCCGTGATGTGGGACGACGAACCCTGCTTCGTCGGCGGCACCACTTACGCCCTGGATCGAATGAGCGCCACCCGGCCTGTCGAGCGGCACATCCCGCACAGCATGGGATGGCTCAAGGGCTGATCGGATGCCATGCGGGGCAGGCGCACGCCGGCCCCGCACGGCGCCTTCGCAACCACGGCTGTCCCGCGCCCGCGCGCGAGCGGCGCGGGACACCCCGCCCGCCGCAGTACCCCTGCTCTGTCACCGCCCGGGAGCAACGCCCTGCGTGCCCGGGTCATCCGAGCCGGCGCCGCATCTGCCTGGAGCGCGGCCGCCCGCCGACGAGCATCCACGCGCCCCGCTAGGCTGATGAGGCGTACCGGGCCGGGCGCCCCGGGCTCCCGCGCCCGTGGCGGCCGCTCCACCGCACAACACCATTCCAAGGAGACCGCGTTGCTTCCTTCCGCACACCGGGCGGGAACACCCGCCCCGCCACGCGCATCCGGCACCCTCCCGCCCGCCCTCTCTGCCCGCAAGCGCAAGACGGTCCTCACGTGGGGCCTGGGAGCGGATTCGACGGCCGAGATCCTGATGTTCCTCAACAACCCGGCGGCCCACGGCCTGGAGCCGGACCTGTCGGACCTCGTGATCGTGCACGCGGTCACGGGCGACGTTCTCTAGCCGGTCTGCGCGTGTTGTGATTTTGGGTCCGTCAGCCGCTGAAGTGCTTCAGCTGGACCTTGATCCCAGGGTCCCTCGCCAGCAGATTGGGCTTCGACGGAAAGGCACGGATGGCCTCCAGAAGCTCCCGATCATTGCGAGCGGTCAGCTTGCTTTCGATCAGCCCGAGAAGCTCGGTCCACTGCTCCTGGGGACGCTTCTGCTGCAGTTTGCTGGCGATCGCACTGTCCGTGAACGACCGCAGTGCGACTGACGCCTGCTGCGGATTGAATCGCGTGATCAAGTCGCGGTAGATCGAGTCAGCGTTGTGGGCGATGCCGTTGCCGTTGGTAAGGAACACCTCAACAAGCCCTAGAACATATTTTCGAGTGAGGCCCTCCGGGATGTCGCCGTGCTGCCCGACGAGTTCCTGCAGACGACGTGCGATCGGCGGCTCGGTGTAGAAGTTGCTCCAACCGTTGTGGGCGTCGATCAGGTCGTTCAGGGCCCCGTCGAGTTCCCAGGCCCGTTCCTCAGACGGCAGGTAGGTCGCGCCCGCGACAAGGTCGATGAGTTGGCGGGCGAGGACTGCCTGGTCCTGGTCGCCATTGGCACGGAAGCGTCCCAGGCGGAATCCGAAGTTGTAGCGCGTCTCGTCGGAGACCTTTTGCCAGAGCTCCGGCCAGAGGCGGCGGATGTTGTCCAGGGTCTCCGGACCGGTCGTCAGGTCGGTGTAGCGGCCGAAGAGCCCGGAGGCGAGCGGGTCGGCCTGGACAGGCGGCAGATTCACGAAGAACGCGGTGATCTCCCTGATCGCCTGGTCGTCCAGGCGCTTCTCCTTGACCTTCACCAAGAGCTTTTGGACCTGGGCGGTGATGTGGTCGTAAGGCAGGGTGATGACGTGCCTGATGCAGGTCGACAGCCAGTTGGCCAGTTGGAGGCCGTCCAGCTCGACCTGGTTGGGGTGTGCTGCGCTCGCCCAGTTCCGCATGTAGCGGATGAGGTCGAGCTCCTGGAATCCGATGTCGCTGATGAGGCCGATCTCGCGGCAGCCTCCGAGGAGCTTCTGATCGTCGAGCTTGGGGAGGTCGTCCTCGTCCTTGAGGTCCTTGCGCTTGTTGTCGCTCTTCTCGGCGACCTCGTAGAAGTACTGCAGGTCGAAGTTGACGACGCGCTTACGGAGCTCAAGGACGGTCTCGTCCCAGAGATAGTTCAGAGCTGCGTCGAAGAGGCCGACGGACCCTGCGATGATCATCTTCGAGATGTAGCTGGCCTGCCCCCGCTGGTCGACGGGCAAGCGCATGAGGGCGAAACTCGTGCTCTCCATCAATACGTGCCGCTGCTCGACGCCGACCAGGATGCCTGATGTCGGCAGTCCGGACTTTGCGAGGATGTCCAGGATCAGGGTCTCGAAGGACTGCAACCCCACCAGTGCCGTCTCGTGCTGGTTCGGGGTGATCTCGCCACTGGCCGGTCGGGGCTCCAGCTGGCCGCTGCTCATGCTCATGCCCGCGAGGGTAAGCCACCCCCTCACGGGCGAATAGCGTATTTTCGCGCGGTCAGCGTCATCCGCCGACGGCTGCGGTCATCGTCGCCCCCGCGGGAGCGGGCGGTGAACCCGTCCGGCCGAGGCCGTCCGCTGTGGTGGCGGGTTCAGGGCGGTGACGCCCAGCGCGGCGTCCCGGGCGGCCAGGGCTTGATCGCGCTCGGTGATCGCCTCGGCCCGTTCCCGGGCCAACTGCTCGATCATGACCGCGTAGGTGGCCAGCAGGTCCGCTAGCTGCCGCTTCTCCTTGCGGACCCTGGTCAAGTCCTCGCGGAGCTTGTCGATCTCGGCCTCGACCTTCTTGACCGGCTCGCTCTTGTGCCGGGCGGCCTTGAACTCCGCCTGGTACTTGGCCATGAGCGTGGTCGGATACTTGTGCGTCAGCAGCCATCGCTTGACCTGGGCTTCCTCGGCGAGGTCGAGGATGGTGAGCTTGCCCGAGGAGTGCAGCGGGGTGCCGGCCAGCAGCCGGTCGGCGGCCGCCCGCAGCTTGAGGCACAACTCCTGCGGCGGATCGTGCTCGGCCTTCACCACGTATCCGCTCCCGGGCGTCCGCGCTCGTGCTCGTTGATGAGCCGGTCCAGGTGGGCCAGGCGGCGGCGTTCGCGTTCCCACCGGATCGGCGGGCTCACCTCATCCGCGACCTTCGTCCGCAGGACGGCGGCCTCGGCCCGCAGTTCGTCGATGTTCTCCTCGGTGCGGCAGATGTTGCCGCAGGCTGGGTGACAGCCCTCGGTGTCCGGGGTGACCCGTGCGTCGTCAAGGGACGGCTCCAGCTCGCAGCGTGCCGTCGGGGCAGCGAAGACGCAGGTCATTCCCTTGCCGGGGTAGATCTGCAGCGATGCGTTCGCCATCACATGTCTCGCCTCCGCCCCGGTCCGCAGGACCCGTCCAGCGAACTTCCTCGCCCCTCCGCTGACCCGCGACCGGTAAGCGCCCGCGGCCGGACCGCTGACGTGTTCGCCGGCCTTCAGCCGCCGGTCGGCGTCCTGCAGGTCCTCCAGGCGGGTCAGCCACCGCTCGAACGCGAGGTCGTCGGGGAAGCCCGAGGCGTAGGTGCCGGCATAGCCCTGGGTGATCTGGACTCGCAGGTGCCCGTACTGGATCGCCGCAGCGACCATGCCGCGTGGGCGGCGGCAGATGAACCAGGCCAGCGTGCGCCGCAGGCGTGAGCTCGTCAGGCTCTTCGGATCGACGGGGATCACGTCGCTGCGGCCGTGCCGGCCGCAGAAGGCGTTCACCCAGGCGATGAAGCGGTTCAGGTCGTTGTTGATCGAGGAGAGGGTGCGGGCCCCTCCGCCCTCGTGCTGGTCGCGCTCGTCCGCCACCAGCCAGACGGGAAACAGAACCTCTGCGTCGTGGAGGCGTTCTTGGACGCCGATCGCCGTGGCGACGAGATCCGGGGCGATCCATGGCTCGTCGCGGAACTGCCCCTCGGGGATCTTGGCGCCGTTTTCGTCGCGGGCGTTCTTCCACTTCCGGCCGTGGACCTCCCACAGCTTCGTCACCTTGTCCCGGCGCAGGCAGCCGCGGCGCAGGCTGACCGCCTCCCCGGGGCGGCAGCCGGTCAGATAGGCCACCAGCAGGAAGCACGCGGTCGACAGCGTCCGCACCAGCTGCTTGACGTCGTCGTAGGCGATGTTCTGCATCCAGGGTTCGCCGTCCAGCAGGCCCTTCGGGCGGGCCGTCAGGAAGGTGCCGTGGGCGATGGGGAGGCCGGAGGTAAGGAACATGTTCCTGTATGACCGGTTCTTCTGCATCGCGGTAGGCGAGAGGTCCAGGAGCTTGGCGAGGAAGGGCCAGTCCGGCTCCCAGGTGCCGTCCTCGCACTGCCTGCCGGGCAGGTCACGGCCACTCGCGCGGAACGACCTGATCAAGCGAGCGACCTCCGGCGTCGCCCCTGCCTTGCCCGGGACGCGGACCCGGCGGTGGGGACCTGGACTGTAGCGGCCCGGCTTCAGACCGAACAGCGGCCGGAACTCCTCCATGGCCGCGATGATGTCGTCGGCGAAGTCCTCGACGAACCGCGCCGCCCACAACACCGCCATCGCCATCGTCGTCTCCTGGATGCGGGCGGTGGCGTTCTCCCGGTCACGCTGGGACTTGCCCAGCAGAATCCTGGACTCCTTCCCGCCCCAGGGCGGCATCTCGGGCAACCGCCCCTCGGACGGCAGCAGCTCGCGGAAGGCCCACAACCGGCGAACGGCCTGCAACAGATCCGAGCGGTTGCCGTGGGTGAGCTCCGCGTCCCGCACCGCATCGAGGTAGTCCTCCAGGTCCTCCGGTGTCACCTCCGCGATCGAGGTGAACCCATAGAGGTCCATCCAGTCCAACAGGCCGCGCAGGTTGAGGAGCTGGGAGACCATCGTGTAAACGGCGAGCTTGCCGTTGATGTTCGCCCGGCGAAGGATCGTCAGGCCCTCGTCGCAGTTCAGCTCCATCCAGATGTAGATCTTGGCGATGTCGCGGAACTGCTCGGGCACCAGGGCGAAGTTGATGCTGACCGAGGCCATGTGATCCTCAAGGATCGCCGGCCGCAGGTTCCAGCGCATGTCGCCCACCACGGACAACTTCGAGAGGTCCGTGCCCTCCCTCAACTGTCGGTTCTGCAGCACCACCGTGCCGGGGCCGGGCACGAAGATCTCTTTCGGCTCTGGGGCAGCGTCAACGGTACTCATCGTTCGTCCAGCTCCCCATCCAGCAGCCGCCGCACCAGTTCTCGCTCTTCCTCGCCGACCGCCCTGCGGGCCCGGTCCTCGGCGGGTTTGCCCGCCAGCCGGATCAGGTCTTCCAGCTCCTCGAAGGGCAATACGAACCGCTCGGCCCAGCGCAGGGCTGTCATGTGCGTGCGCCGTTCGTCGATCATGTCCCGGGCCGCCACCTGAAGCGGCAGATGATGGGGCATCGCGCGGGCGCACGGGCATTCCAGACACTTCAGGAACGAGGCCCGGCAAGGTTCGCCGGGCGGGCTGTGCGGGCTGTTCTCGTTGTCCGCGCAGGCTGCGAGCACCGTGTCGGCATCTCGCGCGACCAGCAGCCGCATCATCTCCGTGCTCACTCCGAACCGTTTGGCGACCGTCTCCGGGTCGCGTATGGCCTCGGCGACATCGGCCTTGCTCAGCCGCGTGATGCGGCCCGCGGTGCGGGCCTTGGTGACTTCCTTCTCCAGCACGTCGGCGACCAGTTTCTGGTACTCACGCAGGCTCGACTTGTCCCGCCGCAGGTAGATGTTCGCCAGCGTCTCCCGGGTCTGGGCCACCGGTTTCTGTTCCCGTGCCGCGTGGGTGACCCGCATCCGTCCGACACCCACGATCAGCCGCTGCGGATTGCCGTCCTCGTCCGGCTCGTCGGCGACCAGGTTCAAACCGGTGCCCCAGAATCCGACCGCCGAGTCCGACAGCTGGTCGCGGAAACCCCGCCCGCACTCATTGCGGCGTTTGACGACCTCGGCCCGCTTGGCCTGTGGGCCCTTCCCGGCCTTGGGGACCCAGTAGACCAGCAGCCGGTCGCTGCCCTTGATCCGCCGCGACGACGCGGTCAGTTCCAGCGCGAGCATGTAGAGGCCGAATGGCGTGTGCAGCTCGTCGCGGGCCGACAGCTCGCCCTCCTCCTCCGGTGCCGCGGCCCACGGCGGCAGGTCGCTCAGCGTGGCCGTCATGTAGCGCCGCGGACCCCGCCGCGGTTTGCTCAGGTCGACCTGGACCGTGGCCAGTGGGCCGGCCCCACCGTCAGGGCGGTGGAAGGCCGCCGGCGCCTTGATGATCGTCGAGCCGTTCTCCCCGGTCAGCCTCACCAGCAGAATCACCAGCGCGCAGGTCTCGGCCAGGCTCAGGTGCAGCCGGGTGGTCAGGTCGGTCACGGTGCCGTGCGGGACGATCCACGGCGCCAGACTGGTGCCCCACTTGTTGCGCGGCAGCTCCCCGGTCGTCTCGACCATGTCGAGGATCGAGCCGTACTCGTAGAGCACCGGCTCCTTCTCCGCGGAGATGCCGCCCTCGCGCCACCGCTCCAGCAACTCACGGGACTCCCTGATGCGCTTCGCGGCCGCCCGCACTACGTTCCGCGCGGCGTCCAGGATCACCTTCTCCTCGGCCTGGCTGTAGCTGCCCCGCGAGGTGATCTTCTCCCGGCGGTCCGGCACCCACTGCGCGCACTGGGCGGCGAACTGCGGCGTCAGCCCGTCCATGTTCGCCAGCAGCGACCGCAGCAGCCCCACCGCCATCGCGGCGGTGGGCGCATCCCCCTTGCTCAGCAAGAACGCTTTCAGGTGCCGCGGCGCCAGATCCTGCGGGACCTGCGGCCGTTCCTCGTCGAGGAGCAGGACGTCGATGAAATAGCTCAGCTGCCTGAAAGCGTTGCCCGCAGCGCCGGACGTCTTCACCGTCCCCGCCGCCCCCACATGGGCGTCGAAGGCACGGGCAAACGCCTCCTGCAGCGGACGGGCCACCAGGAGCGTCGCGAAGTCGTAGTCGACCACTTCATCGGGGTCCTGCTCGGAGAAGAACCGCACCCGGCACTGGCCGTCCTCCAGGAACAGGCGCTGCGGCGGGGTGTAGCCCGCCTCCGGCATCTCCGCCGGACGCCCCGGACTCACCATCCCGCCAGCGGATCGCCCAGCACCCGCCGGTCGGCACCATAGACTGCCGCCATCAGGTCCGAGATGCCGCTGTTGTCGGCATGCATCAGCAGCAACTCAAGCTCCAGAGCCTCGAAGGGCTCCAAGTACGTCTCCTTGGTCGTGCGCTGATCCGCGTGCCCGAGCAGCAGCCGCACCAGGTCCCAGGTGCTGCCGAACTCGTAGCGCAGGTCGCGCAGTTCCTCCCCGTCCAGGTGCGCAAACTTCTTGTCGAACAGCAGCCGGCCCACCGAGAACCAGCGCAGCGCGAAGCTGTGGCGGAGCATGTGGGCGGCCCCGGCGAAACCCTCCACCCCCAGGTCGTCCTTCAACCGCTTGTTGGCCTGGGTGAAGACGTGCTGCCATCCGTGAGGGTCCCGCGGCATCCCGTCCTCGTTCAGCCACAGCGCCACCGGTTCCAGCCCCTGCGGCGTCTCACGCAGCAACAGCCGACGAGCCTCCGGCGTCAGCGAGTCGAGCGGCACCTCCTCCACCAGCGCGTCCTGCCCGACCAGCCTCGCCCGCCGCCCGGGCAGCATCCGCGTCAGCACCCGGGTGCCGGCCATGCGCTCATACCGTCCAGCGGCCCGGGCCCGTCGCACCGCGGTCGCCCGCTCGCCCTCGCAGTAGTTCAGCACCGGCACCAGGCCCTTGCGCGACATCCAGTACTTGCGCGCGACGTTGCCCTTCGCGACCTTCTCGGCCAGGTGGCAGGTGTAGAAGCCGCGGCTGGGGTCGTCCGGCGGGAGTTCGACCAGCAGTAGCGAACCGCCCTCCTCCAGCCGCAGCCCCGAGTTGTAGAGGCAGTCCGCGAAGGCGGCGTTGCGCTGTCCGTTGCGGCCCCGCCAGCCCGGATCCTCGTCGCCCTCCAGCGTCAGCCCGAGCAGCCCGCAGTCCCGATAGCGCTCGTAGCCCGCCGGGTCGAACCACTTCACATCCCGGTCCCGCGTCGCCTTCGGGTCGGTCACAACCTTCTCCGACTGCGTGCCATCCCGGCGCTTGCCCCGACCCGGGCGAGTCCGGATCGGATTGGGGATCTGGAACTCCTTCGCCGCCCACACGTAGAACAGCCGGATGTTGATGATGTTGTCGCTGTAGGTACCCGACTCCACCAGGCGCGTGTTACGCCCGTCCAGCATCCGCCAGGTCTTGAAGGCCTCCACCGCGGTCGGCTCGACGTCATCCCACGGCCGCCCGTACGCCCACAAGAAGCTCAGCCACACCACGAGGCTGTACGCGTACTTCCGCCAGGTCAGCCGGCCCAGGTCGCGGACCTCATCGCTGTCGAACCATCTGTCCACCCGAAGATCTGACGCCCCCAGGGGATCGAGCAGGAAGGGCTGTCCCGCCCTCCGCGGCGCTGCCGCGGCCCGCAACAGGACATCCCGATGTTGCAACACGACCGGATCGTCGTACGCGCGGGAAAGATCCACCTGCTCCCCATGAAAGTAGACCTTCCATCTCACGTCACGGATCCTGCATAGCCGCACGTCATGCCGGGACCGCAACAACCATCGTCCACCCGAACGGGTGACACTTCCTGTACCCGGATCCAGCAACACAGATCTGCAACAACACAGATCTCGCTAGAGAACGTAGGAGTTTCCCGACACGATCTCCGACGTCGAGAACCACGTCCTGCCGCTGCTGCGGGAGAAGGGCATCCGGTACACGCAGGTCGCGCGCGCCGGCCACCTGGAGTCCGCCGGCGTCCAGGTCCTCTCCGACACCACGAATCCCGGCAAGGTCTTCGACCACGGCCAGTGGACCCTCATGGACGAGCTGGAGGCCAACGGCACCGTTCCGCAGTACGCGGGCGGGCACAAGTGCGCGCAGAAGTTCAAGGCCTTCGCCATTGATGATCTTCAACTGCGGGAGGCCGGCGGCCAGACGGTCGGCAAGCTGTTCGGCTACAACGCCGACGAGCGCAGGCGCGCGGTCAAGGCCAACAAAGCCCAGGCCGAGCGCAACGAAAGGGCCGGCCGCCAGACCTTCGCTCTGGACTACCCGCTGCTCCGGCTCGGTTGGGGCCGCAAGGACGTGCAGGGCTACGTCAAGGACCGCCTCGGGATCGACATGTCCAAGTCATATTGTTCTGTTTGCCCGTTCTCTGGGGTGTGCTCGCCGCAGCCGGACCACCTGAAGCGGCTGCGGAAGTACCCCGACCTCGCGGCGCGCGTGCTGCGCCTGGAGTACCTGTCGATGGCCCTGAACGACAACAGCTCCCTCTACAAGGACGACACCCTGTTCCGGCGGGTCACTCACGACCAGAACACCGAGGCGCTCGGCCAGTTCAACGCCCGGCTCGACGAGGAGCCCTGGGCGGTCTACCGGGTGCAGCGCGTCTACACCGCCGGCCGACGGCCCGAGTGCAAGACCGATCACGGCGACCGATGCGCCAAGCCCGAATGCCGCGACAACGGCATCAAGGGCACCGTCTACCGGTCGGTGAAAACCGTCCGCACCGGCAGCCGCACCGAAGCCGGCACCTTCCTGACCACCGCGGCCACGGCGCTGAACCGCCCGGTCGAGCACTCCACGGACGCCCACGGCGCCGGCATCGCCCGCGTGCGCACCCGCGTCCGCCCGGACTCCAAGACGTACGGGACGGCCGAGGACTTCTACGTGACCGCCCCCGCCGGCGTGCAGGACAAGGCCCGCCCTGCCTTCGCCGAGGTCTGGGCCGCGATGACCGACAGCCAGTAGCACCCGACCCCTGCGAGGAAAGATGACCACCCGCACCCTGCCACCGGGCGCCTACGACAAGCTCACCGCCACGGTCACGCGCGACACCGGCGACCGGCGCACGGCCGCCCTGTGGATCCACGCCGCGGCCCTCGCCCGGCACGCCCACGACCACGTCCTGGCCCCGGCCGACGACCGCCCTCCGGGCCCGGGCGGCCTGCTGAAGTCCCTGGAGAGCCTCGCCAACTGCCACCCCGCGCTCATCCCGCTCGTCGATCCGGCCGTACTGCCGCTGTGGGAGCAGCCGCTCGGCGCGGCCGCCTGGGCTGCCATCGAGGAGTTCTGGGACCGGCACCCCGCTCTGGAAGGTGAGCACCGCGTGGACGGCTACGCGCTCGGCGACACCTACCAACTGCTGTCCGAGGAGGCCCGCAAGGGGCGCGCCCTGTGCCAGACGCCGCCCTGGGTCGCCCGTCTCCTGCTGCGCCTGTCACTGGAGCCGGCGATGGAGGAGTGGGGGCCAGCCGATGCCCGGATGATCGACCCTGCCTGCGGGACCGGGCACATCGCCGTCGCCGCGTTCCACATGGTCCGCGTCCCGCCGATCCGCGGCCGCCGGCCCGCTCCGGTCGGGCACGGGCCGCGGGCCGTCGAGCGGGCGCTCGCCGCGGTGTCGGGTGTGGACCTCGACGCGTACGCCGCCGCGCTGACCGCCTACCGGCTCCTGGCGAGCTCGGCGCACGTCCTCGGCGTGAGCCTGGACCGCGTCCCGGCGTCGTGGCCCGTCAACGTGGCCGCCGCCGACTCCCTGCTGGACCGCACCGAGCCCCTGCTGGCCGCTGGCGCCTACCACGCGTGCGTGGCCAACCCGCCGTACATCACCCCGAAGGACCCCACCGTCCGCGACCAGGTCCGCGCCGCGTACCCGCAGGTGGCGGCTGGCAAATACTCACTGGCCCTGCCCTTCACCGCGCTGATGCTCGAGCACCTGGCCGTCCCGGGCGGCTTCGTGGCGCAGCTGACCGCGAACTCGTTCATGAAGCGAGAGTTCGGCAGGCGGTACGTCACCGAGTTCCTGCCCCGCTTCGACGCGCGCTGGATCATCGACACATCCGGGGCCTACATCCCGGGCCACGGAACCCCCACCTGCATCCTCGTCCACCGGGCCCGGCCGCCGGTCGGCGACACGGTCACGGTGATCCGGGGCAACCGTGGAGAGCCCCACGTTCCGGAGGACCCCGCACGGGGGTTGGTCTGGAGCGCGATCGAGGACGCGGTCGACAGCCGGCTGGCCTGGGACCGATTCCAAGCGGGGGCGGAGCTCGCACGGCGTGGTGGGGACACTCCTTAGATCGTTGCGTATTCGCATTTCAATGTGTATTGTTTCTCTCGGATCGGGCCAACGCCCCACCACACCAACCCACTTGACGAGCGCAGCTCTAGGCTTCGCGCCGTCCCAGTGCATCCGGGGACTGATACAGATGAAGCGGAACAAGCCGCTCATAAAGCGCCGCAAGGCGGGAACACAGCACGAGCGGCGGAGGCCGTACCAGTGGCAGGAGAGCGCCACCACCTATTGGGCGCTGGCCGTGCCCCAGGCGTTCGCCGGGACCGGCCAGACCGTTCTCGACATGACCGGAGCGGTGCCCGCGGGCGCAGACGAGTCGTCCCCCGACAGCCCGCGCTACGGCTCCTCATTGCGCTGGCGGCTCGACCGCGACGGCCAGACCCAGTTTGTCTATGGCAAGGAGGTCTGGCGCCGCTACCAGGGCGAGAGTCAGGCGGCCTACGGCAAGCGCATCGCCGAATCGTTCCGTCGGTCCCTCCCCACCTCTCCGGACGTGTACCACGTGTTCGTCGCGGAGCGGCCGGGATGCGCACGCGGAACGCGATGCCCGCTCACGCAGCACTGGTACACGGCCATCGAGGCCGACCTGTCGACGCATCGGCCGGATCGGTGCCCGATGGGCGTTCTCAATGACGGCCCGCCCTGGCGCCTGATCGGACAGACCGTTCCTGACGGCCGCCACATCTACTGAGGCCCCTCCGCACAGCACTCCGGGCCGTCCGGGCAGCTCGCCCGCTCCGGTCGGCCCGGCCCCGCCCCGGTCCAGCGTGACCGAGCCCGCCGTTGAGGACCCCTCCGGCGGCCCACAACCAGAGGCGACGTACTGCGCCTCGCATCACCGCCAGGAGCCTCCATGGGTACCACTCGCACGCGCCTGCCCGGCATCACCTTCCGGGACGCGGCGCCCACCGACGCCGACGCCGTCATGCGCCTCCTCGCCGACGTGAATCCCGACGACCCCAACGCGTTCGAGGAGGTCCGGCCGAACCTGTCCCTGCCGCAGGAAGGGCCCCTTTCCCACTTCCGGGCCCTAATGGTCGTGGCCGAAAGCGATGAAGGCGAGACGCTCGGCGTCCTCCTGGGAGGCGCTCCGCTGTGGCTCTTCGACCATCCCGGCATCGACGTGCCGCTGGCGCACCTTCTGGCGGAACGAATCGCGATCATCACCGCCGTTGCCGTGGACCCCGATCAGCGCGGGCGAGGCATCGGGGCCGAACTCATCCGGCATTCCGTACGCCGCTTCACACGCGCCGACTACGGGCTGCTGACCCTTAACTGCTTCCCGAAGCTGGAAAGCTACTACCAGGGTCTCGGCTTCTCGATCATGAACGACCTGAACGTGGCCCTCGGCCCCCTGAACGCGGTCGGGCACCGTTGGGGCGACACCCGGGTGGCCGCCCGGCTCCTGGACCGATACACGACCTTCGTCGACGTCCCGGGCCTTCCCTCCCCGGTCGTCTCGGGCGTCCTTCCCAACACCCGCATGGCCCGTGGGGCGTACTTCGACGGGGAGCAGTTTTGTGCCTGACCCGATCACGGCCCGGGCTGTCCGCACTCCCGGGCCGCACAATTCACGCACGGGTGCAGGTGTCGGCCGGCATCCAGAACGAAGGAGGAACTGATGCCGGTTGTCGACGGGAAGAGCCCGAGCCCATGGCGCCGTTGGGCGCTCCGATGGGGCGCGCCGAGTGCAGCCGTCGCCCTGGTCAGTGTGTGGGTACTGGAGCCCGGCAGCGTTGTGGGCGCGATCATTACAGCCGGAGTGGCGCTGGGGGCGCTGTTGGTCTTCGTCGGCACGATGCCCCGTCGGCAGCCGCCTGGAGAACTGCGAGCGCGCAGGGATGCCGGCGGGAACGAGTAGAGCAGCTCCGCGCCGCCACGGGTTGCGCTGAGCGCTCGAACTAGGTGGAAGGCGGGGACGGCTGACTGACCGGACCCGCCTTCATCAACCCCTTGACGTTGCGTATTGCTTTTTCGTTGTGTAGATTGATCACATCGCTGGCGGGTCCTCAAGTCCACGCCGCGTCCACCCCGTTGCCGTTCAGGAGCCCTGCCATGCCCGTTGCCGTCGCCCATGAGGTCGCCGCCGCCCTTCTCGCCTACCGCCAGAGCAGCAACGACATCTGGCTGACCCTTGTGGACGTCACCACCGACCTGATGCACCTGGCCAGCCACATGCGGGCCGACTTCGAGCGCTGCCTCGACGGCGACGCCAGGGCGCGCCTCGACGAACGGCCACTGGCCGCCATGCCGAACCTCGCCCCGTCCGTCGGGCCGATCACCAACACCGACGACTCGGCCGCCGAAGACCACCTCTTCGACAACTACGTGCACGCGAGCGACGCCGCTGCTGCCCTCCGCGTGCACATGGCAGACGACGCCTACCCCACCTGCTCGAAGGCGCTGTACGTGCTGCTCAACGATCTGCGCGCCTACACCCATGACCTCGGCTTCGACTTCGACGAGGTCATGCGAGCGGCATCACAGGCCCACCGAGTCGACCAGCGCAAGGCCAAGTAGCACCACAAGCCCCCGGCGGCACCGATGCCCTCGGTGCCGCCGCCCCGACAGACATCCCGCCCGGAAGGACCTCCATCATGACCACGCCCCTGATCCCCGCCCCGGCTCGGTCCGGCCGCGGCTCGATACGCATGCACCTCGACCGCGGCGAGCACCCCGCGACCCGGGTTCCGCTTCTGGGCAGCGATCTCGACAACCCCTCCGCCGTCTGCGGAGGGTGCGCCAACAAGGTGTTCAAGCAGCTCCACGACGGCCGGGAGCGCCTCAAGTGCGGTCTTCTGCCCCGCGGAAGCCGCGGGCTGCGCGGCCCCGATCTGCGGGACTCCATGCCCGCGTGCGTGAAGTACGCCGCCGCGCCGAGCGCTCTGCGGAACGCCTGAAAGCCGAGCAGCCCGACCCGACCGGCAACGCCTCTCCG